>JAFAOU010000213.1 GCA_019247495.1 Acidobacteriota bacterium
GACGAGCGCACCGTCGTCGAAATCGCCAGCCGCAACCCGCTGCGGCTGAAAACGACGCCATATCACGTGAAGTACAAGAAGTGGCTTGTGTCCGCCGCGCGCCATCTGCGCAATGCGGCCGCGGCCAGCGACGACAAAGCGTTCGCGAACTACCTTCGCATGCGCGCGACTGCCTTGCTGACCGACGACTACTACCCGAGCGATCTGGCCTGGGTTCGCCTCAAGGATCCGAAATTCGATCTGATCTTCGCGCCCTACGAAACCTACCTCGACGATCTCCTCGGCATCAAAACTTCCTACGGAGCGTCGGTACTCGTGCGCAACGAGAGCGAGTCTGCGAAGCTGGCCGTGTTCAAAAAGTACGTCCCCGACATTCAGGACGCGCTGCCGCTGCCGGCCGAGGATCGTCCGTCGAAGAAAGGGCTGGAGTCGCCGATGGAAGTGATGGACGCGCCGTTCCGCGCCGGCGATCTTCGCCACGGATATCAGGCCGCGGCCGACAATCTCCCGAACGATCCGCGTATCCACGAGAAAGTCGGCTCGAAGAAAATCTTCTTCAAGAACTTCACCGACGCGCGCGTCAACTACGTGATCCTGCCGGTCGCGAAACTGGTCATGCGTCCCGATCAGGCCGCGCAGGCTTCGGGCGAAGGCTATCTGGCCGCGGTGATGATGCACGAGATCTGTCACGGCCTTGGGCCGGCCTTCGCGCGCAGGGGTGGTCAACACGTTGACATTCGCGAAGCGATCGGACCGGCATACTCGGGGCTGGAAGAAGCGAAAGCCGACGTCACCGGCATGTTCGGATTGAAATGGCTCGTCGACCACGGAGCGCTGCCGAAAGAGCGCCTCGAGGAGTACTACGCGTCGTACGTGGCCGGGATCTTCCGCACCGTTCGTTTTGGAACGGCCGAGGCACATGGCCGCGCGGAGATGATGGAGTTCAACTACCTCTCGGAGAAGGGTGCGATCACGCGCGCGGCTTCGGGGCGGTATGTGATCGACTACGCGAAGATGCCCGACACGCTGGCCGCGCTGGCGAAGGAGCTTCTCGAAATCGAAGCGACTGGCGACCGTGCGCGTGCCGAGGCGTGGTTCAACAAGTACGACAAAATGCCGGCCGACCTTCGCAGCGCGCTCGATGCGGCGAACAACGTTCCGGTCGATATCGATCCGCTGATCCCCTTCAAAGAAGGCGTGCAGTAGCAAGGCGTCTTGGTGAAAAAACGCGGCCGCGAAAATGACGATTGGGATGAACCGGCCGCCCGGCGTGGTGGCAAGCGGCGCAAGGCGGCCGACGCCGATGACGGCGTCATCGAAACCGGCGCGTGGGGAGACGGAGCGAACGCCGATCCTCGCGATGCCGCCATCGTCATCTCGATCGGCAGCGGACGTTGCCGCCTCTTCCACGATGAGCACGAATTCGATTGCACCGTTCCGCCGGAGCTCGCGAAACGCCAGAAAAGCGCATTGGCCGTCGGCGATCGCGTGGTCACCGAGTTCTCCGATGGCGTCTGCCGGCTCAGCGGTGTACTGGCCCGGCGCACCGTGCTCTCGCGTCCCGATCCGCTCAATCCCCGGGTGCAGCGACTCATCGCTGCCAATATCGACGTCGTCATCCACGTCGTATCGGTGAAAGCGCCGCCGCTGCGGCCGCGGCTCATCGACCGCTTCCTCATCGCCATCCAACGCGGCGGCGCGCAGGCGGCGATCTGCGTCAACAAGATCGATCTGCTCAATGACGCTGAGCGCGCCCGCGAGCTGGCCACGCTCGATCCGTATCGCACCCTCGGCGTTCCCGTGATCGCAGTTTCCGTCAAGGCGGATGAAGGGATCGCCGAACTGCGCGCCGTCGTCGAAGGAAAAACGTGCGCTCTGGTCGGTCACAGCGGCGTCGGCAAGTCGTCGATCCTCAACGCGCTCGATGAACGCCTCGACATCGCCACCGGCGAACTTCACAAACGCGGCACCGGCCGCCACACCACCACCGCCTCCACCCTTCACGACCTCGGCGGCGGCACATATCTCATCGACACGCCCGGCATCCGCGAGTTCGGCCTCTGGAACCTGACGCCGGAAACGTTGCGCGACTACTTCCCCGAATTCGCCGAGCCCGGCGAGTACTGCCGATTCAACGACTGCACGCATCTTCACGAGCCGGGATGCGCCGTGAAAGAGCGCGCCGAAGCCGGCGAGCTGAGTCGGGCGCGCTACGACGCGTACGTGCGGCTGGCGGAAGATTTGTCAGATCCGAGTCGTTGACGCCGCAATCATGCGCAGACAACTGATTCTCACCGTCGCCGCCGTTGTTGTTGCGTGCGCGCCGAAGCCGCAGCCGGCGCCCGTCATCGCACCCGCAGCCGTCGCGCCGAAACCAGCCGCCGTTTCCGCCGAGGCGCTTGTCGATCACACCGGCGATTCGCCCGAGACCGCCGTAACGGTCCCGGCCGACGCGCCGAACGAAGGGATCGACTTTCAGAATCACTGGATCTTCGATCGATTCGGACGCTTCCGCAGGACCGGCGGCGGAATCGCCCATGCCGGCGAAAGCTCCGCGATGCGCCGATATGAAGTGGTCAAGATCGAGCTGCCCGACCACTCCCAGCACACCGTCTTTTTCGACATCACCGAAAACGAGAAGACGTGGGACAGTCAGCGAAAGCAGTGAATGAAGCTTGTTAACGCGCGGCTTCGCCGCTAACGAAAAAAGGCCTCGCTCGCGCGAGGCCTTTTCGTTGCGATGAGAGTGGGATCAGCGGGTCTTGATGCAGCCGCCGTTGGCGTTCGACCACTCGTACTGGTAGCCGAAGCCGCCGGTGCCGATGAACGGAGCCGGGGTCCATGCGCACTTGTCGTCCGCCTCGTTGCCGCGGCGGTCGAACCATGCATTGCCGAGGGCGTCGGTGACGGCCTCGCGCGTCTCGTGGCAAACGAAGTGCTCCTGATCGAGCGACGTATTGCCGAACGCCTGGCAACCCGAGCAACCAGCCCACGGCTCGATCGAGTACTTCACGTGCTTGCCGGCGCCGTCGGTGTAGTTGAAGTGGTAGGCGCAGTAGGCCAGGTTCGGTCCGCCGCAGGAGGTCGAGCTACCGTCGGAAGAGTACGAGCCGGACGGGATGAAGACCTCGTAGATGGCGCTGTAGTCCGTAGTGCCCTGCGCGGCGATGACTTTTTTCACTTCGGCCTGAACGACGGCGTCGGTGCAGTTGACCGGCGGCGTGGAGGTGTCGAAGTAGTCCAGGCTCGAGCTGCCGGCCAGGTTGGAGAGGGCGATCGCGCCGGTGGTGCCGGTCGCATCGTCGATACCCGTGTACTGGGTGATCGTGTTGTACTCGCCGGTCGTGCCGAACTGGTTGCGGAAGTTCTGCATCGCCGTCGTGTAACCCGACGGGAACGAGCCCCAGAAGATCATGACGACGTGCGCATTGCGGATGACTTTGCCACCGCTGTGGTAAACCAGGTTGCCGTTGCTAGCCGCCTGACCAGCCTCATTCTTCACCTGACCGTGGCCGTTGCCCTTGTTCAATTCATTGTCGTTATTACCCTGAGCGAAGGCCGAGGTGGCGAGAGCTGCTGAAAAAACGAAGACCAAAGCTTTCTTCATGTACTGGGTCCCTCTCCTAAGTTAGTGTGAAAAAACTGTTAGACAAACTAGCCGGATTGACGGAATTGCGGCTTCTCAGAGCAACCGCGCTGCCACTGATCTGTTACAACTCTAAGTTGCTGATTCTTAAAGAAAAAACCACAAAACACGGTCGGAGTCCTGTTCATACCGTGACCCTTTCTTACATTTTCACGGGTCACTTTGTGTGCCGGTGGCTCAGACTCTGGTCCACGAACGACCGCTGATTGATGCCTCGCTCACGAAAATTTACGGCGTTCGGAGGCGATTCACGGACCGTGGTTTAATCGCCGGCGTGGGCAAGGCGACCATCCGCACCATCCTCATACCGCGCTGGGTGACCGTTGCCTTACTCGTCGTTCTGTCGGTCGCGATGGCCGCCCTGATCGCGATGCTTTCGGGGCGCGCGTACCAGAAACGGCAGCTCACCATCCCGGAAGTGGTTTCGCTGATTCACCGCTACGACCGGGGGGCGGTCTCGAACGACGCCATCCTGGCCACCGCCGCGCCGGGAATCGCCGACATCCTTTTCTTCATGCCGTGGGGTGCGCTCGCCTTCCTCGCGCTCGACGGCGGCGAGGGGCATCGCCTTCGGACGTATCTGCTGACGCTGGCAGTGGGCCTGACATTTGCGTTGGGCCTCGTGGCGTGGCAGAGCGCACTACCGACACGAGTGACAGGCTGGGAAGATGCAGGATGGAACACATTCGGCTGTTTGGCAGGAGCCGTCGCAGGTCATCTTCGCAAGCGGTTGCGAGTGCGTTTCGATTAGGAGCAATGAGTTGATCCTTGTCGTTGAAGACGATCCGCAGGTGGCGCGTTTGGTCGCGCTGGTACTGCAGCGCAACGGGCGCGACTGCCAGGTCGTCGCCGACGGTACCACTGCGTTGTCGCGCGCGAAGGAGTTGCATCCGCAAATGATTTTCGCGGATCTCACCATCAAGGGGATGGACGGTGAGGCACTTTGCAGCGCGCTGAAACAAGATCCCGAAACCCGCTCCATTCCCTACGTCGTTCTCTCCGGCGACCGCGACGTCGCTGAAAAAGCGAAGCAGTGCGGCGCCGAGGATTACCTCGGCAAACCGTTCGAATTTCCGGATCTGATCCGGCTCGTTGAAAAGTATGCAAGAACTGAAAGCTGAAAAGCCGCCTGAATCACCCGCCGACTCCGATCCCGCAACCCGCCTGATGGCGCGCCTTGTCGAGGAAGGATTCACGACCGACCTGACCGAGGAGGACTGGCGGAGCTACGGCGAGATCATCTACCGCCGGGCCGAGAAGATCTCCTTCGCCGCCGGCGAAACGGTCTTCATCTTCACGCGGGTTCACGATCTCAACGAAAAGATCCTGAGGCAAACATCGGAAGCTGTCGTGAACTCGTACAAAGCGCGCAGCGTGGCCGGCAAGGCGCTCTCCGTTCTGCAATCGACCACCGTCTATCACTGCCTCGTGGCCGACGGCGATCAGCCGCACAACGATCTGCTCACCGGCTACGTCACCCGCGCCGGCGGCGCCACGTTCATCCCGGTGATCATCGTTCCGGACATCAACCAGGTCATCTATCCCGATCTCGAAGAGAAAGTCGCCAGCGTCAAGCCGCGCGTCGAATATCTCCAGTATCTGCTGGGCGAGCGCCGCGAGACGGTCAACATGCATCGCCCCACCGTGCAGGCGATGTGGGTGTCGTTAGGCGTGGTGATCCTGCTTCTGCTCGCGATCGCGGTGTCGTTGATTCACTAGTCGATTAGTGGATTAGTCGATCAGTAGATTAGAGGGTATTTGTCTTCCTGATCGACTCCCCACGCCTTTCCCAATCTACTAATCCACGAATCAACTAATCTACCAACCCATGTCTGCCGACCTCCGGCCCGTCCCGACCGACGATCCCAATGCCGACCTCGGCTTCGGCAGCGTCGTCTCTCGAGACAGCCGCAAGCGTCTGCTGAATCGCGACGGCACCTTCAACGTTCGCCGCGAAGGGCTCGGATACTGGGAGGCGCTCTCCGCCTACCATTACTTCCTCACCATCAGCTGGCCGAAGTTCCTCGGCTACGTCGCCGCCGCGTACGTCGTCCTGAATGCACTCTTCGCCGTTGCGTTCGTTGCGTGCGGTGCGGGCGCGCTCACGGGATTCAGCAACGAAGCCCCGATGGAGCGCTTTACTCGCGCATTCTTCTTCTCCGTTCACACGCTGGCAACGATCGGTTACGGCAACATCGTTCCAGTCACGTTCGCCGCGAACGTGATGGTCGCGCTCGAGTCGCTGGTCGGGCTACTAGGCTTCTCCATCATCGCCGGCATCATGTTCGCGAGATTCGCGCGGCCACGGGCCGAGATCGCGTTCAGTGAGGTGGCGGTGATCGCGCCGTACCGCGATAAGACCGCGCTCATGTTCCGCATCGTCAACAAGAAGCGCAACGAGATCGTGGAGATGGAAGCGAAGGTGCTGCTGGCGCGGCGCAGGCGCGGCGGTCAGGCCACCGACCGCGACTTCATCCCGCTCAAACTCGAGCGCGAACGGGTGGTCTTCTTTCCGCTGGCCTGGACCATCGTCCATCCGATCGACGAAACGAGCCCGCTCAGCGGCTGCTCGCCCAACGACCTGCGCGCACTCGACGCGGAGCTGCTCATCCTGCTCAACGGCTTCGACGAAACGTTCTCGCAGACCGTGCACACACGCTCGTCGTACAAAGCCGACGAAATCGTCTGGGGCGCCAGGTTCCGGAACATGTTCAACCCGCTCGATCCCGACGGCACCGTCTCCGTCGACATCCGCAAACTGCACGAAGTCGAGCCGGTTGCGTGACCCGCGACACGTCAGCCGAGTGACACCGGCGTACGATGTAAACATTCGTGTGTGACGGGAGTCAAAAACGCCATGAAACAATGGATAGCACTTGCGGTCGTCGCGCCGACGCTCCTCCTCGGCGCTGAAAAGGAAACGTGCCCGTTCGGCCCCTTCGACCTCCGCTCCCCGCACGAGCAGCAGGCCGGTCTTTACCACCAGCTCTCTGTCACTGCCGAGGCGGTCGCTCCGAGCGGTCGGCGCCGGGCGGTCGAGCCGCCGTCCAACGGGACGTCGTCATATCCGCCGTCCGTCAACTACATCGACACCGAAATCTTCGGAAAGATGAAGATTGACGGGATTGTGCCGTCGGCGCTCTCCTCGGACGAAGAGTTCTTCCGCCGGATCAATCTCGACCTGACCGGCCAGATCCCCGATCCCGCCTCGGTGCAGGGTTTCCTCAACGACAAGTCGGCCGATAAGCGCACGAAAACGATCGACGCGCTCCTCGCTTCGGATGCATTCGTCGACCGCTGGACGATGTGGTTCGGCGATCTCGTACAGAACGTCCAGGTCTCATCGAGCAGCCGCGAGCTGCCGGCCGGCCGCAACGCGTACTACACGTACATTCACGACTCCATCAAGAACAAGAAAGCGTACGACCAGATGGTGCGCGAGATCATCGGCGCATCGGGCGACACCTTCACCACCGGCGCCGCGAATTTCTGGGTGCGCCAGATTCAGGCGAACGGACCGGCGCAGGACACATACGACAATCTCGCAGCGGAGTCGGGCGTGATGTTTCTCGGCATGCCGATGCAGTGCCTTTCCTGCCACAACGGCCTCGGCCATCTCGAATCCGTCAACTGGTATCTGAAGTCGCACGCCCGCTACGATTTCTGGGGCAACGCCGCGTTCTTCTCGCGGGGCACCAGCAGACGGACGACGCCGGGCGACAACCAATCGAGTTTCACGATCAGCGACAAAGCCAACGGCGCGTACAACCTGAACACGAACTCCGGCAACAAGACCTCGCGCGTTCCGATCGGAACGCAGACCAGCGTCAATCCCGCCTATCTCGCGACCGGTGAGCAGCCGCGCGCCGGCGAACCGTGGCGCGACGCGTATGGACGCATCCTGACGGCGCAGCCGCAGTTTGCGATCGCCACCGTGAACTATCTCTGGAAAGAGTTGTTCGCACTCGGCATCGTCGAGCCGGCCAACAACATCGATCCGGCGCGGCTCGACCCGAACAATCTCCCGGCGGGACAGGTGCTTCAGCCGAACCATCCCAACCTGCTGACGCTTCTGGCCAACGATTTCACGACGAACCACTACGACCTGCGCGCCATCCTGCGCACGATGGTGATGTCCAACGCGTACCAGCTCTCGACGCAATACCCCGCCGCGACATGGAACGAGTCCTGGACGCCGTACTACGCGCGTCATATCCCGCGCCGTCTGATGGCGGAGTCGATGCTCGACGCGATCGCGAAGGCGACCAGCGTTCCGGTTACCTACAACATCTCCGGCGGACTTCCTGCGGTGACCTCGGCTATGAAGCTCCCGGACACACTCGAGGTCCGCAACAACGTCTATGGCCGCTTCCTCGATGAATTCGGACGCGGCAATCGCGACGATCAGGCGCGCTCGAACGACAGCTCGATCGCGCAGGCGTTGTCGCTGATGAATGACGGGACCGTCGTCGTCAATCGCACGCACAAGAACACGGCGAATTCTACGGTCGCGAAAACACTGGCGGCGACGACCGACCCGAATGTCATCGCCGATCAGCTTTATCTCTACACGCTGTCGCGCTATCCGACGGCGGCCGAGAAGACACAGGCGGTCGCGTATCTGAAGAGCGGCACGCTCCAAAACAAGACTGAAGACCTGCAGTGGGTGCTTCTCAACTCCGTCGAGTTTCTGTTCAACTAAGGACTGACGACAATGGCAAAGCCGAGACTTCCCAAGAGCACCATCGAGTGCCCTGACTGCACCAAGGCAAGCGGATTTCCGCTGGGCAAAAGCGAAGGCTTTTCGCGCCGCGGCTTCATGCAGATCGCCGGCACGGGCCTTGTGGCCTCCTTTTTTGCCGACGTCTTCAGCCCGCGTCTTCTGCAGGCTGCCACGACGGCGCCGAACGTTACCCTCCACAACACCGCCAAGAACGCCATCTTCATTTTCCTGCC
This sequence comes from Acidobacteriota bacterium, assembly GCA_019247495.1. Lineage (GTDB taxonomy): Bacteria > Acidobacteriota > Thermoanaerobaculia > Gp7-AA8 > Gp7-AA8 > JADGNZ01. The sequence goes on from JAFAOU010000213.1 coordinate 8,603, forward strand.
GGGCGCTCCGAGCAACATCGACACCTGGGACCTGAAAGAGGGCGCGTGGACGCCGTCGGATTTCAATCCGACTTCGTACGACAACAACAACGTCCGTTTCCCGCAGGGGCTGATGCCGATGACGGCCGCGCAACTCGGCAAGATCGCGTTTGTCCGCTCAGGACTTTCGTGGGCCGCAGTCCACACGCTCGGACAATCGTGGGCGCAGATCGCGCGCAATCCCGGCGGCGCCACCGGCGCCATCGCGCCGCACATCGGCGCCGTGGTCGCGCTCGAGTCGCAGATCAAACGCCTGCCGACCGACGTTCTTCCGGGCTTCATCGCTCTGAACTCTTCGGGCATTCCGTCGTCCGGGTACTTCCCCGCGTCGTACGCGCCGTTCCAGGTCGTGCCGGCAGCCACTGGTCTTCCGACGATCGCGCATCCGGACGGCGTGACGCGCTTCTCCGACCGCTGGTCGTTTCTGCACTCGCTCGACGCGAACCGCAGCAGCGGGATTCTCGGCAAAGCGTCGGTCGACATGAATGACTTCTACACGCAGTCGAAGGCGCTGATGGACGCGCCGAACATCAACGCCACCTTCAGCTTCTCGCCCACCGAACACACGAAGTACGGTGCGACGACGTTCGGCGATTCGCTCATCGTCGCGCGCAATCTCGTCGCGGCCGGCAAGGGCACGCGCTTCGTCCAGGCCACCCTCGGCGGCTGGGATCATCACAGCGGCATTTACGACAAGCCGGCGAACGGCGTGAATTCGCTCTACACGCAGATGGCGCAGTTCGATCCCGCCTACGCGTCGCTGCTTGCCGATCTGTCGTCGATGCCGGGCTCCGTCGCCGGAAAGACCCTGCTCGACGAGACGATCGTCGTCGTCGTCGCCGAGTTCGGACGCACCGTCGGCGTTCTCAACAATCAGGGCGGCCGCGATCACAACCTGCGCATGACCACGGTCTGGGCCGGCGGAGGCGTTCGCGGCGGTCAGGTCATTGGAAAGACCGACGCAACCGGCGGAAGCGTCAGCGACTACGGATGGAGTGCGAATCGCGACATCCGCCCCGAGGACGTCACCTCGACCCTCTACTCCGCCCTCGGCATCGACTACACCACCGTCCGCCACGACGACCCGCTCAACCGCGGATTCGAATACGTCCCGTTCGCGAAGGACGGAACGTATCAGCCGATCAACGAACTGTTCTGAAACGCGTGGGCCGCGAGTCGCGGCCCACGCACTCCCTACCTCGCTACGCGATCCTTCAAATTCGAGTGATACGCCGGGTCGTCGACGATGCCGGTCGGATTGCCCATCTTGGCGATCCGGCCCGAGATGTCGTTGATGCGGTCCTGCGTGCCCGGATGGTCGGCAAAGAAGCGCGTGACGGAGCTGTTGCCGCCCTTCTCGAGACTGAGCAGTTTTTGAAACATGTCCAGCATGCCGTGCGGGTCGTAGCCGGCCTTGGTCATGAACTGCAGACCGAGATCGTCGGCTTCTTTCTCGTCAGCGCGACTGAAACGAGCCATCGCGCCGCCGGCGATCACCTGCGCCAGTAGCTGCTGCAATCCGTTCGGATTCTGTCCGAGAAGGATGGCGCCGATCGCGCCAATCTCCTGCTGCGTCTCCACCTGCTTGATGACATGCCGGGCGACGACGTGACTGATCTCGTGCGCCACCACGCCGGCCAGTTCGTCGGCCTTGTCCGCCTGCGCGATGAGGCCGGCGTTGATGTAGATGTGTCCGCCGGGAATGCTGAATGCGTTGACGTTCGGATCGTTGACGATATCGAACGTGAACGGGCGATCCGCAAGCGGAGTCGTTGCGTGGATCCGTTCGCCGACGGACGTCAGGTACGCCTTCGCGGTCGCGTCATTGCTGAGCTGCATCTGCTGCGCGACCTGCGCAGCCATCTGATTGCCGAGTTGCCATTCCTGATCGAGCGAGACGCTGTTGCCGGACGCGCCGAGGCCGCCGGAGCCGCAACCGGCGGCGAGTACTCCCATCAAAACCACTGCAAGAAATGATGTGCGCTTCAACATCGGTAAACCCTCCGGAGCGGCGAAGTGCAAAAGGGGGACCGTTCACGCGGAGGGCGCGGAGAGGCGGAGTTAGAGGAGGTGGAAGGCGCGATGGCCCTGGATCGAGTACGCGTCGAGCAATGATCGTCCGCGTCCATGCAACAGCCATTCGACAAACGTCGACGCGTTGGAATCGCCGGAGATCAACATGACTGAGTAGACGTTGCGCAGGAATGGATCGCCCGCGTACAGCAAGCGCAAGCGCAGCGATGGGGCGAGCTGTTCGTATGTGGCGCGATCGCTGAGCGTGTACGCCTGCATCTCGCTTGAGGAACGGAGCAAGGCCGCCATCGGCTGCCCCATCTTCAGATATCCCGGATTAAATTCGGGAACGGCCAACGCTGCGCGCCAGATAGCGCGTTCTTTCGCGTACGTGCCCGACTGATCGTTGCGCGACATGAACACGGCGTGCGCCTTCGCAATGCGCGCGAACGCGTTGCCCGCGCTCCGCGCATGCGCAACATCCGCGCGATCGTCCATCGGTCCGACGATCACGAAGTCGTTCCACATGAACTGCCGGTAGAGCCGCGGCTTGTGCGCGGCGACGAAGCGTTTCTCCGCGCCTGGATCGTGGGTGATCGTGACGTCGGCCTGCCCCTGCGCCGCCAGCTGCAGCGCCTGTCCCGAGCCGATGACGACTGGATGGATCTCGATGCCGGTGTCGCGCTTCAGCTCGACCTGCAGAAGCTCCAGGACGCCGGATCCCTGGAGGCTCGAAGTCGTGGCCAGGACGAACGACTTTGGCGGCGCCTCGCGAGTACACGCGGCCAGCAGCAGCGCGATCGCGATCATCGCGCGGCGCATCGCTACTTTTTCACCGCCGCGCTGGCGCCGGACTGGAACTCGGCCTCGCTGAGTTGAAGATCATCGCGCCGAGGCCCGTCGCCCATCACGCCGGCGTAGACCTCGCGCGCAAGCTCGCGCGTCAGGTGCGAGTAGACGTCGCCGTCGACGATCATGTTCGGACCGTGGTCGCAGAGGTCGAGGCACGACACCGTGCAGACGCGCACCAGCGGCTTGCGCCCCATCTTCTTGTTGTGTCCCTTCAGCTCCGCGTGGATGAACTCCCCTCGCTCGATGCCGCGATCGGGATTGCCGCAACGTCCGCCGATGCAGACGAGGAAGTGCTTTTGGAAGGGGTAGCGCATCAGGAAAAGCGAAATGTTGAATGTTGAGTGTTGAATGTTGAATGTTGAATGAGAGAACGAATGTCGCGCAGTGCGAAGCCGCATTCAACATTCAACATTGAACATTCACCATTCAACATTTGCTTTTCGATCACGAAAGCGCCCACTTCTTCCCCGCGTCGAGCACGTGTTTCAAATCCTTCGGACTGCACGCTTCCGCATAAATGCGCGCGACAGGTTCCGTTCCCGACAGACGAAAAAGCAGCCACGTGCTGTCGTCGAAAATCAGCTTCACGCCGTCGGTCTTGTTGACTTCGCGAACCGTGAAGTCGTCGATCGACTTCGGCGGATTGGCGAGCTTTTCGGCGAGCGATTCTTTGAGTTGCGGCGTCAACTTCATGTCGATCCGCTTCGAGTAGAAGTAGCCGAACTCCTCGTACATCTCCTCGATCAGTTGATTCAGTTTCTTGCCGGTGTGCGCGACCATCTCCGCGACGAGCAGGCACGCCAGAATGCCGTCCTTCTCCGGGAGGTGGCGGTACATCGACATGCCCGCGCTCTCCTCGCCGCCCATGGCGATTTTGTCGGCGAGAATCAGCTCGCCGATGTACTTGAAGCCGACCGGCGTCTCGTGCAGTTCAACGTCGAGTTTGCGCGCGATGGCGTCGATGAGATGGGTCGTTGCGACCGAGCGCGCCAAGCCGCCGGGGATTTTTCGCTCACGTTTGAGGTAGATCGCCAGCAGCGACAGGATCACGTTCGGCGAGACGAAGCGATTGCGGTCGTCGATGATGCCGAAGCGGTCGGCGTCGCCGTCGGTGGCCAGGCCGAGGTCGAAGCCTTCGTCCGTGACGACCTTGCGAAGCTCGCCGAGGTTCTTCTCATTGCACTCGGGGGAGAAGCCGCCGAAGTACGGATCGCGATAGTTGTGAATGATCTTCACCTCAACACCCGACTCGAGGAGAAAGTAGTCGAGGTAATCACGTGACGTGCCGAAGAGCGAATCGATGGCGATACGAAGGCCGCTCTTGCGGATCGTGTCGACATCGACCTTTTGTTTCAACCCATCGAGGTAACGGTCCTTCGGATCGATCTCCTCGATCAGCTCGGCCTTTTCGTAGACATCGACACGCTGGCCTGTGGCTGCAACCTTGTTGATCTCGTCCTCGATCTGTTTCGTGATCTCCGGCAGCACCGGCGCGCCGTTCGACGTCGAGAACTTCAGCCCGTTGTACTCGGGCGGATTGTGCGAGGCGGTGAAGTTGATCGCGCCCATCGCTTTGCGCCGCACCGTCTCGAACGACGCCACCGGCGTGGGAACGTCGCGCGTGCAGAGGTAGGCCTGGATGTCGTTGAAGGCGAGGATGCGGGCCGCTTCCGATGCGAACTTTTCGGAGAGGAACCGTGTGTCGTACGCGATGACGACGCCGCGTCCCTTCTGACTCGATTTGCGGAGGTAATTTGCGATGCCCTGGCTGGCGATGCGGACGTTGTCGAAGGTGAAATCCTCTCCGATGATGCCGCGCCACCCCGAGGTCCCGAATTTGATCATGTCTCTCCAATCAACTGCGGCGTGGGAACTTAACACAGGGACGAGGGAGATGAGGCAGGGAGATGAGGCAGGGACGAGGGACGAGGGAAGCACCAGTCTTTTCGGACCTGCCCTTGCTCGTTGCTCGCCGTTGTCGCGTTCCTGCTTTCCGCGCTGCGCTAGTCGCCGGCCGCAGTTCCCCTCGTCCCTCGTCCCTCATCCCTGCCTCACCTCCCTGCGTCATCCCCCTGCCTCCAGGGCACGATTCACGCAATATCATTGCCCAACGATGTCTGAGCGGCCCGTGCTGCTGATCGCCGACGATGATGAGGACGTTCAGCGACTGCTGACTCTCTTCGTCCGGCCGCTCGATTGCGAAGTGTTGACGGCGCGCGACGGCGAAGAGGCGTTGGCCATCGCCCAGGCGCGGCTTCCCGATCTCGTCCTGCTCGACGTCATGATGCCGAAGCGCAGCGGATGGGAAGTCTGCCAGGCGCTGAAAGCGGTGCAGCGGACGTCGCACATCGCCGTCGTGCTCGTCACCGGCCGCGGCGACGTGAAGGACCGGCTGACGGGATTGCAGCTCGGCGCCGACGACTACCTCGTCAAGCCATTCAACCGCGATGAAGTCGTCAAGCGCATCGGCGCCCTTCTGCACCGGAAACATCGGGAGCCGGTTCCGGGCGCCGAGGCTGCCAAGTCATCCGAGAGCATGCTGTTCGATCGCGCCAGCGGACTGCCCACCGTTCCGATGGTTCTCAGCCGGCTCAAGGAAATGCTCATCGAACAGAGCGAGATCGGCATCGTCTACGTCGACATCGAACAGTTCGAGCAGATCGAGGCGGAGTACGGCTGGGCCTTCTTCGACGAGTTCCTGCGCTGCGCCGGCGAGGCCGTTGTGGGCGAGGCGCGCGCGCGCTTTCCGAAGGCGCTCGTAGCCGCGAACCTCGTGGGCGGCTCCAGCTTCTACATCTTCTTCGAATCGCGCGGCACTGACCTGCGGCAGGAGGCGGCCTTCGACACCGTCGCCAACGACGTTCGCGAGAAGCTCATCACCGCGATGCGCGAGCGCTTCCCGGCCATGCAGCAGGGACAGATCGGATTTTTCGTCGGGGCGGCGCGCATCGACTACCGGCCGCAGATCCGCCTCGAGCGTCAGGTCTACCAGGGGATGCAGACCGCCGGCGACGCCGTGCGCGACGCCGAGCAGCAGCGCAAGAAGCAGCTGACGCGCGAGCTGCGCGACATCATCCGCCGCAAACGCGTGACGACGCTCTTTCAACCGATCGTCTGGGCGCAGGAAGGAAACGTCTTCGGCTACGAAGTGCTCACGCGCGGCGCGCCGAATTCGTCGTTTCGCAATTCCGACATGCTCTTCGGCTTCGCGCGCGACGCGAAGCTGGCGTGGGCGCTGGAAACCGTCGCGCTCGAGAACGCCCTGAAACGCCTCCGCTCCTTTGACCTCACCGGGCGCAAGTACCTCCTCAATCTCGAAGCGGAAATGTTCGAGGAGTCGGAGTTCCGCATCCACGAGATGGTGTCGTTCTTCTCCGAGCATCGCGGCCACTTCGTTTTCGAACTGACCGAGCGGGCAGCGATCGAGGATTACGCCGTCTTCCGCCGTCTTCTCGATGAGTTCCGCGACAAAGGGATCGAAGTGGCGATCGACGACGCCGGCTCCGGCTACGCTTCACTCGAAGCGATCGCCGCGCTGTCCCCCGACTACCTAAAAATCACCAAAGGCCTGGTCTCCACGCTGGCCGACGAGCCAATCAAACAGGACCTCGTAAAAATGCTCGTCGACCTCGCCGGAAAAATCGGCGCGAAGACGCTCGCCGAAGGCCTTGAGACCGTCGAAGAATACGAATGGTGCCGCGACCTCGGCGTCGACCTCCTGCAAGGCTATTACCTCGCCCATCCGCAAGACGAACCCCGCATCGGCGACGAAGAAGTGCAAGCATCGCTAGCGGCGGACGCACAACGCCGGCTCGCCACCGCAGCCGCGCACTAGCCGATTCTCCTCCGCGCCCCCGCGCCTCCGCGTGACTAACTTCCAGCCGAGTACCGAACCGCGGGACTGCCAGCCGGGTAGAAAACGCCGAGCAGCCGCATCTCCCCGAGTCCGCGGTTCTCGACGCAGTGCACCTGCCCGTGCGGCAGAAAAATGCACGACCCGGTTTCGATCGGCGCATGCGACGTCCCCGCCCACATCTCGCCGGTGCCGTCGAGGATCACGATTACCTCTTCGTAAAGGTGGAAGTGATCGGGCGCGCGGCCGGGCGGGATTCCGCCGACGAACTGCGTCACCTGCGTGCTGCCGGCGTCATCGTTGATGACTTCGCGATACCAGCGGTCCCCGGTGCGCTGCACGGGCCGGTCTTCCATCGCGACCGCGAAGAGCTCGCCGTGTCCCAGTTCATTGCCGTCGAGCCTCGCGCCGTCGTCCGGGCAGCGCGAGCTGACGAGGGTCAAGGTTTCGTCTGCCGCGATCTCAAACGACGTTGCCGGCGGAAGGTAGATGCCGGTGTCGGACCGAAGGCCTGGCCCCGAGCCGGAGATCACGTAGAGGACTTCGTCCGCGGCCTCATTGCGCAGAGTCGCCCGCTCGCCTGCCGGTAACTCCATTACCCGCAGTGAGATCGCCCTTGCGCCGGCCGCGGTTCCGAAGTGCTTCCAGATTCGCAGCGCACCTTCGACGGCCGGCTTGCCGTCCTTCAATCCCACCACGCGGCAGCCGCCGTCGAGTATTGCAAGCATTTCGTGGGATTATGCTCCACGCATGCAGACGAAAGAAGACGGAGTCCGGGCTACCAACCAGGATTTCATCCGCTACGACCAGGTCGAGAAACGCCAGAACTATCAGCTCGCCGAAGGACTTGACGGCGATCAGTTCGACGACGAGTTCCAGATTCGAACTGTGGACATCGGCCAATTTCTCTACGGCGGCGACGCCGGCAAACGCGCCTTCGCCACGCAACTCGGCGACGCGCTGCACGAGATCGGATTCGCAATCCTCACCGGGCACGGCGTCGATCCGAGTCTGTATGCCGAGGCCGAGCGGAGGATCGAGCGCATCTTCACCGGTCTCGCGCTCAGCGAAAAAATGCGCTTTCGCGCCGAGCGATTCGGCTCCGTCAATCAGGGCTACTTCCCGATCAAGGAGACGAGCAACATGCATCCCGACCTCGTCGAAGGTTGGGTGTTCTGCCGCCGCGCGTTCGAAGACACGAAGTTATTCTGGCCAAGCGAGGATGACGCCGAATTTTTTCGCCGGATCGTCGAAGGCCACGAAAAACTGATCCTGCCGATCATGCAGAGTCTCCTCACCTACCTCGGCTGCGATGCGCATCTCTTCGACAAAAAACTCACCGGCACGAACTTCGGTCTTCGCCTCAACTACTACCCGCCCGTCTCCGACGCCGATGACGCCACCGGCGCGGCGCGGCTCCTCGGCCACGAGGACATCGATCTCTTCACGTTCCTCCCCGCGCCGCGCGTCGAAGGTCTGCAGATTTTGAATCGCCGCAACATGAAGTGGGTACGCATCGCCGCGCCGCCGGGCAGCATCATCCTCAACACCGGCGACTACATGCAGCGCATCAGCAACGACATCTTCCCGTCGACGACGCATCGCGTGAGCAAGCCGCGCGATCCGCGCCAGCGCACGGCCACGCGCGTGTCGTTTCCGATGGCCGTCTATCTGTGGGAGAACGAGATGCTGGAAGTGCTGCCGTGCATCGCCAATCCGAAGTACCCGCCGGTGAAGGCGATCCAGTTTCACACCAGCATCACCAGCAAATTCTATGGGGACGACTACGCGGTGACCGAGGCATGAATGATCCGCTCCTCCGATACCGCGAACGTTTCCCGATCCTGAGCCGGACGAAGTACCTCGTGTCGCACTCGCTCGGCGCGATGCCCGAGGCCACGCGCGACGCGCTCGTCGAATACGCGGACTTGTGGGCGTCACGCGGCGTGCGCGCGTGGGGCGACCGCTGGTGGATGATGTCGATCGAGGTCGGCGACATCATCGCGCCGCTGATCGGCGCGCCGCCGGGCTCAGTCGTCATGCTGCCGAACGTGACGACGGCCGAGGCGGTGGTGCTGTCGTCGTTCGATTACGACACGCCGCGCAATCGGGTGGTAATCGTCGACGGCGAGTTCCCCTCGGTCCGATACATCTACGATCGTCTCGCCCGCCGCCTCGGCGCGGAAATCGTGACGGTTCCTCACGATTCCTCCGGTCTCGGCTTCGATCTCGATCGCCTGCTTGCAGCCATCGATGAACGAACGCAGATCGTTCCGATCGGCCACATCCTCTTCGAATCGTCGTACATGATCGACGTGGAAGCGATCACGAAACGCTGCCGCGAAGTGGGCGCGACGCTGGTGCTCGACGTCTTCCAATCCGCCGGCATCGTTCCGGTCGACGTGACCGGCTGGGATGTGCCGATCGCCGTCGGCGGCGTCCTGAAATGGCTTTGCGGCGGACCTGGCGGCTCGTTCCTCTACGTCGATCCGAAGTTGCGCCCCAAACTCGAACCGAGTTTCACCGGCTGGATGGCGCACGCAAATCCTTTCGGCTTCGAACCGCCCCCGATGCGTTTCCGCGACGACGCCCTCCGCTTCGCCCTCGGCACGCCTCCGATTCCTGCGCTCTACGCCGCACGGGAGGGTCCGAAAGTCGTGGCCGAGGCGTGCGGCGGCGACATGCAAATTATCCGCGAGAAATCGCTGCGCCAGACGCAGCGGATCATCGACCTCGCCGACGCGCGCGGATTCGAGCTCCGCACCCCACGCGAAGCCGATCGCCGCGGCGGATCCGTCTCCGTGCTCATGCCGCACGCGAAAGAAGTCGCGTACGAATTGAACGCCGAAGACATCGTCTGCGACTTCCGCCCAGGGGCCGGTGTCCGCTTCTCGCCGCATTTCTATACCACCGATGAGGAGATCGAGATCGCCTTCGCGACGGTCGACGAGATCCTGCGGACCGATCGGTGGAAGCGGCAGGCGGAGAAGCAGACGATCGTTACGTGAGGGGTCTTTCACCACAGAGACACAGAGATCGCAGAGGGTTTCTCTGTGTCCTCTGTGCCTCGGTGGTGGATTCAGACCACGACCGCGCCGACTAAATCGTACGGATGCGCATCCGTGATTGCGACGCGGGCGAAGGCGGGAAGATCCGCGGGCAAGAGGTCGATGCCGTCGTTGATGAGAAGCCGGCCATCGATCTCGGGCGCTTGGCCGACGAGCCGGCCTTCCAACAAATGCTCGGTTTCGGAGCAGACGCCGGTAACTAGCGCGTCGAAGGTCTGGCCGAGCTTCGCTTCGTTGCGGGAGCGCGAGATCTCCTGCTGCAACTGCATCAACTTTTCGCGGCGGCGTTCGGCCGTTTTGCGCGTCGGCGTCTCGGGCATGCGGGCGGCGATGGTTGAGTCTTCGGCGGAGTAGACGAACGCGCCCATCTGATCGAACTGCGCCCATTCCGTGAATTCGTACAGCTCGCCGAAATCGCGCGGCGTCTCGCCGGGATGGCCGGTGATGAACGTCGTGCGCAGCGAGAGATCGGGAACGAGATCGCGCATCCGCGTCACCATCGCGCGGTACTCCGCGGGCGAGCCGGGACGGCGCATCGTCTTCAGCACGTTTGCCGACACATGTTGCAGCGGGATGTCGCAATACGAGACGAAGCGTTTCTCGCGTCCCATCAGCTCGAAGAGCGACCAGTCGATCGAACCGGGATAAGCGTAGAGGAAACGGATCCATGGGAAGTCGGTTTCCGCGAGAAGCGTGCGAACGAGTGACGTCAGGCCGCTCGCGATGCCGAGGTCTTCGCCGTAGCGCGTCGTGTCCTGCGCGACGAGGCAGAGCTCTTTCACGCCTTGGGCCTGCAGCGACTGGGCTTCGCGAACGAGCGAGTCGATGGCGCGGCTGCGGAACTTGCCGCGCATCTGCGGGATCGCGCAGAACGTGCACGGATTCGAACACCCTTCCGACACTTTCAGGTACGCGTGCGCCGTTCCCTGCGCGAGAACGCGTGGCAGATCCTCGTAGAGCCGGACGGACATCTTGCGCTTCGCCGGCGCGGCGTCGTCGGTGCGTCCGGTAACGGCGGCGGTGATCGCTTCGAGCGAATCGAGGCCGACGAACGCATCGATCTCCGGAATGGCCTGCTGCAGATCGGCGCGGTACTTCATCACCATGCAGCCGGCCACGACCAGGCGCTGCACACCGCGGCCTTTGCGGTCGGCGATCTCGAGAATCGTATCGATCGACTCCTGCTTGGCCGCGTCGATGAAGCCGCAGGTGTTGACGATGACGACATCCGCGGCGTCGAGATCATTCGTGATCTCGACCTCGGATTCCTCGCGGAGCTGGCCGAGCATGATCTCGCTATCGACGAGATTCTTCGGGCAGCCGAGGGAGATCATCCCCACGCGGCGGATCGGCTTTTCGATGGCTTCTACGGTCATGAACAGCCGTGGAACAGGGCTGGCGCTGCCTGTATTCTGGCGTCCCCATGGCTGATTTCGACATTCGCCCGGCGTCCATGAATGACGTGACGGCAATCGCGTCGGTCATGCGCGCATCGGTGGAGGCGTTCGGACGCGATGTCTACACGCCGCAGCAAATCGCCGGCGCGATTCAATACATCTGCCGTCCCGATGAGCAACTGATCATCGATGGAACGTACTTTGTGGCCGCGGGCGATGACGGCGCCATCATCGGCTGCGGCGGCTGGAGCCGGCGTCGCAAGGTCTACAGCGGCTCGGCGGCGTCGGGCAATGAAGACGAATTACTCGATCCTGCGTCGGAACCGGCGCGCATCCGCTCGATGTTCGTCATGCCGTCGTTCGGGCGCCGCGGAATCGGACGGGCCATCCTGCAACACTCCGAGCAGCGCGCCGCGGCGGAAGGATTCCGCCGTCTGCAACTCGTGGCCATGCGCAGCGCGGGGACGTTGTACGAGTCATCCGGCTACACCGCGATCGCCGACGCGCCGGTGGTGCTGGAGGACGGCGTGGTACTGGAGTGCACGTTGATGGAGAAGATGCTGACACTGTCATCCTGAGCCGCCGGAGGCCTTGGAGCGCGAAGCGCGAAACGCCGCAGGACGGTCGAAGGACCCCGTTCCTGCTAACCCGAAAAGGCGGCGGCTCTTGCACGAGGCAAGCACTGAGGGGGTCCTTCGACCGTCCTACGCGACTTCGGCTCCGCCTACGCCGCTCCGGCGGCTCAGGATGACAGCTACCCCACGCGCCACACCGCCCCGCTCGCGCCGAACTTCGCGACGTGTTGTTGCAGGCCGGTGTTCATGACAGTGGAGTTGGCGAGGAGTTGTTCGTCGTCGCGCGTGGCGGGGAGGAGATCGACGTTGAGCGATTGGGCGACGGTGGAAACGGTGCGGTTGTGCAGCGCGATGATCGACGGCGACAGCGTGCCGGCGTTCACCTCGTGCGTTGCGGGCAGCGCTTCGCCGCGAACGATGAAGACACGGAACGATTTGGCGCGGAGCCAGTCGATGGCAGTGGCGAGGGTGATGACGTGCCAGTTGCGATGGCGGCGGTACACCTTGCTGATCTCGCGATTGCGATCCGCGGCCGGCTTGTAGACGTTCGGCTGGATCTCCCACAGCAGCGCGATCTGATGCATCGCGTCGGTCGTTCCGCTCGTGGCCCCCGCGGATCCGGGAAGCGTGTGCTGGCGTCCGGCCGCGCGTCCGAGGGCGATCGCGTCGTGAAGATCGCGCGCAATCACGTCGAAGGAGATCGTCTCGCTGCGTCCGCCGAAATGCGCGTTCCTTCCTTGAACAGGGATGCCATCGGGGATTGGGTTCACATCGATCGATGGAATCTCGCCGAGCGGAATGGCAACGCCCGAGGCGCGGCCTTCCACGATGCGGGGACGGTAGAAACTCGGCGTCGGCTTTCCTTCCAGCCACAACGGATGATTGCGCGTCAAATAGCGCTCGACGAGTTGCGAACGAATTTCCCCGCACTGCTCCGGCCGCAGCGTCGACGGATCGATCGACTCGGCGATGTCGCCGAACACCTCCAGCGCTTCGTGGCCGAGGGAGACGTAGAGATCGTAGAGCGCGGCTTTGGTATCGGCAGGGACGCGGAAGGTTTCGAAGATTCGTTCGATGTGTTCGGGAAAGGGCAAGCAGTGGATTAGTAGATTAGTGGATTCGTAGATTAGGACGAAGCGGAGCCGATTTGTCCTAATCCACTAATCTACTCATCTACTAATCTACTGATTCACGCTGCCATTCGCACGCGCGCGGCATCGAGCAGCCGGCGGACGTCGGCGACCGAGGTGATGTCGGCGAGGCCGTTGCGGATGTCCTTGCCGTGGGCGATGCCCTTCGAGAACCAGCCGATCACGGTGCGGGCCTTGTGCAGCTTCCAGTTGATCACCTGCGGCGCGCCGTCGATCTTGGCGAGGTAGCGGTGCATGGCATCGATGCGGCGATCGACTTCGTTGCCGGTCGGGACGCCGTTCACGAGCGCGAGGATGTCGCGGAAGATGAACGGATTGTGCAGCGCGGCGCGGCCGATCATCACGCCGTCGACGCCGGTGGTTTCGAACATGCGAATTGCGTCCGCCGGCGTTTTCACGTCGCCGTTGCCGAATACCGGAATCCCAAGCTCGCTCTTCGCCTGCGCGATGTAGCCCCAGTCGCTCGCGCCCGTGTACGCCTCGTTACGCGTGCGGCCATGGATGGCGATTGACGCGACGCCGATGTCCTCGAAGCGCTTGAGCAGCGGGATGACGTCGTCGCTCTCCCACCCCTTGCGCACTTTCACGGTGACCGGGATCTTCACTCGCTTCTTGATTTTCTCGACCACGCGAGCAGCACGATCGAAGTCTTTGAGCAACGCCGAACCGGCGCCGCTGCTGACCACCTTGCGCACCGGGCAGCCCATGTTGACGTCGACGATGTCGACGCCCTGCTCCTCGACGATTGCCGCCGCGTCGTCCATCCGATCGGGATCGCCGCCGTAGATCTGGATCGCAACCGGGCGCTCTTTCTCGTCAAACGCGAGCATCGCCTTCGTGCGCGTGTTGTCGCGCGTCAGCCCCTCGGCGGAGATGAATTCGGAGACGACGAGACCCGCGCCGCCCAGCTCTTTCACGAGCGAGCGGTAGTACGTGTCCGTCACCTCGGCCATCGGCGCGAGAGCGAGCGGCGGATCGATCAGAACGCCGCCGATGTGAAAGCTTTTGTCGAGAACCGTCATGCGAGTGCTCTGCAACATTAGCAGTCCGGCCGCTGTTCCAGCCTCAGTGCTAGGATGTCCCGTCCCACAACCAATCAACGAATGGAGGCTTCAATGCGCCCGAAGATGACCCCTCTGCTGCTGTCCCTCATGCTGCTCGTCCCGATCGCCGCGTCCGCCGCCGATGTCGCCGGCGTGAACATGGAAGACAAGACCACCGTCAACGGCCAGACTCTCGCGCTGAATGGCGCCGGTCTGCGCAAGAAGTTCTTCATCAAGGTCTACGTCGGCGGACTTTACCTGCCGGCAAAGATGTCGAATCCCTCGTCGATCCTCGCCTCGGACACGCCGCGCCGCATGGTCATGCACTTCGTCTACAGCGTCAGCAAGGATCAGATGTGCGAAGCGTGGCAGGAAGGCCTGGACGCGAACACGCCGAATTCATCCGCCGAGGTCAAGGGCGGCTTCAAGACGCTCTGCTCGCTGATGGACGCGATTCCGAAAGGCAACCGTCTCGTCATCACCTACGTCCCCGGCACCGGCACGATCGTGGAAGTGAACGGAAAAGTGAAGGGCACGATCCCCGGCAAAGCGACCGCGGACGCGATCGTCGCGACATGGATCGGACCGAAGCCGGCCATGGGTGATGACTTCAAGAATGCGGTGCTAGGTAAGTAGGCCTAACGACGTAGCGCCGGCGGCTCGCCGGCTGGACCGCCGCCGGCTCGGCGGCGCGTGAGAGCTGGACTGCCAGCGAGCCGCTGGCGGTCCAGCCGCCGAGCCGGCGGCGCTACGTTTTCCGGCACACGAACACCAGCTTCACGATCCGTCCTTCGTTCCACGGATCGAATTCGTGGATCTCGATCGCATCGATGCCACCCTCTGCGAGCGCGGCGATGATTTCGTCGCGCTCGTAGCAGCGTTGCGTGTGACGTTCGCGGATCTTGATCCGATCGCCATCGACGATTGCCCATCCCGTCACCAGTGCGCGGCCGAGGAGCTCGCGGCGGCGATAGGTCGTAGCAATCTCGAGATGGAAGTCGCGCCCTTCGTCGACGAACGGCTCCTTCATCCCCCAAACCGCGGGATAAATCTCCGGATGGTTCATGTCGAAGATGAAGAGCGAGTCGGCATCCATGACATTCGCGATTTCGGCAAACGCTGTCGCCAGATCGCGCGGATCGAGCAGGTGATTGAGTGAATCGTAAAGACAGGTGATCCGCCCAAACGTTCCGCGAAACGGAAGCGATCGCGCGTCGCCGAGGACCAGCGTCTTCGCCCGTTTGCGGGCGACGTTCAACATCACCGGCGAGATGTCGACACCGGTCGACGCGAATCCGCGAGCGGCGAAGAACGGCATCGCCAACCCCGTACCGCAAGCGACATCGAGATGTGTTTTTTCCTTGGCCGGAAAACGATCGAGTCTCTCCACCAGCAAGCGGCGCACGGATCGAAAGTAGCGTTCGCCGAGGGCTTGGTCGTAGGCATAGGCGAACGCGCCGTACGACTCGGCCCCGGTCATTCGACTACGCCGGCCAACGGTAGAAGCCTTCTCCCGTTTTCTTGCCGAGCTTGCCGTCAGCCACCATCCGCCGCAAGAGCTCCGGCGGATCGAAACGCAGGCCGAGCGTCGAGGAAAGATACTCGGCGATGCCGAGGCGAACGTCGAGGCCGATCAGGTCGGTGAGCCGCAGAGGTCCCATGGGATGGTTGTATCCCAGCTCCATCGCCTTATCGATGTCCTCGGCGGAGGCGACGCCTTCTTCGAGCATGCGAATCGCTTCGAGCCCGATGGCGACGCCGAGTCGCGAGGTGGCGAACCCGGGCGAGTCGCGGACGACGATCGCGGTCTTACCCATGGCCTCGGCAACTTCGCGAGCCTCAGCGACGGTTTCGTCGGACGTCCGATCGCCGCGCACGATCTCGATCAGCTTCATCACATGCGGCGGGTTGAAAAAATGGAGTCCGACGAATCGGTCACGCCGCTCAACCGATTCCGAGAGATCGGAAATCGAGATCGACGAGGTATTGGTGGCGAGGATGGTCTCCTCGCCGCAGAAGAGATCCGCCTGCGAGAAGAGGTTCTTCTTCAGATCGACATCTTCCGGCACCGCCTCGATGACCAGATCGGCTCCGTGTACCGCCGGCTCGAGATCGGGCGAGAGATGAATTCGCGCCGTCGCCGCCGCGGACACCTCGGCAGTCACCTTGCAACGCTCCACGCCCTTCGCGAGCGTCGACTCGATCGAAGCCTTCGCCGCATCGAGCGCACCGGCATCGGCATCGTGGATGACGGTCTCATACCCCGCCACCGCCGCGAGGTACGCAATCCCGCGTCCCATCGTGCCGGTCCCAATGACTGCAATCTGCCGGATCATTGAACGGCGCAGTTTACCGCGCGGCTAAACCGCGCGCATGGCCAGCTTCAGGATCTCGCGGTGCGTGAAGTAGTTCACGGCGGGATCGTCGAGGTGGAAGCTGTAGGTGAACTTCTCGTCGTTGTCGGCCACGAACGTGAAGCGGAAGTAGCGGTTCTCGGAACCGCCGAACTCCTTCACGCTCGCGGAGTAGCCCTGATCGGGCTCCACTTTAAGAACGCGATACAGGCGATGCGCGCTGATCGGGAGATCGTCGGGCGGATAGTGGATGAACTGGATCGCGTAGATCTGCTTCGGATCGATGTCGCGCTCCGGATACTCGTCGGCTTCGCCCTCATCGCCCTCGCCCGTGAACCACGTCTCTTCCTCTTTGAAGAGCACGAGATTCGCGGAGCTCTCAGTCATCGGCAAGACGCCCTGATCGAGGTGGATGTGCTGCTCCGGATCGCTGGCGTCGCGGAGCTGCGTCAGGAGGTCGATCATGTACTGGATGCCTTCGCGCGTGCCGGTGAAGGCGACTTCGTCATCCTCGTCGGAGATCCAGACGTCGAGCCAGGCGTTGCGAGGCAGCTTGACGCGGCTCTCGAGCGTATCGAAGTTCACCGCGGCAAAGCCGAGGCGCTTGGCGGCGGCGTTGAGGAAATCGTTGCAGTGCGGATCCTCGACAAGGTTCTGCCGCGCGTATTCGATGGCCGCCTCGTACGCACGTTTGCGTCCGAAATCGTGCGTCAGATCGAATGGCTGGATGATTTGATCGAGGAGCTGGGCGTGGCGCTCGGCGGCAGGTCGTGACATTGGCGTTTCGGGCAGCAACAACGGCTCAAAACTTATCACATTCCCTGCGGCGAACCGCGAGCGCGCTACCCCGTGGTCCGATCCCTCGTCTTCCAATCCTTGTCGAGATCGGCGAGGAAGCTGGACAGATCGTCCGCGTGTTCTTCTTCGACCGCGAGGATGCCTTCCAGCATGCGGCGGGTGGTGTAGTCGTCCTCGCCGACGTAGCGGATCATCTCCGTGTAGGAGTCGATGGCCACGCGCTCGGCGACCAGGTCTTCCTTGATCATGTCGAGCAGGTTCTGCCCTTCGACATACTCGGAGTGTGACCGCAACAGCAGCCCCTCGGGATTCAGATTCGGCGCGCCGCCGAGCTGCACGATCCGTCCGGCGATCTGGTCGGCGTGTCCCTGCTCCTCATTCGCATGCTGCAAAAACTCCTGCGCGATCGGATCGGCGTGGATGCCCTGGGCCATGAAGTAGTGCCGCTTGTAGCGCAGCACGCAGACGATTTCGGTGGCCAGCGCTTCGTTGAGCAGCTTGATCACGGTCTCGCGGTCGGCGCGGTACGCATCCGTTACCGCTCCTTCTTCGATGTGCTGCCGCGCGCGGCGGCGGAGCTCCTGGACGTCGGTCAGAAAAGGCTTTTCAGTCATTTACAACTCTCCTTCATATTCAAGCTTGCAAGAATCATCGCCGCTCGGCGCCGAAGCGGGTATGACGCGCATCATAGGTCCGACCGCGCCAGATCACCTTCCGGCGGATTCCCGTCAGCCAGATCGATCGAATGAAGATCCACATCCAGATCGCGGCCATGACGGGATGAAGGAAGATTGCGGCGTCGAGCCGGTAGCGCAGTGCGCTGAATAAGATTAACCGTGTGAGACTGATGATGATGATCGTGGCGATGCTGACGCGATCGCCGGTGATCGCGAGAACGTACGGCAGGATGTGGAAGATGGCGCAGCCGGCGGTCAGGAGAAAGCCCACTACGTAGCTCCGTCCGAACACTGCAAACGCGTTCTTCGTGAACCCCTCGACGACCTCGGCCAGGCCGTTGTACATGTGCAACGAGACCAGATCATCCGCACGCACCGTCTTGGTCGCCCCGCCGCTGCGCCGGATCAGTCGTGCCAGGGCGACGTCGTCGACCACCGAGTTCTTGAGCGCCTCATGACCGCGGGCGTTTTCGTATGCATCGCGGGAGACGAGGTTGCCCGTCCCGCCGCCGATGGCCAGCCTCGCAAACCGCGTGCGATTCGAAAACCACGTCGGCAGAAAACTGAAGCAGGTCATCGCCAGCATCGGCATGGCCGCGTTCTCACCGAAGCCGTGCATCTCAAAGTGCGGCAGGAGCGAAAGCAGGGAGGGATTCCGAGCCTCGTGATGCGCAGCCGCCGCGCGGATCGCCGCCGGAGCGTAAACGACATCGGCGTCGACGAACAGCAGCAGCGCGCCGCGCGCTGCACGGCTGCCCTGATGCAGCGCCCACGGTTTGCCGAGCCAACCGGCGGGCGGCTCGACACCGTCGATGACCGTAAGCCGAACGTCGTCGATGGAACGGACGATGTCGCCGGTTCCGTCGGCCGACCGGTCGTTAACGACGATCACTTCGAGATTCGCGTAGGTCTGCGCGAGAAAGGCACGCACGGTCCGTTCGATGATATGCGCCTCATCGCGGGCGGGGATGATCACACTCACCAGCGGCTCACTTGCCGGCAGCATGTCCGCGCGCAGGCTCGGGATGAGCTTGAGATTGACGATGGTGCGGATCAGCGCCATTACCCACGCGGTGAGGATGACGATGCCGAGGAGGTGCACGGCAAAGGAAATGTTGAATGTTGAATGTTAAATGTTCAATGTTGAATGAAGAGGACCCGCACGGCCTCACATCATTCAACATTCAACATTCAACATTGAACATTCAACATTTCCGGTCCCCCCGTTGAGACCGCGCAGCCTGCGCAGCCGCTACGCCGGTCCCATCTTCCGCTGCGCGTCGATCGCGTACGGCGAATCGGGGAACTCGGTAGCGATGCGGCGATACGTCTCCTTCGACTTCTGGCTGTTGCCCTGGACGTCGAACGAGTGCGCGAGAAGCGACAGCAGCGAGTCCGCAGGCAGCGGCGGATCGGGTTTGGCGATCTCGGCCTGCAGCTCCTGCGCGACCTGCGGCGCTTCACCGCCGTCGATGCGAAGGCGATAGAGGCTGTAGCGCGCGCCGGCCACGAGCAAGTGCTTCGGATGATCGCTGACGAACTTCTGAAGCCGCGTGCGTGCCGAGGAGACGTCGCCCTTGTCGGCGGCGATGCGGGCAAGGTAGAGGGAGGCCACGTCCGCGGCGTCGGTACCGCCATGCGAGGCTTCGACGTCCTTGAACTGCTTCTCCGCCGCGGCGGTCCGCTCGGCCTCAGTCTTGAACTTCGCGCCCGGCACCGGCTGCGCGCCGGGAGCGGCAAGCAGCGGCGATTCCATCGTGTCGATGGCCGCGCCGAGAGCGATTTGCGCTTTCTCTTCGCGGTTGGCGCGGTAGAAATAGATGCCGTAGCCGAGGACGGCCAGGATCACGGCCGCAGCCGCGATGGTCAAAAGAAGGCGCTGATTTTCTTTCGCGCGTGCCGACAACGAGCCGATCTCGTCGACGAACTTATCGTGTTTCAGGTCTCTTCGTTGCTGGCGATCCATGAACCGAACTGCCTCCGTAAAAGTGCGTGACTCTAACCCGGGGCTGAGGAACGGTCAAATCGGTCCGCAGATTTCGCCGGCCTCTGCCGGATCAAAGAAAAATCTGCATCACCGGCCGGCGAAGATCTACAATAACCCTCGCTTCAGCAATCAAATCCATCCGGTACCTTTGTTGCATTTCAGCGAGCATCTTCATCGGGACCTTTACTCATTCGGGAGCATCCATGGCCGCGCGGGCGTTGACGGCAGCACTCATTTCCATCGTTTTCACCGGCCTCGCTGCAGCCGCTGCTCCTACCCTTCCTTCCCCTTCTCCGTCGAACGACTACGGCGCGACGGTCCTTTGCTATCACATCGTCGAGTCGCCGCAGGACCCGCGCATGGAAGTCTCGCGCGAGACATTCCGCCAGCAGATGCGCTATCTGGCGATGACCGGCTACAACGTCATCCCGCTGCGCGAACTCTACGACTACGTCACCGGCAAGCGCACCTCGCTGCCGAAGAACGCCATCGTCGTGACCATCGACGACGGCTGGCGCAGCACCTACACGGAAGTCTTCCCGGAGATGAAGCGCTACGGATTCCCGTTCACAGTCTTCGTTTATCCGAACATCATCGGACAGACTGCCCGCGCGCTGACATGGAAGCAGATCAAAGAAATGTCTGACGCCGGCGTCGACATCGAGAGCCACTCGCTTACGCATCCGTTCCTCACTCGCCGCCGCCACGCGGAGCTCGATCAGCGCGCGTATTCGAACTGGCTGTCGCGCGAGCTGATCGACAGCAAGCGGATGATCGAGCACGCCACGGGCAAGCAGGTTCTCTTCATTGCCTACCCGTTCGGCGACTACGACCATTTCCTCGTCGACAGCGTCGGCCGGGCTGGCTACGGCGCCGCGCTGACCTGCGAAGCGGGCAAAGTCCGCCGCGGCAGCGATCCGCTGCGGATGCGCCGCATGGTCGTCGAAAAGAAGATGGACTTCGTCAGCTTCCGCCGCTACCTCGGCGCGGGCTCGTTGCCGCTCGATGAGATGACCCCACAGCCCGGCGTCATCTCCGATCCCGGTCAGACGCTGGTGGTCTCGGCCCGAATCCCAAATCACGAGCACATCGATCCGAAGTCGGTCGGGATGGCACTGCTGTCGGTGCCCGGCTCGCTCCCCTTCTCCTACGATCCGCGCACCGGCGCAATCTCGGTCGCCGCCGTAAAGGACGCGCTGAAAGGAACCTACCAGCGCGCGCTGGTGTGGGCGACCGATGCAAAGTCCGGCAAACGGATCGAGGCCAGCTGGATCTTCAAGCTCCCCGCGCCGGTCCTGCCGGTCCTCCCCTCCCTGGTAACCGATCCGCAGCACGTCGCACCTGCCGAAACGACCGCGCCGCAGGTTCAGTCCGGCGCGCCGGCCGTAGTAGCCGCGGGCGGCGGCGGTTCGGGGATGCCAGCGCGCAGCCAACTTCCCCGCGCGCCGAAGCAGTAGATCAGTCGATCACGACGCGGACTGACCGTCGAGCCCCTAATCTACGAATCCACTAATCTACTATCCACTTCTTCAGGGCATTTCGATTGCACTTTCCCGCCCTCGTGCGCCTCGCCCATATCGCCGCGCTTTCTCTCTTCCTCACCGCTTCCGCCTTCGCTCAGGACACCATCATCCTCGCCTACCACGAGGTTGATCCTGTCCCCGAGCGCGGCTGGGCCGTCAGCAGCGAAGACTTCGCCGACCAAATGCGCTACCTGGCGCTGGCCGGATACAACGTCGTACCCGTTTCCGACCTCGTCGACTACATCGCCGGACGACGGGAGTCGCTTCCACCGAACGCGGTCGTCATCACCGTCGACGACGGCTGGCTCTGCGCATTGACGGAGATGGCGCCGGTGCTCAAGCGCTTCGGTTTCCCCTGGTCGCTTTACGTCTATCCCAAGGTCGTCGGTCAGGGATCACACGCCCTGACGTGGCCGAAGATCGCCGCGCTGCGGAAGGCCGGCGTCGACATCGAAGGCCACACGATGTCGCATGCGCACCTGATGCACAAATCGCATCCCGATCTGGACGACGCGCAGTACGACGCCTTCCTTCGCACGGAGCTGGACGAGAGTAAGCGCGTCATCGAGTCGCATACGGGCCAGCCCGTGCGCTTCCTCGCCTATCCCTACGGCGACTATGACGATACCGTCGTCGCCGCCGCAAAGCGCGCGGGCTACGAAGCCGGCCTGCTGAGCTGGTTTGGCCCGAACAACCGTTCCACCGACCCGCTCCGGTTGCGCCGCTTCGCCATGGTCAGCGACACGACGCTCGAGCAGCTTCGCACCGCCCTTGGCGCAGCCACGCTCGAACTGCGCGACGTCACGCCGGCTAACGACGGCGTGCTGACCGCCGATCAAACCGCGCTGATCGCAACCATCGACGACACTCAGCTCGATCCCGCCTCGATCCGAGCCTCATTCCTCGGCAATACGACCGCGGACAGCTCATACGATGCGGAATCGCATCGTCTTACGCTTTCCTGGAAAGAGCGGCCGCGCGAAGAACGGCAGACGGCAGTGATCCTCGCGCAGACGAAGAGCGGCGGACGCTCCATCGGAATCGTCCGCTTCTACACCTCGATCTCCGCCCGGCAAAAATACGCCGCGCGGCAGGACGCTCTCTCAAAGATCCCGCTCCACCACACCGACACGACGCGCCAGTAACGCTCTGCTACCATGCGCCGCTCATGGCGCTCACCGGCAAGCAACGCCAGTTCCTCCGAGGCCTCGCGCACGCGCTGGAGCCGGTCGTTCGTATCGGCCGCGCCGGCGCCAGCCCCTCGGTCATCGAAGAGACCAAGCGCTCGCTGGCCTCGCACGAGCTGATCAAAGTCCGCATCGACAACGACGACTCCTCGCAACGGAAAGCGCTGGCTGAGGAGCTGGCGAAGGCGTGCGACGCGGACATCGCGGGAACGATTGGCAAGCTGGCGATCCTGTATCGACGTCGTGAAGAGGACCCCGAAATCGAGTTGCCGTAATCCGCAGATAACGCAGATAAATCGCAGATCAAATCTGGTTTCTAATCTCGTCCCATCTGCGTAAATCTGCGGATCAAAAAGAAAGGCAGCCTTTCGGCTGCCTTTCGGGGTGTTGCTGAGGATGAGGATTACGGCAGCATCAGGCGGATCTGAACGCGGCGGTTGCGCAGGCGGCCTTCCGCTGTGGTGTTGTCGCCGATCGGCTCGCGAGCGTCGCGGCCTTCGACCGTGATGCGCGACGGGTCGATGCCGTGGCGGCTGACGAGGTAGTCGCGGACCGCTTCGGCGCGGCGGCGATCGAGATCGTGATTCGGTCCCGTGTTTTCCTTATCGTCGTTGTAGCCGATGACGTTGGCCGTCGAAGTCGGCTCCTGCTTCATGCGCAGAGCGACGTCGTCGAGAATGGCCTTGGCGATGTTTGTCAGGCGCGCCGAACCAGACTCGAAGTGAATCTCGTCGGTGCGGAGCTCGGTCGGAACGTGCGGCGGGGTCACCGGCGGCGGCTCAGGCGGCGCGACCGGAGTCGGCGCCGGAGGCGGCGGGGGCGGAGCTTCCGGCAGCGGCGCCGGAGGAGGCGGCGGCGGAGCGACCGCTGCCAGATGCAGCGGCGAGAAGGTCAGGCCGACCAGGCCGGAAAGGGCGCAGTCGTCGAGCTCCGTCACGCGGCACTCTTTGTGATCGCGGCTGAACTTCGCCGGGTTCCAGCGGACGCCGGCATTCAGCGACCAACCGCTGTCGCCGAGCCAGTGACGCAGGCCGGTGACGAGGAAGATCGGCGCAGGCGGCTTGATGTCGCCCCCGTTGTACATGACCGTGCTGACTTCCGTGATCCAGTTCGTGGTGCGCCAGAAACCGATCGGATGGTTCCATCCCGCTTCGAGACGAAGCTCGTTCGGAAGCTTGGCCGAATCAGGCGCGAGGAACGGGAAGTTCGAATTCTTTGCGCTGCGGTCGCCGACGATCGCGTACTCACCACCGACCGTGAACTGGCTGGCCGTGTAGTGCAGACCGACGCCGAAGTCCGTCGTTCCGGTGCCGATCCCGCTGTTCTTCTCGCCCGTGGCCAGATCGGCAAAGAGCGACACAGCGAAGCGCGAGGCCATCGACGATCCGAAGCCCCACTTCGTGGCAAGGTGCAGAGGGCCCATTCCGCTGTCGGAGAACTTGCCCTGGTAGTAGTAACCGTTGATGAAGCCGTTCCGGTCGCCGCCATGACCCGTGATCTTCTCGTACGGGAGCGACGCGGAAATCTCCCAGTTGTCGGTCACGCCGTATCCGACGGAACCTTCGAGCTGGTAGAGGTCATAGCCCATGTTCTTGTGAGTGCGGGCCGACGGGATGTTGAACGGGGCCTTGGCGGCCTCGAGATCCCAGTTCTGGTAATAGACGCCAAACGACCAGTCGCCGCGGCGCAGCGTGTCGGCGGTGATGACGTTGAACAGGCCGGTCTGGCCGGACGCGGTCGGCGCCACCAGCCTGGCCTGATCGGCCGCGGTGACCGACGCCAGCGACGAAGTGGTCATGCCCGTGTCGGTCTGCGCGAGCAGCGACGGTACGACGAGAAAACAAAGCAACGGAATCAGGGATCGAAATCTCAAACGCAACAAGTAACACCTCCTAAAGTTCGCACGGTCGTCCGCGAGTGTACGTGTGCGGCGACCTACAAAACGTGTGCCAGAGCCATGCGAAGGCAAAACGATAAAGGCTTCACGGCCATGACCTTACCATAACATGAGCGCTCGAACCTCAGACTTGGGATCACCACTTTGGTACGATGCCGCGATGCGAATCCGCCCCCTTGGAGTTTTCCTCGCGGTAATTCTTTCAGCCGCCGCGGCCCTCGCGCAAGAGCCGCCCGCTCCCGCCACCCCGGCTTCCCCGCCGCCTCCCGTTCCGACGACACCGCCGCAGGCCACGCCGCCGCTTTCTCCCGTTGCCGCCAGTGGATACGACCGCCGCGACTCCTTGCCGAACATCTATCTCGCCGACGGCAGGGCCAGCATCCGCCTCCGCAAACTGATCAAGAACGTGCTCTTCGAGAGCCAGATCGACTACAAGTTCGTGACCGGTGACATCAGCACCTTCCTCCGCTACAAGTACTACGCGCAGGACTTCACCTACAAAGTGGCGGTCTTCGACACCATTTCCTTCGGCGCCATCGGCAGCCACACCGACGAATTCGAACGCGTTCGCGGCGGCCTGCTGCTCTTCGAGGTGCCGCGCGATTACAACCATCGCTACTTCACCCTGCTCCAGGACGACCGGCTCACCTTCGGCGACACGACCCGCGTCGACAACCGCAAGAACAACATCTACACGAAGCTCGGCTACCAGTACGGCACCGAGTTCGACGACCAGCTCAATGCCATCGTCGGCGAATCGCGCGGCCGGCTCATTCCGGTGCTCACTGCCTTCCGCGAGCTCGGCCCTCAGAAATTCAGCTACGCGGCCGCCATCACGCAGGCTGGAAAAATCTCCACCGGCGATTACAAGTACACGAAGTTCGAAGTGGAAGGTCTGCGGCGCTGGGACATCACGCCGACGTCGTTCGTCGTCACGCGCGCGCACGCAGGCGTTTTTCCGGTCAAGGACTTTCTCTGCAAGAACACGCCGCTGACACCGCCCGCCGAGTGCTATTCGATCCCCGGCTACGAGCTTTTCAACCTCGCGGGCCGCGATGCCCTTCGCTCGCTCTCGTCAACGAATGACGTCTCCGTCGGAACGAACGAGTTCCACCTGACCAATGAGTTCTTCATCCCCGTCTTCCGCAATCGCGATTACCGCCTCGGCGGAGCCCACTTCAACACCGCTTACGCCATCGCCTACGCGGGCGCGGGAAACGCGGGATTCGAATATCGCGACATCGCCCGTACGCGCGACTTCGCCATCGATGCCGGCCTCGGCACAGAGATGTCGCTGACCATTCGGGATTTCGAAGTGCTCCTCAGCGTCCTCTTCGCCCACACCATCAAGGGGCCCGACGCGCGCAAGAGCAACAAGGTGCAGTTCTCGATTCACACGGTGCGGTAGGAAACCACTTCAACCACAAAGACACAGAGGGCACAAAGAAACCTCTCTGTGCCCTCTGTGTCTCAGTTGGTTTGAAAAAGGTTGATTTACCGCTGCAACGACGCCTGTACCGAGCGGACACCGTCGACCGTCTTCACCAGGGTGACGGCCATGTCCTTCTGCAGCTCGCTGTAGACCTTCCCCGTCAGATGGACGATGCCGTTCTCGGAGTCGACGGCGATCTGCGTTCCGTCGAGGCCGCGGTGAACCGAAAGCTCGCGCTCGACCGCGCGTTCGATGCGCTCGTCGTCGGGAGCCTGAGACACCTGGATGAGGTTCGCCACGCGCGTATAGCCGAGGGATTGCGCAACGGTCGCCGCTTGCTCGGCGGCGCTGCGGTCAGCCGTGCGGCCGCGAAGGACGACGATGCCGCCGACCTCGACCGCGCGAAGTCCGTCGACCGTCACACCGGCCGTCACCAGCTGCGGCGTGACGTCGTGCGCGGCGGGCTGAATGGCGAAAGCCGGAATCGCGCAAAGTGAAAATGCGATCACGACGGCTGCTGCGCGGGTCTTCAGGTTATTTGCTCTCATGCCCTAAAGAAAAGCATCGCGCGTGCCAAGGGGTTACTCTTGATTTATCAACAATTTAAGCAGCCACATAGAGCAGCGTCACGACCGCCGGTTCGTCGATCGCCGAGCCGCGCTCGTGATGCAGTTCCACCTGCCAGATCAGCAGGAGCAGCAGCCCGATCAGTCCGATCATGGCAAGCAGAGCGGTAATCCTTCGAAGCACGTCCATGGCAGTGGCAATGTGTGTGCCCGGCATCGTACCTCAGACCTCGAAGACGATCTTTCCAAACGCTTCACGCGCTTCCAGGATCCGATGCCCTTCAGCCACTTCCGATAGCGGCAGCACGCGGTCGATGACAGGACGGAGCCGTCCCGCTTCCACGAACTTCATGATCTCGTGCAGCTCGGCCAGACTACCCATCGTCGATCCGAGGATCGACAGCAGCTTGAAGAAAATCAGGCGAAGGTTGATGTTGGCCTCGCCGCCGGATGTCGAACCGCACGTCACCAATCGCCCGCCCTTCGCCAATGCCCGCAACGAGCGTTCGAAGGTCTCGCCGCCCACGTGTTCGACGACGACGTCAACTCCCCGCTTCGACGTCAGCCTGCGCACTGCGTCGACGAAATCGACCTCGGTGTAGACGATCGTTTCGTCCGCGCCGAGCGCCTTCGCCCGCGCCGCCTTTGCCGAAGTACCGGCGGTTGAGTAAACGGTCGCTCCCCACAATTTCGCGATCTGGATGGCCGCACTGCCAACGCCCGATCCGCCCGCCTGCACCAGCACCGTCTCACCCGGCCGGAGTCGCGCCCGCGCGACGAGCATGTGCCACGCCGTGAGCATGTCCAGCGGCACCGCCGCGGCTTCGGCGAACGACAGCGACGCCGGCTTGCGGATCAGATTGCGAATCGGAACCGCGATCTTCTCCGCCGCACCGCCGCTGACGGTTTCGCCGAAGATGCCGGAGTTGCGGCAAAGCGGATCGTTGCCCGAAAGGCAGGCCGTACAGAGTCCGCATGAATACCCCGGCGCGACGATCACTTCATCGCCAGCGTTCCACCGTGGATCGTCAACACTCTCGACGATCCCTGCCACCTCGGACCCCGGAATCATCGGCAGCGGAAACTTGTGTCCCGGCACCCCGCGCCGCAGCCAGATGTCGAGATGATTGAGCGCCACCGCACGCACCCGAACGACCGCCTCGCCGGGACGCGCAACGGGATCAGGAACGTCGGCCATTTCGAGCTTATCGAGCCCGCCATGCTCCCGAATGAGAATCGCCTTCATCGCGAGGCGGATGATACTCGGAGGCGTAAAAAGCCTTTCACCACAAAGACACAAAGGACACGAAGAAAATCACTTTGTGTCTTTGTGGTTCAACGCCTTTCGCGGACACAGCGCTACGCTTCGCAGATAATCCCCACGTGCCCCGCATCCACCTCCTTCCCTCCGATCTGATCAATCAGATCGCTGCCGGTGAGGTCGTGGAGCGTCCGGCCTCGGTGGTGAAAGAGCTCGTTGAAAACGCCATCGACGCCGGCGCCACCGTCATCGACGTCCTGCTCGAAAACGGCGGCAAGAAGCTGATCGAAGTCCGCGACAACGGCTCCGGCATGAGCCACGACGACGCGCTCCTCGCGCTGGAGCGCCACGCCACGTCGAAGATCGCCGGCTTCGACGATCTCTCGCAAGTACGCACCCTCGGCTTCCGCGGTGAAGCGCTGCCGTCGATCGCCAGCGTGTCGCGATTCACGTTGACGACGTGCGATGGTTCCGCCGGCGCTGCCATCGAAATCGAATGCGATCCGCTGACCGCCAAGCGCACGTCGCGACCCGCCGCGCGCGACCGCGGCACGACCATCAGCGTTCGCGAGCTGTTCGAAAACGTCCCGGCAAGGCGCAAGTTCCTGAAGTCCGCCGACGCCGAGTTCCGCTCCATCGTCACCATCGTTTCGTCGTACGCGTTGCCGCTTCCGTCGCGAGCCTTCCGCGTCGAACACAACGGCCGCACCGTCGTCGACCTCCCGCCGGCCGCCACGATGCGGGAACGCGTCACACAGATCATCGGCGACGACGCCGAGAAGTTTCTGGAAGAAGTGGATATGACCATCGGCCCGGTCCACGCTGCCGGCTACGTCACGCGCGGCCTCCGATTCGGCAGCCGCCGCAATCAATACTTCTTCGTCAACGGGCGGCTGGTGAAGGACAAAGTGCTCACGCATGCGGCCAGCCGCGGAGCGGACGCCTTCGACTTCGACGGCCATCCGGCCATCGTGCTCTTCGTCGAAATCGAGCCGGAACTGGTGGACGTGAATGTCCATCCCGCCAAGACCGAAGTCCGATTCCGTGATTCCGGCGCGGTACACGTCGCGGTCGAGCAAGGCATCAAACGCGCCCTCGGCGGCGCGGAGGAAGGATCGCAACTACTGCAGCCGCCGGCGCCCGCCCCTCCTCCGCCGCAGCAGCTCTTTGCGCCGAATCGTTTCGACGGCGCGTCGAGCGGATACCGCCCCGAGTTCACGCCGCTCTTTCAAAAACAGAGTGTCGTTCAGCCGCCGTTGCGCGAGCAGACCGCGACGCTCGATACGCCGCTGACGGCAAATCACGAGCCGCGTCTCGGTGATCTTCAGGGACGCGTGATCGGCCAGTACCGAATGAGCTACATCGTCATCGACACGCCCACCGGCCTGCGCCTCATCGATCAGCACGTTGCTCACGAGCGCGTTCTCTACGACCGCTACTTTGACCGCGCCGCCGGGCAGTCGCCGGTGACGCAACAACTCCTGACGCCGATCCTCTACGAAAGCGGCGCCGCGGAAAGTGCTGTCCTCGAGTCGCACCTCGCGGAACTGCACGCCGTCGGTTTCGAAATGGAGCGCTTCTCCGGCAACACCTTCGCGATCGCCGCGGTGCCACCGGAGCTGGTGAAGAACGACGTCGAGGCCTTCCTGCGCAAACTGATCGACGCCTCGCTCGACGACCGCTCGCATGTCCTGCACGTACGCGAAAAAGTCTGCGCGTCGCTGGCCTGCCAGGCGGCGATCAAAGTCCATCGCCCCCTCGGCGGCGAAGAGATGGCCCGCCTCACCGCCGAGTTGCTCGACTCCTCCAACCCCTACGCCTGCCCCCACGGCCGCCCGATCATCGTCGACATCCGCCACCTCGACATCGAAAAGCACTTCCACAGGAAGTAGAGCGCGATCCGCCAGGGGAGTCGGCGTAGCCGGCCTGAGAACCGTAGCCCACAGGTTCACCTGTGGGAAATTCGATCCGCGCGAATTTTTGAGCCCGCTTCAGCGGGCGAAAGAAAGCTTTCTCTCGCGCGCCAAGGCGCGCTCACAACGAAACACGATCGAGGGTCCCACGGGTAAACCCGTGGGCTACGGCTCTAGAAGCGCGGCTTCGCCGCTGGAAGAAGCGCTACCAGTCGTAGAACTTCGCCAATTTGCAAATTCCGAGAGATCCTCGGCGGATGCGACTCCCTTCGCGAGAACTCGGACAACGCGGTGAACGGCGTGCGGCGTGGTTCTACCGGATGCGCGGATACTGCATCGTCGCGCGCAACGTTCGCCTGCGCGGCGGCGAGATCGATCTCGTCGTCGCGCGCGGACGACTGCTCGTGTTCGTCGAAGTGAAAGCGCGTCAGAGCATCACGGCAGGGTACGGCGTCGATGCCGTCGACCGTCGCAAGAAACTGCAGCTGATCTCACTCGCCGATCAGTACCTGACGCGCCATCCGCATTCCGGCGAAGTGCGCCACGACATCGTCTCGCTCTTCTGGAACGGCTGGCGCTTCATCGTCACGCAGTTTCCGGATGCGTTTCGTCCGGTCAGCGATCCGAGGAAGCCTTGGAGGTGGACGGTGTGAGCGGCGGCAACTGTCCTTTCTTGCGCGCCTCGGCGCCCGCCTTCGCAAGACGGAGACAGAGATTTCGAAGTTGCGAGACGCGCCGAATGCGCAGCGTGACTGCGGCGGGCGACATATCGATGTTCACCCCCCGAGCACCTCGCGCAGCGCTTGAGGAGCGTGGCCGATGGCCTCGTCCAGTTTGCCGGGATCTTTGCCGCCGGCTTGCGCGAGGTCGGGCTTGCCGCCGCCTTTGCCGCCGACGATCGGGGCGAGTTTGTTGATCAGCGTGTTCGCGTTCACGCGGTCGAGGAGGTCTTTCGTCACCGCGGCCAGGAGCGTGACTTTGCTGTCGGTCACGGAGCCGAGGACGACTACGCCCGATTTGAGTTTCGAGCGGAAGGTGTCGGCGAGATTGCGAAGATCGCCGCCGCTGATGTTATCGATGCGTCGGGCCATCAATTTCACCCCATCCACATCCACCGCATCATCTGCCGGCACTACAACAGCGGTACCTTGAGCTTGGAGAGGAGACAATGCGGCGTCGCCGTAGCCAGAGATGACTTCCTTCAGAGTGAAGCGCTTGAGCTCTTTCTCCAGCACTTTGACACGCTCCTGCATTCCGCGGACGTGTGACGGCAAATCTTCAAGACGAAGATTGAGTTGCTTCTGAAGCTTCTGCGCAGCATCTTCGATCGTCTGAAAGAACGCCAGCGCGCCGCGTCCCGTGAGCGCTTCCATGCGGCGGACGCCGGCGGCGAGTGAACGGTCGCTGATGATCTTGAACAGGCCGATGTCGCCGGTGCGGTTGACATGGCAGCCGCCGCAGAATTCGCGCGAGAAATCGCCGGCCGTCACGATGCGCACGTTCTCGCCGTACTTCTCGCCGAACATTGCCACCGCCCCCGTCTTCTTCGCCTCGGCGATCGGCATGACGGTCTTCGTGACCTCGAGGTTCTCGCGGATCTTGTCGTTGACGATCTCCTCGACGCGGCGGAGTTGTTCGTCCGAGGGAGCCTGGTGATAGGTGTAATCGAAGCGCAGACGATCGGGCGCGACGAGTGAGCCGGCCTGTTGGACGGTCTCGCCTAAAACATCCTTCAGCGCTTTGTGCAGCAGATGGGTGGCGGTGTGATTCGCGGTCGTGTCGAGCCGCGTTGGCACCGGTACGGACGCACGGACGTTCGCGTTGAGGGTGAGATGTCCTTCATCGACGCGGACGCGCGAGACGACGAGATCGCCGACCGGCTTCTGCGTGTCGAGAACGGTAGCCCGGCCGCCGTCCCATTCCAGCGTTCCGCTGTCGCCGATCTGGCCGCCCGACTCAGCGTAAAACGGAGTCGGAGAGATTACGACTTCGCCTTCCGAGCCGTGATGGATGGCGTCCTGCTCCTTGCCGGCGATGACGATCGCCTTCACGGTCGAAGGAACGTCAACATATTGATCATAGCCAACGAATTCGACCGGCCCGGTCTTCTCAGCGACCTTCGCGAACGTGGCCGCATCCGTCGAGGTCTGGAACTTCGAGGATGCTTTCGCCCTCGCTTTCGCGCCGGCCATCATCACCTCGAAGCCCTCGCGGTCGAGGGTCACGCCTTCATCCTCGGCCAACTCCGCGATCAGGTCGACCGGGATACCAAACGTGTCGTAGAGCCGGAACAACTCCTCGCCGCCGAGGACGCGCTCGCCGCGCGCGCGGACGGCGTCGAGCGCGGCCCCGACGCGTTCCATGCCCGAGCTGAGCGTGCGCGAGAAACGCTCCTCTTCGGACCGCAACGTCTGCAGCACCGCCTCGCGGCGATTCTTCAATTCCGGATACGCATCGCCCATCGAGGCGATGACATCGTCGACGACTTGCGACAACGCAACGTGCGTGTCGAACTTGCGTCCGAAACGAATCGCGCGGCGGATGATGCGGCGCAGCACGTAGCCGCGGCCTTCGTTCGCCGGAATGACGCCGTCGCTGATCAGAAATGTCGCCGCGCGCGAGTGATCGCAGAGCACGCGCACTGCCGTATCGAGCTCGCTCTCCATGTCGCCCGCGTACTTGTGACCTGTCGCCGATTCGATGCGGCGCATGATCGGCGCGAAGAGATCGATGTCGTAATTCGTGGCCGCCTTCTGCAGAACGCTGGCGATCCGCTCCAGCCCCATTCCGGTATCCACCGACGGCGCCGGCAGTGGCGTGAGCACGCCGTCCGCGCTGCGGTCGTACTGCATGAAGACCAGGTTCCAGATCTCCATCGTGTCGTCGCCTTCGCCGTTGACCAGCGCCGCCACGTTCTGCGACAGGTCGTCACCGCGGAAGTAGTGAACCTCGGAGCACGGGCCGCACGGACCGGTATCGCCCATCGACCAGAAGTTGTCCTTCTTGCCGAAGCGCAGCACGCGGTCGGGCGACGCGCCGGCCTTCACCCACAGAGCCGCCGCCTCTTCGTCCGCAGGAACGCCGTCGCCGCCTTCGAAGACGCTGAACCAGAGCCGCTCCACTTCCAGGCCCCAGACGTTGACGATGAGATCCCACGCGAACTTGATCCCCCCTTCCTTGAAGTAATCGCCGAAGGAGAAGTTGCCGAGCATCTCGAAGAAGGTGTGGTGACGCGCGGTGCGGCCGACGTTCTCGAGGTCGTTGTGCTTGCCGCCGGCGCGCACGCACTTCTGCGACGTCGTGGCGCGGTTGTAGTCGCGCGGCTCGCGGCCGAGGAAGACGTCCTTGAATTGATTCATCCCGGCGTTCGTGAAGAGGAGCGTCGGATCGCCCGCCGGCACGAGTGACGAGCTGGGGACTTGGCGGTGTCCGTTCTTCTCGAAATACTCGAGAAACTGTTTGCGAATGTCGTTGGTGGTCAGCATTGGGAGGATCGTAACAGCGTCGCTCCTTCGGTCATTCACATCTGCGTAAATCTGCGAAATCTGCGGATGACGTTTATCCGCAGATTTCGCGGATGTGACGAATTACGACTTGGCGGCATCGCGCATCGCTTCCCGCACGACGTCGATGGCCAGGCTGCTGTCGTAGCCCTGACGGAAAAGATACGCGACAAGCTTTTGGCGAATCGCGTCATCGTCATCGCGGCGGCGGAGGACGGCCAGCCGCTTCTTCGCGGCAGTGATCGCAGCCGCGCGGTCATCGTGATCGGGGACATCGAGTGCGCTCATGATGGTCGCGCTGTCGACTCCCGCGGCTTGCAGTTCGCGTTTGATGCGCAGACGGCCGATGCCTTTGCGCAGGCGTGTGCGTACAAACGCCGCGGCGAAGCGCCCATCATCGAGCCATTTTTCGCGGCGCAATCGCTCGATCGCTGCGTCGATCGCATCGTGAGGAAACTCCTTCCGATCGAGCTTCGCGCGAAGCTCCGCCTCGCTGTTGAAGCGATAGTTGAGGATGCGCAATCCGGCGATGTAGCAGCGTTCGACGTCGTCCGGCACGCGCCGAGTCTAACGCGCGGCGCGCCGCCGCGGAGGTGACGTCACTTCGATCCGCAGCGTCGCCGAGACGGTGCCGTCGGTGGCGGTGATCGTCGCCAATCCTGCCTTCATCGCAGTCAGGCGCGCCACTCCGGGAGCCGCAGCGGATGAGTCAACGCGCACGACCGCGGGATCAGACGACGTCAGCGTGACAAGCGCCGGAATCGCTGCGGCGATGGATACCACCCCGCCGCCTCCCGCGGCGATTCGCAGCGACGCCGGATCGAAGGTCAGCGACTGCGATGGCAGCAGCGCCTCGTCGTCGTCGATCAGCGTTGCGATCGCCGTTCCCTTCATCACCGTCACCGGCCCCTGCACCGGATCGGTCGACACGGTGAACGTCTTCGCCGGCTCGAAGACCGAATTGCCGATGATCGTCACCTGACACGCGGCGCTGATCTCTCCCGGCTCGAAAGTCGCGGCGCTCCCTCGGAGATAGAAATCCGTCCCCGCCCGCGCGGTTCCATCGTGCGGCACGCACCAGACCAGGACGCGTTCGGTCACCGGCCTGGAAAGATGCAGTGGGAAGTCGATAGTGTGCTCGGCGTTGCCTTCCGGAACGGTCACGTCGTCGATGGTGAGTGCGGCGCCCGATTCGTCATCCTTGATGTGAATTACGGCGGTCGTCACCGATCCCCCATCCATCACGGCCGCGCCGTCGCTGACGACGCCGATCGAATGATCGGAGTCGCCGCCGAAAACGTTGTCGTCCTGCACGCGGTGCGTGATCGTCTTCGTGGTCTGGCCCGGCGCAAAGGAAACCTTCATCGCCAGCGGCTCGAGATTGCGCACGAAATCACCGGCCGGCCAGTTGGGAAATGTCGTGTAGTCGAGATCGAAGGCTCGCGAAAGATCGCCGCTGCGCTCCAGCGTCACCGTCACGCTGCCGCTGTTCTCGGCCGCGTCGTACACCGGCTGCGAGAAACGAACATACGACGGCGGATTCGCGCAGACGTAGGCGAACCCGCGCACCGTTCCCACTCCCGCGTTGCTGCGAAT
>JAFAOU010000231.1 GCA_019247495.1 Acidobacteriota bacterium
AGCTTGCATTCGCGTCGAACGGCCAGAGTGCGACGTTGACGGTCGTCCACGAAGCATCGCCCGACAAATACGACGTCATCGACAACGTCGCCACCCAACGCAGCGCGCGCACGATGGCGTTCGACACGAAGACGCATCACATCTTCCTCCCCGCCGCCAAGTTCGGAGACGCGCCCGCGCCGACGGAGAAGAATCCCCGCCCGCGTCCGCCGGTCGTGCCGGGAAGTTTCGAACTGCTCGAAGTCGCGCCGTAAGCGTCGTCGCGCGCGAAACGATCAAAATCGATTGCACCACAAAGACACAAAGGACACTAAGAGAGCTGTCCTTTGTGTCCTTTGTGTCTTTGTGGTGAAACGGTTTCTACCCTCAGCCCCGCGCCTCCTTGTTCTACGATACGCGGCGATGAAAACGCGCATCGTTCTTCTTCTCACGCTTGTCGCCGCCTCGGCGTCCGCCCAACAGACACTGCTCCGAACGCAGAAGCCGCCGCTGCACGGTTCGCACTGGATGGCTGTCACCGGCAAGCCGCTCGGCGCCACCGCGGGCGCGATGATTTTTCAGAAGGGCGGCAATGCCGTCGATGCCGCCGCGGCCATGATCGCCGCCGACTGCACCATGTGGGACACGCTGTCGTGGGGCGGCGAGACCCAGGCCCTCATCTACGACCCCCACACGAAAAAAGTCATCGGCATCAACGCCCTCGGCGTCGCTCCGACCGGCGCCACGCCCGAGTTTTACAAAGGAAAAGGCTTCACCCATCCGCCCGATGAAGGCGTCCTCGCCGCCGTCACTCCCGGAACGCCCGGCGGCATCATGACCATGGTCGCCGAGTACGGAAAGCTGTCATTGAAAGACGTCCTCGGGCCTGCCATCGAGATGGCCGACGGCTATGCGATCGAAGGGCAATCAGCCGGCACCATCGATCGGAACAAAGAGAAGCTGAAGAACTGGCCGTACTCGAAGAAAGTCTTCTTCGTCCACGCCGACGACGCCAAACATCCCGGACCGTACGCCGGCGAAATGTTCCGCCAGCCTGATCTCGCGGCAACGCTGCGCAAACTCGTCGAGACCGAGCAGCAGGCGCTGAAGAAGGGGAAGTCACGCAAGGAGGCGATCTACGCCGCGTACGACCGCTTCTACAAAGGCGACATCGCGAAGGAGATCGTTCGGGGCACGCGCGAGCAGGGCGGCCTGTTCACCGAGGAGGATCTGGCGAACTGGAAGGTGCGCATCGAAGAGCCAGTCTCCACGAACTACAAAGGCATCGACGTCTACAAACTCAACGTCTGGACGCAGGGTCCGGCCATGTTGCAGGCGCTCAATATCCTCGAGAACTTCGACCTCAAGTCGATGGGCTACAACTCCCCGCGCTACATCAACACGGTCTATCAGGCCATGAGCCTGGCGTGGGCCGACCGCGATTTCTACTACGGCGACATCTACGTCGATCCGCCCAAACCGGTGCTCGGTCTCCTTTCGAAGGACTACGCGAAGGATCGCGCGAAACTCATCAACGCCGATCACAACGATCCGAAGCTCAAGCCGGGCGATCCGTATCCGTATCAGCGCACGGTCAATCCGTATCCCGATCTGCTCAAGAACTGGGACGCACCCAAACCGGCGCCGAAGCCGGCCGGGACGCCTGAGTCAGGCGCGCTACGCCGTAACGAGTTCCTGGGGGCCACACCTTCGCTTTCCGACGACTATCTCTTCGCCTTCTACGCCGGTACGACCTCAGTCGAAGCAGCCGACGCGGAAGGGTGGGCGGTATCGGTCACACCGAGCGGCGGCTGGCTGCCGGCCGTCGTGGCGGGAAACACCGGCGTCGGCCTCAGCGAACGGATGCAGAGCTTCGTCCTCGATCCGGCCGAGGGTCCGTTCAATGTCGTCGCACCCGACAAGCATCCGCGCGTCACGCTGACGCCGACGCTCGCCCTCAAAGACGCCGCGCCGTGGCTGGTCTTCTCCGTCCAGGGCGGCGACAGCCAGGATCAGAACCTGCTCCAGTTCTTCCTCGACGTCGTGGAGTTCGGGATGACCATCCAGGAAGCCACCGAGGCGCCGAACATCAATAGCTTCCAGATGCATAGCTCCTTCGGCGCGCACGACATCAAGCCCGGCAACATCCTCCTCAACTCCGCCGAACCGCCCTGGGTTCGCGGCGAACTGCGCCGCATGGGCTACACGATGACGTTCGATGACCGCACTTCCGGCCCGATCAACGCAATCATGATCGACCGCGCGCATGGCACGTTGTGGGGCGGATCGAGCAACCACGGCGAGGACTACGGGATCGGCTGGTAGATGCGTTAACCAAACCGAACCTTGCCATTCGCGCGCGGCTTTTGCAGAATCGCCGCCCGGAGGAACACGCGGTATGTCGAACGTCGTACGCACTCTCGCCCTCGGACTCGGACTCTTTCTCGCGGCCTGCGCGGCCATGCAGCAACAGAAAGCGCAGGCATCACGCGCCGCCGACACCGGCGAGTTTCACAATCTGCAGGTCTTTCCGCAGAACATCAGTCACGATGAACTGATCGCGAACATGCGCGGCTTCGCCAAAGCCCTCGGCACACGCTGCGACCACTGCCACGTCTCGAACCCTCCCGGATCCAAAGAGCAACTCGACTTCGCCTCGGACGCCAAGCCCGAAAAGAACGTCGCCCGCGCGATGATGCGCATGACCCGCGGCGCCAACGACCAGATCGCGAAAGCCGTCAACCCGCACGGCCAGATGATCACCTGCAACACCTGCCATCGCGGACATACCGTGCCGGATGTGACCGCGGCCGAGGGTGGAGCAACGCCGGGACGTTAGTTTGGGGCCGGCCGGGGCACCACCGCGCATCCTCAGATTCCTGTCGCTGTCGCCGTGATTGGCTAGGAGAGGCGTGCGCTTCGGGCTGAGACGTCTGTAAAACTCCGAGCCTTTCCAAGACGCCCGACATGTGAACGAATTCGTTCGCCCGACCCGCGGATTCTTGCAATTTATGCAGGAATGCATGAAACGCAATCAGGCATGAATACACTACGTATCGGGTCCTGGTGCGCGAGAGTCGCTTTGCTGTAGCCGTCCCTCGCGCTTGCGCGTTCACGGTCAACCAACAAACCGTCGTCAGAGGGTGAAGCGGGAAATCCGTCATGCGGTTTCATTCGAGGGCCGGCCTCGGACTCTGTTTTCTCGCGATCGCGGAAGCCCCTACGCTTCTCGCCGGCCAATCGCCCGCTCCGCCATCTCTCGCATCCGCCGACAGCTTCGCTGTCCTTGGCGGCTCATCAGTCACCAGCACCGGACCGAGCGTCGTCACCGGCAACCTCGGCGTCAGCCCCGGAACTACGATCAGCGGATCGATCGCAGTAAAGGTCGGGGTGGCCTATCGCAATGATTCGGTCGCCCGGCAGGCCCAACGCGACGCCACATCTGCCTACAACGATCTCGCCGGCCGCACATGTACGACGGTTTCAAGTACCGGCTTCGATGGATCGCCTCTAGGCCCAGGCGTCTACTGTTTTTCATCGTCCGCGCAATTGAGCGGGACTCTGATCCTCGACGCCGCAAACGATCCCAACGCCGTCTGGATTTTCAAGTTCGCGACGACGCTCTCCACCGCCGCGGGCTCCTCCGTGCGTGTGATCAACAGCGGCTACGAGAACAACGTCTTCTGGCACATTGGTGACTCAATCACCCTCGGCGCAGGCACAACGTTCCTCGGAAACGTTCTGGCGCACAACGACATCACCCTGCACAGTGGCGCGAACGTCTCCGGGCGTCTGCTCGCGCAAGGCGTGGTGTCGCTGGCTGGTAACAACGTCTCTCTCTGCTGCGGTCACATCACACTGTCGCCGGAAACTCTTCCGAATGGAGTCCAGGGCACGCCATTCGGTCCGTTTACGATCACAGCCGGTGGGGGACTTGAGCCGTACGTATTCACACCGTCGTCGCCGTTTCCGGGAATTACCCTGTCGCCTGGCGGCGTGTTGTCAGGGACGCCAACCACTGCCGGGCCAGTGACATTCACGATTATCGCCACCGACTCAACGCACGTCTGTTCCGGTAGCCGGACCTACACGATCGACATCGTCTGTCCTGAAACCACGGCCATTTCGCCATCGGCGACTCCGCCGGCGCCAAGCGTGCCGTTCGTTCTCCCGCCGGCGACGGCGTGTATCCCGTACACGCTGAAGTTCGGCGATGGCTGCACGCTGCCTCATAACTTCGTCCTGACTCCGACGGGCCCGGCGGGCGGCCCAGTCCCGTCAGAGCTCAATCCGACGACCGGCGTTCTCCAATGGACCCCGAAAAAGAGCGGTGCGTATACGTTCACTGTGTCCGATGG
>JAFAOU010000019.1 GCA_019247495.1 Acidobacteriota bacterium
CCGTCGGCATCAATTGCGCGCTCGGCGCCCGCGAGATGCGCCCGCACATCGAAGAGCTGGCCCGCGTGGCGCCCCTCCAGATCTCCTGCTATCCGAACGCGGGCCTCCCCAACGCCCTCGGCGGCTACGACGAGACGCCGTCGATGATGGCCGACCTCCTCCGAGATTTCGCGGAGAACAACTGGATCAACATCGTCGGCGGCTGTTGCGGCACGACGCCCGACTTCGTTCGCGCCATCGCGGAAACGGTGAAGTCGTTTCCGCCACGGAAGCCGCCAGTGGTCGAGAAGCATCTGCGGCTCAGCGGACTGGAAGCGCTTACCGTCACGCCCGAATCGAACTTCATCATGGTCGGCGAGCGCACCAACGTCACCGGCTCGCCGAAGTTCGCGCAGCTCATCAAAGCGGGAGACATCGAACCGGCGCTGGCCATCGCCAAACAGCAGATCGACGGCGGCGCCAACATCCTCGACGTCAACATGGACGAAGGGCTGCTCGACTCCGAGAAAGTCATGACGCACTTTCTCCACCTGGTCGCCTCGGAGCCCGACATCGCCCGCGTCCCGATCATGATCGACTCGTCGAAATGGTCG
The DNA here is from genome assembly GCA_019247495.1 of Acidobacteriota bacterium. Taxonomy (GTDB): domain Bacteria; phylum Acidobacteriota; class Thermoanaerobaculia; order Gp7-AA8; family Gp7-AA8; genus JADGNZ01. The sequence goes on from JAFAOU010000019.1 coordinate 594, forward strand.
GTGCTCGAAGCGGGACTGAAATGCACGCAAGGCAAGTCGGTCGTCAACTCGATCTCATTGAAAGAGGGTGAAGACAAGTTCCGCGAGCAGGCCCGCCTCATCAAGCGATACGGCGCCGCGGTGATCGTGATGGCCTTCGACGAACAAGGTCAGGCCGATTCGATCGAGCGCAAGGTCGCCATCTGCTCGCGCGCTTACAACATCCTCGTCGACGAAGTTGGCTTCGACGCGACCGACGTCATCTTCGATCCGAACGTCCTCACCGTCGCGACCGGAATCGAAGAGCACAACAACTACGGCGTCGCCTTCATCGAAGCCGTGCGCCAACTGCACGAGCGTTTTCCGCTGGTCAGTTTCTCCGGCGGCATCAGCAACGTCTCCTTCTCATTCCGCGGCAACAAGACCGTGCGCGAGGCGATGCACGCCGCGTTTCTCTACCACGCCATCAACGCCGGATTGACGATGGGCATCGTCAACGCCGGCCAGCTCGCGATCTACGACGAGATTCCGCCCGAGCTGCGCGATCTCGTCGAAGACGTGCTGCTGAATCGCCGCGCCGACGCTACCGAGCGCCTGCTCACTTACGCCGATTCGATCAAAGGCCAGTCTGCGACGACTACCAGGGAAGAAGAAGCGTGGCGCAGCGGAACGGTCGAAGAGCGGCTATCGCATTCGCTCGTCAAAGGAATCATCGAGCACCTCGATGACGACGTCGAAGAAGCGCGGCAGAAGTATCCGAGCGCGCTATCGATCATCGAAGGACCGCTCATGGACGGGATGAACGTGGTCGGCAATCTCTTCGGCGCCGGCAAGATGTTTCTCCCGCAGGTCGTCAAAAGCGCGCGCGTCATGAAGAAGGCGGTCGCCTACCTGCTGCCGTTCATGGAAGCCGAGAAGGCGAAAGCCGGTGACCTCTCGCAGCGCGGCAAGGTGCTCATGGCGACGGTGAAAGGCGACGTTCACGACATCGGCAAGAACATCGTCGGTGTCGTTCTCGGCTGCAACAACTACGAGGTCATCGACCTCGGCGTGATGGTTTCCGCCGACAAGATCCTCGACACCGCCATCGCCGAGAAGGCCGACATCATCGGACTCTCCGGCCTGATCACGCCGTCGCTCGACGAGATGGTTCACGTCGCGCGCGAGATGGAACGCCGCAACTTCACCGTCCCGATGCTCATCGGTGGCGCGACAACGTCGAAGCTCCACACCGCCGTGAAAATCGCGCCGCGCTACTCGCACGCGACGGTCCACGTGCTCGATGCCTCACGCGCCGTCGGCGTCGTCAGCACGCTGCTCTCCGATCGCAAAGACGATTTCGTCCGCGAGCGCAACGCCGAATACGAGCACCTCCGCGAAGCGCAGGCGAAACGGCAGGATGCGGTGAAGATCCTTCCGCTCGAAACCGCGCGCCGCCGCAAACCGTCATTCACGTTTTCTCCCGAACGTCCGCCATTCCTCGGCGTGCGCCTTCTCGACGATGTTCCGCTCGAACGCATCGAGCCGTTCATCGACTGGAATCCGTTCTTCGCCGCGTGGGAACTGCGGGGACGTTTTCCGCAGATCCTCGATGAACCGCGCGCGAAAGAGCTCTACGAAGATGGCCAGCGGCTGCTGCGCGAGATCATCGACGACCGCCTGATCCGCGCCCGCGCCGTCTACGGCTTCTGGCCGGCGAATTCGATCGGCGATGACGTCGAGCTTTACTCCGACGAATCACGGAGCAACGTCATCGCGCGATTTCACACGCTTCGGCAGCAGCAGGAGACGAACAGCGGGCAGAACCTTGCGCTGGCGGATTTTGTCGCGCCGAAGGAGAGCGGCATCGTCGATTATGTCGGCGGCTTCGCCGTCACCGCCGGAATTGGAGTCGGTGACGTCGTGGCGCGCTTCGAAAAGGATCACGACGACTACAACGCCATCATGACCAAAGCGCTCGCCGACCGCCTGGCCGAGGCGCTGGCCGAACTGCTTCACAAAGAGACGCGCGCCGCCTGGTACGCGCCCGACGAGAATCTGTCGAGTGAAGAACTGATCGCGGAAAAATATCGCGGCATCCGTCCCGCGCCCGGCTATCCCGCCTCCCCCGACCACACCGAAAAAGCGACGCTCTTCTCACTCCTCGGCGCCGAGCGCGCCGGCATCGAACTGACCGAAAACTTCGCGATGATGCCCGCCGCCTCCGTCAGCGGCCTGTACTTCGCACACCTGCAATCGAAGTAC
>JAFAOU010000031.1 GCA_019247495.1 Acidobacteriota bacterium
TCCCGCGTACGGCGGCAGCGCCGCCATCTGCAACAGCAGCCGCGCCGATGCGCAGACGATCAGCAGCGCGTACGCGGTCTGCGTTTTCGTGAACCTCATCGGAGCCGATGGTACCCTCCGCAGCCGCTTGGCCACGCACGATCCGTACGCCGCGCTGCGCATCAGAAACTTTCTCTGGCTGATCCTCGGCTACGCCACCTCCACGGTCGCGCGCGAGGCGCAGATCGTCGTCGTCGGCTGGCAGGTATTCGAAGCGACGCGCGATCCGCTCGCCCTCGGCATGATCGGTCTGGCCGAGGCGCTGCCGTTCATCGCTGTGTCGTTGTACGCGGGGCACGTGGCCGATCGCTTGCCGCGCCGCCCGATCGCCCTCACCGGTACGTTCGCGATGGTGCTGTCCGCGATCGCGCTGCTGCTGTTCACAACCACCGGAATGATCGGCAAAGGACACGTCTGGCCGATCTACCTCGTCATTTTTCTCAGCGGCATCGCGCGAAGTTTCATTCGCCCGGCGTTCACGGCGTTGTCCGCAGAGGTGGTGACGCGCGATCTGTACGCAAATGCGGTGGCGTGGCGCAGTTCGACGTGGCAATTCGCAGCCGTCCTCGGCCCGGCGATCGGAGGATTGATCTACGGCTTCGCCGGCGCCGCAACCGCGTACGCCGTCGTCATCGTGATGATGTCGCTGTCGCTCGGCGCGCTCTGGCTGATCGACCACGATGCGCGTCCGCAGCAGGGCGAAGCCATCCCGATCGGCGAGAGCCTGCGCATCGGAATCCGCTTCCTCCTCGGCCAGCGAATTCTGCTCGCTGCGATGACGCTCGACCTCTTCTCGGTCCTCTTCGGCGGTGCCGTCGCGCTGCTGCCGATCTTCGCCCACCTTCTCGGCGCCGGCCCGCAAGGCCTCGGCATCCTTCGCGCAGCTCCGGCGGCGGGATCGCTCGTAACCGGCATCATCGTCGCGCACCGTCCTCCGATGCGGCGCACCGGCGCGGCGCTCTTCGCCTCAGTGGCAATCTTCGGACTGACCATCATCGGCTTCGCCATCTCGCGAAACTTCTGGATTTCGTTCGCCCTGCTGACCGCCGGCGGGATGGCCGACAACGTGAGCGTAATCATCCGCGGCACGCTCCTCCAGACCCTGACCCCACAACACATGCTCGGCCGCGTGTCGTCGGTAAACCAGATCTTCATCGGCTCCTCGAACGAAATCGGCGCCTTCGAATCCGGCCTCGTCGCCCGCCTCCTCGGAACGGTGCCCTCGGTGATCTTCGGCGGAATCATGACGCTCGTCGTCGTAGCAGTGACGATGGCGTGGGCACCGCAGTTAAGAAAGATGCGCGAGATCGACGGAACAGGGGTAAGCCATTGACTTACCGCGATGCTCACCTTACATTGACGCCGTGAAGGTTACGTGGGATCCCGCGAAGGATCTGGCGAACCAGCGAAAGCACGGCATCAGCTTCAAAGAGGCTGCCGAACTTTTCAGCCATGACGTTAACTACCTGGAGATTTTCGACGAGGCCCACTCCGCGATCGAAGATCGTTTCATTGCAATCGGTCCGATTCGCGGGGGAATGGTGCTCGTGGTCTGGACTGAACAAAACGAGGAAACGCTTCGCGTGATCAGTGCGCGTTGGGCGACACGTCCGGAGCAGCGCCTTTATCACTCCTACCTGGAGGGCTCAGATGAGTGAGATTCCTGAATTAACCGCGAAACAGATGGAGAGCGCGATCCCCGCACGGCTCCGAAAGCGCCTGATGCTGGGACACTTCGAATCAGGTGCCGACATTTCCGCGCTTCGGCGATTTGTAAACCTGACTCAAGCACAGTTCGCTCGAGCGATGGGCATCAGCGTCCATACGTTGCGTAATTGGGAACAGGGCCGCCGGTTTCCTGACGGCCCGGCAATCGCGTTGTTACGGATCGCCGCACGTCATCCGCGAATCATTCGCGAGAACCTCGAACACGCCGCGTGATCGGCAAAGCCAGAGCCCGCCACATAGCTGAACCCACGTTCGCCCGTCACTCTCACATCCACCAACTTGCTCAATGAGCGGATAAGCCTAGCCAGAGACCAGAAGCGCGCAGATGGGCGCGCGATTGTCGATTGCTAGTAACGCACATGGTCCGGTCGTAGATCGAACAAAAGTCGCAGGATCTGCCCGCCTAGGCCGAAGCCCTCCCGCATTTCTTCGTAGGCGTCTTTCTCGCCACGTTCCCGTTCGGAGATCCTCATTCGGACAATGATCACTTTGTTCGTAAAGGGTACCCAGAGTTCGCTAAGTGCCGGCTGCTGAAGTGCTGCAATTCGCGCCTCTACCGCACCTTGGCGTTGACGAAAGAAAGCCAGTTTCTCCTCAAGCTGCGGCGGCTTGCCGTCGATATGCGACCAGTAGATCTCACCGACTGCCGCCATTAGATCGTCCACGAACAAGATGATTGGCTGCACAAGCAGTGTCCATCGCAACTCCTGCCGCCGTCGCCGCTCTTCTCGGCCTTGCCTAATCTGCTCGATAACGAGCGCAAAACCTCCACCTGCGATTGCACCGAGTCCAACCTTCACCGCTGAATCTGCTACGTCAATCCACTGAATCGTCATTTTCAACTCTCACCCAAACATCGACTTCACCATCTCCGCATTCGAAACCAGATTCCAGAACGACAACTCCGCCAGCGCGTTCACCTCGGTTGCGGATAGGCCGAGCTGTTCGATGGTCAGGTAGTTCGGGAAGTGGGAGAGGCTGTTGACCGTCGACTGCACGGACGGTGACAGGAGCGTGTTCCAGTTCCGCACGGCGGTGTTGTAGACCCAGAGGATCTCTACCTCGGTGCCGCCGGGGATATCGAAGTTGGGGTTGTTGAGCACTTTCAACATCTGTTTGAACATGGCCGGGCCGCCGTCCTGCACGTTGGCGATGGCGAGGCCTTTCATCAGGTCGTAGTACGGCGCGGTTTCGAAGACCTGCACGAAATCGGGCGTGGCGTTGGGGGCCGAAGCGACGTACGACTCGGTGAGCGCGGCCGATTTCGCGTCGGGGTCGAGGCCGAAGAGGAGTTGGACGGAGGTGTCGATGGTGACGGAGCCGCCCTGATCGAGTGGTTTTGTCAGCAGCGGCGTCTGCGTGTTGATGAAGGAGATGATGCGCGTGACGCCGCGGGCGAGGAGGGCGCAGATGCCGGTATTTTCGAGGCTGCCGCCGTCGGCGAACCAGTAGAGCAACTCCTCCGGCTGCGTCGGGTTTGCGACCGGCCAGTACGGGTAGCGCGGCAGGAGACCATCGAACTCGGGGAACTTTTCCTGCACCGTCTGCGCGAACGCGGCGCTGCTGATCGAGGCCATGTCGACGATCGAAAACGGCCGCGCGGGAGGAGCGACAGTGGCCAGGTTGCCGGTCACGCTGTCGACGGTCGGCGATCCCATGGCGAACGGCTGGATGAGACCTCCGCCGATCTCGCGCTCGCCCGGGCCGATTCCGGGGAACGTTGCGCGGACGCCGGTGCCGAATGGTGTCGATTCGAACGGCAGCAGCCGGGCGCCGCGGATGTCCTGATCGCTGAAGATCGACGAGTTCATCACCAGGAGCGGGCGTTTGCGCTGCTGCAGCGTGAACTGCGCGGCGCCGAGCTGCGGATTGTTCGGCGTGATCGTCGACGCCACCGTCTCCGCGCTATCGGAGAAGTAGTAGAGCGGCAGGCCGTCGCTGCCGACCTTCCACAGATTCCACAGCTGGAAGATTCGTTCGCCGATCAGCCCCTGCCAGAGATTGTCGTTCGAATAGTTGTACTTACTCTTCAGGTGGTGGAGAACTTCGATGACGCTCGGCCAACTCATGCGCGTCGGCGCGTTGCCGAGGTTGTTCGGGGAGAGCTGGCTGAGTCCGGAAACGGTGAGCGAGGCGGGATCCGGAGTGGGCGTGCCGAGGAAGTCGTCATCGTCGAAATTCGACGGCAAATAGACGAACGATGCTGAGGCCCACGTGCCGCCGGAGACGGAGGAGATCACGGCCACGTTATCGAGAACGCCCAGGTATTTGAGCGCTCGGTACTGGCCGATGGCGCAGGTGAGGGAGCGCGAACCGCCGCCGGAGACGGCGATGCCGGTGGCGTTTTTGGGCAGATCGGGCTCGCCGGTGGGCGTCGTTCCGGTTGGATAGAGGGCGGTGACGAAGTCGTTAGCCATGAACTAGGAGAGTGCCGAGTCCGCCAAGTTCCTACCCCTCGTAGAAATTCTTGACGCGCGCGGTAGCCTCGGTGTGATGTCGAACCCGGAACCGAACACGATCATCAAAGGGCGCGGCGCGAGCTGGAATCCGCAGAACCGTTTCGAGCGAATCGAATACGTTCACGATGAAGATGCGCAGAACGACGACGAGCCGTCGCCGCTGCCGCGCACGATTTTTCTGCGCGATCCGACGCGCACCATCCTCGCGCACAACGACAGCCCCGACGTCGGCTTCGATACGAGCATCAATCCCTACCGCGGCTGCGAGCACGGCTGCATCTACTGTTTCGCGCGCCCGTCGCACGAGTACCTCGGCTTCTCCGCGGGCCTCGAGTTCGAAACGAAGATCCTGGTCAAGGACGACGCGCCGGAGCTGCTGCGCGAAGAGCTGATGTCGAAGAAGTACAAACCCACGATGATCGCCATCAGCGGCGTCACCGATCCCTACCAGCCGATCGAACGGAAGCTGCAGATCACCCGGCGCTGCCTGCAGGTGCTCGCCGAGTTCCGCAATCCGGTCGGCATCATCACGAAGAACCACCTCGTCACGCGCGACATCGATGTCCTGCAGGAGCTGGCTGCGCACAATGCGGTTTCGGTACACATCTCCGTGACCACGCTCGATGCGCACCTCGCCAATCTGATGGAGCCGCGCGCGTCGCGGCCGGAGTTGCGCATCGCCGCGATCGAGATGCTGGCGAAAGCGGGGATCCCGGTCGGGGTCATGGTCGCGCCGATCATTCCGGCCATCACCGACCACGAGATGCCGGCGATCCTCAAAGCCGTCGCGGACGCCGGCGGCACGACTGCGGGCTTTGTCGTCCTGCGCCTGCCGTGGGCCGTCGCGCCGCTGTTCGAGCGCTGGCTCGAAGAGCACTTTCCCGACCGCAAAGAGAAAGTGATGAACCGCGTCCGCGATCTGCGCGACGGCAAGCTGTACGACCCGCAGTGGGGCATCCGTCAGCGCGGCAAGGGGATCTTCGCCGATCAGATCGAGTCGATGTTCGAGGTCACCTGCCGGCGGCTCGGCTTGAATGAAAAGCGCTACGACTTAACCGCCGAGGCTTTCCGCAGGCCAACGATGCAGGGAAGTCTTTTTTGAACGCTGCGCGATCGCGTTCTCCGCGCATTCAGTAACGGTCTCGATCAGCCCGTCCAGGTCGAATGGTTTCCGCAGCAAGGCCCAGACGAATTTCTGGTCGTCGAAGTCGCGGAGCGTGACCTCGGCGACGGCGGTGACTACGATGACGCGCTCCAGCATGGCGCGGCGCTCCGCTTTCAGGAAACGGAGGATCTCGAATCCGTTCAGCCGAGGAAGCATCAGGTCGAGAAGGATGACGTCGTAGTCGTGGATGCGAAGCTTCTTCTCTGCCTCCGCGCCGTCCGTGGCGAGATCACACTCAAAACCTTTGCGGCGCAACACAACATCCAGCAGCCCGCGGATGCCCGGGTCGTCGTCGATGATGAGGATCATGGGGGTTCCCAACGAAGAGAGTTTGCACGAACCGCCGATTTCCGTCTGTCCGTTTGCGTACGTCGGCACGGGTTTTGTTCTTATGAGCTGCGGGCTCATGCAGACATCTACGTTGCGCCAGAACCTTTTGTTGAACGCTCTTCCCGACGCGTCGTTCGAAGCATTGGCTGGGCATTTCAAGATTTTCGAAGCGCCGGTCGGCAAGCGTCTTTTCGAACAGGACGCGCGCACCGACGTCTACTTCCCGCTCGGCGCGGTGATCTCGCTGATTCGCAACCTCGAGGACGGCGACGCGCTGGAAGTGAGCATGATCGGCGCGGAGGGATTGGTCGGTATCAACGCAGTCCTCGGAGTCGACACGAATCCGGTGGAAGGACTCATTCAGGGTTCGGGCCTGGTGGCGTCGATCGGCGGCAAGGAACTTCGGCGCCAGATGGATCAGGACGCATCGTTGCGCACGATCCTGCACTGCTTCGTCTACACAATGATCGCGCACATCTCGCAACTGGCCTGCTGCAACCGCCTGCACGTGGTCGAGCAGCGCCTCGCGCACTGGCTCCTGCTGCTGCAGGATCGCTCCGCCTCCGACGAAATGTCGCTCACGCAGGAGTTCCTCGGGCGCATGCTTTCGACGCGCCGCGCCAGCATCAACGCGGCGATGAAGTCGCTGGAGCTGGCCGGCACGATCGAGCATGCGCGTGGCCGCGTCCGCGTCACCGACCGCGCCAAACTGGAGCAGGCCTCGTGCGAGTGCTACCGGGCCATGTTCGATGAGTACGAGCGCGCGCTCGGATTTCCACCGCTCGCCGCGATACCCTCAGCGCCATGAACGACGACGCGAAAAAAGTCTTCGAAGGAAAACATCTGCTCGTCCTCGAGCGCGACGGATGGCAGTTTGCCGAGCGGACGAAAGGCAAGTCGGCGGTGGTGGTGCTCGCGGTGACCGGCGACGATCGCATCCTCTTCGTCGAACAATTCCGGCGTCCCGTCAACGCGCGTGTCATCGACTTCCCGGCCGGTCTCGTCGGCGATGAAGAGGGTCACGACGATCCCGCCGAAACCGCGAAGAAAGAGTTGCTCGAAGAAACCGGCTACGCGTGTGATCGCGTCGAACGACTCACCTCCGGCCCGACCTCGCCCGGCATCACCTCGGAAACCGTCGCGTTCTACGCCGCCTCAGGACTCGAACAGCGCGGGTCGGGCGGCGGCGTGGGCGGCGAGGACATTACCGTGCACCGCATCCCCCGCAACGCCGTCCACGACTGGCTGAAACGAAAGAACGGTGAGGGCGTGATGATCGATGTGAAAGTGTGGGCGGGTTTGTGGTGGCTGAAAAGCGTTTAACCACTGAGGCACAGAGGTCACTGAGAAAACCTCTGTGCTCTCTGTGCCTCAGTGGTTCATCGCTTCAGGCGTTCCAGGATCTTCTCGTGCACGCCTTCGAACGATCCTGACGACATCACCAGAATCACATCATCGGGCCTCGCATCCCGCGCGACGACGTCCGCGATTGCATCGATGTCGTCAATCTGCTCCGCGGGGATGCCGTCGGCATTCAGGCGCTCCACGATCGTGGGCACCGACATCATGTGCTCGAGGCCGTAGCGAGTTTCGTAGCGGCCCTTGTGGAAGATCGGGCCGACGATGACGCGGTCAGCCTGATGGAACGCGTCGATGTAGCCGTCTTCAAACTCCTTGCGGCTCGACGAGATCGAACGCGGCTCGAAGAGCGCCCAGATCCGTTGGCCGGGATAGCGACGCTTTGCGCCGGCGACGGTGGTGTCGATGGCAGTCGGATGGTGCGCGAAGTCGTCGATCACCGTGACGCCGCGCTCCACGCCGCGAACTTCCATCCGCCGTTTGATTCCCTTGAATGTCTCCAGCCCGCGCTGGATCTCCTCGGCCGAGACGCCGCGCATGCGGGCGATGGCGATATCGGCAAGCGCGTTGACGACGTTGTGCTGGCCTGAGAGATTCGTGCGGAAGCGAAACCACTCGCTTCCTTCCCACCACGCCGTAAACGCGTTCCCTTCCGGCAGGAACTCGACGTCCGTCGCGTAAATATCGCAGCCGCGCGACATGCCGAATGTGAACCAGCGCGCGCGAGCCTCGGATCGGAGCGGGGTCACATTCCCATCATCACCATTCGCCACGATCACGTCTCCGGGTGCGACCTGCTGCACGCCATGACGGAACGCGTCGATGATCGCGTCGAGGTTCGCGTAGATGTCGGCGTGATCGAACTCGATGTTGTTCAGCAGAAACGTGTTTGCGTGGTAGTGCAGAAACTTCGGACCCTTGTCGAAGAATGAGGTGTTGTACTCGTCGCCTTCGATGACGAACTCCGGTCCATCGCCGAGCTTGAAGTTCTGATTGAAATTGAGCGGAATCCCGCCGACCACCATGCTCGGATCGCGTCCCGCCGACTCCAGCAGCCACGCCATCAGCGACGTCGTCGTGGTCTTGCCGTGCGTCCCGGCCACGACGATCGAGTGCTTCCCTTTGATGAAAAGCTGGTAGATCGCCTCGGGCATCGAGGTGTACGGGAGGTCGAGCTCCAGCGTGCCGGCCGCTTCGGCGTTGGTCGAGGCCGCCACGTTGCCGATCACCACAAGGTCGGGATGGAACGTGACGAGGTGGTCCTTCGTATACCCCTCGAGTACGGCAATGCCGAGGCGATCGAGATAGGTCGACATCGGCGGATAGACGTGCTCGTCGGAGCCGGCCACTTCGTAGCCGCGCGCCTGCAGCATTCCGGCGACCGAGGCCATGGCCGTGCCGCCGATACCGATGAGGTAAACCTTTTTCAGAGGTGGTAGTTCTTTGACGTGAGCCATTGCGGTGCGGACTGAGCAAGAAGCATGTCCGGGAGCGCCGATTGTAGAATGACCACACCCTTACCGAGGGAATCGTGATTCACGACGGGGTGTTCGAATCCGAGTCCACGAGTAACTTTTTCAGCCGTTCAACACAGGAGGATTTTGTCCATGTCGTCGAAGCGAATTCTTGTCGTCATGATTGCGGTCGTGGTCGCGTTGACCGCCAGCCTGTCCTTTGCCGCCGATCAGCCGGCAAAAGCGAAGAAAACGGCGGTGCCCGCGGCGAAGAAAGCCGAAGCCGAACCCGAGGCAGCGAAGGCGCCCCGCCTCACCATCGTCGAGCCCGTCAAGGACTACGGCACGATCGCCAAGGGTGAGAAACTCGACTGGTCGTTCCTCGTCAAGAACACCGGCGACACCGACCTGCAGATCATCGCCGCCAAGCCTGGCTGCGGCTGCACGGTCGCTGACTTCGATAAGGTCATCAAGCCCGGCGAGACCGGCAAGGTGACGGCTCACGTCGATACGACCGCCTTCGCGGGCCCGATCGCCAAGACCGTCACGCTCGAGACAAACGATCCCACCACGCCGACCTCGCAGCTCACGATCCACGCGGTCGTGAAGCCGTACGTCGAGGCGTTCCCGGCCGGCTTCGTCCGCTTCAACCTCCTGCAGGGCGACGCCGACACGCAGTCGGTGATGCTCTACTCGGAAGAGGATGAGCCGTTCCAGGTGACGAAGGTCGAGCTGCCTGTGGACCCGGCCACCAACGAGCCGGTGAAGTGGGTGAAGACGACGTACGAGAAAGTCGCTGAAGCCGACAAGGCGCCGAACGTCGGCCGCCCGGGTCAGGATCAGTACAAAGTCAACATCACCGTTGGCGGCGCGGACGCCAGGATCGGCGCGCTGGCCGACAAGGTCCACATCTACACGAACTCCAAGCATCAGCCGGACTACTTCGTGAGCATCTCGGGCGTGATCCGTCCGACCTTCCGCGTCGAGCCGTCGATGCTCAACTTCGGCGAGGTGACGCCGAACGACGTCTCTGCCACGCGCATGGTCATGCTGCACTCGAACAACCTGAAGGCGCCGGAGTCGTTCGTCGTCTCGAAGGCCGAGTCGAGCGTTCCCGCGATCGTCACGAGCGTGAAGCCCAGCGCGAACAAGGGCGAGTACGAAGTGACGCTGCAGATCGCCAAGGACGCGAAGCCGGGCGACGTCGACGGCGCGGTCACGATCTACACCAACGACAAGGTGAATCCGGTCGTCAAGGTCCCGATGAAGGCCACGATCAAAGCCGCCACGCCTGCCGCGGCAGCGTCGAAATAACGCAAGTCAATCGAACTTCAATCGAAAGGCCGCCCGCGAGGGCGGCCTTTTTGTTTAGCGTTGGCCTTCGCCATACTTCGAACGCAGTTCGCGAATGACGTCGTCCCCCGGAATGAGTACAGCCGTTCGGGCGTCGACCTCCGCCACTCGTCGATCGATTTCGGCGTCCCATGCCGCGTCGATCTCACGCTCTTCCGGAGTTCGTGCGTTGTCACAACGTTGCTCAGCGAGACAGCTCAGCTCTTCCATCATTCCCATAGCCTTTTCAATTCACGATCGATATGCCGACGCCGTCGCCGGCGGCGAGGACGATCGTGGTCAGCCGCGGATCGGTGGTGATGCGTTTGTTGAACGCGCGCAGCGCATCCGTCGACGCATCGTGGACATCCTCGGCGACCTTCCCACCCCAGAGCAGGTTGTCGCAGACGATCATCGCGCCCTTGCTAAGCTTCGGCAGGAGTTGATCGAGATACTCCTCGTACTCGGTCTTCACGCAGTCGATGAAGACGAAGTCGAATGGGCCGTCGAGTGTGGGCAGCACTTCGAGCGCCTTCCCCTGATGGAAACGCACCTCACACGCAAGCTGCGCCTCGGCGACGAACCGTTTCGCAGTGGCGAGGATGTCGCGATCGAGCTCGATCGTCTCCAGCACCGCGTCCGCCGCACATTCGCGCCCGAGGACGACGACGGAGTAGCCGATGTTTGTGCCGACTTCGATGAGATGCTTCGGCTGCTTCGCCCTCACCAGTATCCGCATCAGCTGCCCCACCTCGGCATCCGCAATCGGATGACCGTGCTCCGCGGCAAACTCCTCCATCCGCGCCAACAGCGCGTCGCGCGGAGGGAGCAGCGTGTCGAGATAGTCCGCCTGAACGCGTTTGATGACCTGATCGATCCGCGATTTCATGCGTGAGATCATAGACCGGTGACTGCCCCCCGGCTCAGAATTGCGGCACGCGCAGTCGCCTCCGAAGCGGTTCTGACATTCATCGTTGAGGCGTTGCGCTCGGTGCCAACTGCCGCGCCGCCTCTTCCGGAAGCAATCGAGGATGCAGCCGAGCTGTGGAAGCTGCTGAACGTCACCGATCCGCCGCCCTTTCGCATGTCCGGATTCAAGGCGACGATGGCCGTCGTCCGCCGCGACAACAGGCGCAAGCTGCTCGACCAGTTCGGCGACACCGCCGGACGCGGCGCCGTGCCGGCAGGTTTTGAATCTCTGGACCTTGTTTGTGGTGATGCCGCCCCGATGCACAGCTACGTTCGCCGGCCGTCGCGTGCCGGCGCCCCGATCGTACTGATGCTGCACGGTATGTACGACAGCAAGCAAAGCCGGTACATGCACGTAACGGCGGCATCGCTCGCTGCCAGCGGCCTCGGCATAGCGATCCCTGATCAGCGCTGGCACGGCGAGCTTTTCAGCGACGCGTACAAACCGACGTTCGGGATCCGCGAGGCCGCCGATGCCGCCGCGTGGGGGCGCGCGCTCCGCGACCGTTTTCCCGCCAGTCCGCTGCTCCTGTTCGGCTTCAGTCTCGGCGCGCTTTACGTCATCAACACGATGTCGCGCGATCCGGATCGCCTCTTTACCGGCGGCATCGCCGTTTCGCCTCCGGCCGCGCTGGCGGAAGTGATCCCGCATCTCAACCAGCCTCCCGGCTTCCTTCGCCACCCGCTCCTGGCCTTCATCCGCCAGTTCTTCCACGAGGCGCTGACGATCCGCATGAAGTCCGCCGGCCTGCGGCCCGACAAGCGGCGGTTGTTCAGCCAATTCGTCGAGTGGCTCGATGACGAGACGAAGGCGCTACGGCCGGATGGACGCTCGCTCGTGGAGACGGCGGAGCCGTCGATGCAGCTCGAGCGCATCGCCGCCCCGCTACTGATCATCGGAGCCCGCGATGACACGGTCTTTCCGTCCGTGGCGCTCGATTCGCTCGCGCGCGCCGCGAAGTCGCAGCCGCTCGTACACGTCCAGGAGACGCAGCGCGGCGGCCACATCGGCATTGGCGCCGCCTACCCGGAGTGGTTTGCCCCACTCTGCGCTCGCTTCGCGTGGCTGGCGACGAGGTTGCGCTAAACCTTCGTCGAAGAGTTCTGGACGATCGGACTTGTTGGATTTTTCGAACCCTCGCCGGTGGCGGAAAGGGTCTGAGGTTGCACCTCGGCGACGGGTTCAACGACCGGCCCACAAAGCAGCAGATAGAGCGCACGCAATTTCGTCGCAGGAACCTTTGCGGACGCGCTCAATTCCTCGATGGCAGCAGAGACACGTTGCCCCTCACGGAGGAAATACTGCTGCAGTTCCTCTCGGCCGAGGATGCCGGTCGCAGTTACCCAGGGGCGATATTGCTCGCGCATGCGGCTGGCCAGCCAGGCTTGATCGCGCCACGTGGACAACTGTGTGTAGCTGTAGCCGGTGCGGATGGCCAGGTCGAGGGAATCGCTGTGCTCGAAAAGCTCGACGCTCTCATACCCTTCGGATGCGAGCCGTCCCTCGTCGCTGATTCCAACGCCGGGCAGCGTACGCACGGGAGTTGCGGCGATCTCACTCTCGATGCGCAGGAAAAAGCGCGCGACGCTTTGCAGATATACGAGCCCACGGTCTGGGAAGAAGCCGAGAAAGAAGGCGAACACCGGCAGGAGCTGTACGAACTGCGCGTCCGTGAACTTCCCCACTGACATCAGAGGAATGGCAAAGCTCAGCACGAGCGACAGAACGCTCGCAAAGACCATTCGCACCGTTCCCGCGATGAGTGTGTGCGGCGTCAGATCGACGTTGAAATAACTCCAGATCAGGTTGCTGATGGCGTAGATGTAGGCACCGAGAAATCCGAACTGGAATGCGCAGAGAGACAGCAGCACCTGACGGAACATGCCCAGGTTCGGAAAGAGGTAGTTCTCCATCCTTGCGCCAGCCAGCAGCATGTTCGTGCCGCGGCCGTAGTCGACACCGATGCCGAAGAAAAACACCGGTTTCGAAAGCAGAAGAATCGCAGCCCCAAAGGCGATGGCGATCATCATCCCCACAAGGCTGGGGATATATGTTCGCAGCCTGAACTGCCGGTCGATGTGCTCTTTGATGTTCTGGATACACTCCTCGCGCGTCTCCCCCCAAACCGGTTTCTTCAGCTGACCGGTAGGACCTTCACAAAGCTCGCGGCGAAGGCGACGTTGCTTCTCGTATTTCATCGCGCCGACGTAGTGAATGGTGAGGAACGGCACGATGAGGACGGCGAATACGACGAGCAAGAGGTTGTACGTGAAGAACCAGGCGTCGAACCATTGCACCGACTGATCGATCTGCGTAAACGGACCGAACTTCTTCATCATCATCAAACGCCAAAACACCAGGCCAAGGAATCCCGCGGCAACCACAAAGAGCCCGATTCCGTTGACCCACAGCGACTTTCGTTGTTGGCGTATGTCGTCCTGTTCCGCGTCAGTCATAGTTCCTCCGCGCAGCGCCTCGGCGGCGCGACGTAATCAGCAGGATGGAAGGATTGCCGCGGGATTATCGCACAAAGCCACAAATAACGTTATCGGCCTCGACCGCTCGCTCTAGCGTCTTCGTGCAGCTCGCCGGACATCATCGACAGCTTGCCGCGCCGCGGCGATCGCCTCGTCTGAATCAACCAGTTCGGCCGTTCCGGCGTCGATCTCTGCAACCCGTCGCTGGATCTCCGCCGCGTATTCGTCGTCCCACTCGATGCCTTCCTCGAACTCGATGCTGTCGAGCAGTTCGTCGGCAAGATGTTCGCGCTCCTGAGGGGTTAACGCCATCGCTTCATTCCGCACATCTTCGAATGTTCGCGACATGGCGAAAATCTTAGCGCAGGCGGTCACTCCAACGCGTTGGGTGCCGCGACTGGTGGGCGACTGCGACCACGCGAACGCCATCGGAGAGGATCACGTAGTAGAGGAAGTACGGGAAGCCCTCAAGTGAGAACCGATGAATTCCACGGCGACGCTCCTCTCCGATCGTTGGAAACTCGAGCACGACCGCAGCTGTGCGCTCTAAGTCATCAAAGAATCGCCTTTCAGCGGAGGGACTCTTCTTCTTGTAGAAATCCGATGCTTCGACGATGTCCAGGCGCGCGAGACTTGTGTAACGAACGCGCCTCACCGTTTATCGCCGGCGCAACTCCCGATAAAGATCCTCGGCGTCAATGTCCGCAACTGCGCCGGCATCGTGAAGAGCGATCCGCCTCTCAACCTCATCGAGCCACGCGGTTTCGATCTCGGGTGCGCTGTGGCGCACGCTGCGCGCCAGCTTGTGCGCAAGATGAATCCGGTCGATCTCCGACAATTGCAACGCCGCAGCTTCGAGTGTCTCGATCGTGGTCATACGGTGATTCTAAGCGAAAGGTCGTTACCGCGCCTCGACCGCCTCGCGCAGCTTCTCGGCCTGGAAGTGGCCGCTGAGAGGCTCGAGGAGGACGTCGAGATTGCCGTTCATGATGTCGGGGAGGTTGTGGACGGTCAGGCCGATTCGATGGTCGGTGACGCGGTCTTGCGGGAAGTTGTACGTCCGGATTTTTTCGGAGCGGTCACCGTTGCCGATGAGGCCCTTGCGCGTCGCGGATAACTCGTCCTCACGCTTCTGGCGCTCGATGTCGTAGAGGCGCGCCTTCAGCACTTTCAGCGCTTTCTGGCGATTCTTGATCTGCGACTTTTCGTCTTGACAGGAGACCACCACGCCGCTCGGAAGATGGGTCATGCGCACGGCGGAGTAGGTCGTGTTGACCGACTGGCCGCCCGGACCTGACGAACAGAACGTGTCGATGCGCAGATCCTTTTCGTTGACCTGGATGTCGATGTCTTCGACTTCCGGCAGCACGGCCACGGTGATCGCTGAGGTATGGATGCGGCCCTGGGTCTCTGTCTGCGGGACGCGCTGCACGCGGTGGACACCCGACTCGAATTTCAGCTTCGAGTAAACCTTGTCGCCTTCGATGAGCAGCGTGGCGTCTTTGATGCCGTTGACCGAGGAGTAGTTCGCGTCGGTCATGTCGACCTTCCAGCGGCGCGTTTCGGCGTATCGGATGTACATGCGCATGACCTCGGCCGCGAAGAGCGACGCTTCGTCACCGCCGGTACCGGCGCGGATTTCGACGAAGACATTCTTGTCGTCGTTCGGATCCTTCGGCTGCAGCAGGAGCTGGATCTCTTTCTCCAGCGCCGGCGCTTTCGGCTCCAGCTCGGCGATCTCGATCTCCGCAAGCTCTCGCATGTCGTCGTCGGACTTCAGCAGCTCGCGCGCGTCGGCCAGGCGCTTGTTGATGTCTTTGAGCTCGCGGTACTTGAACACGACGTCGTCGATCTCGGAGACGGCTTTCATCGTGTCGCGGAAGACCTTGACGTCCGTGGCCACACCGGGGTCGGCCATCTTCTGCTGGAGCTCTTCGTAGCGTTTTTCGATCTCGTCGAGTTTTTCGTACATGGTGCAGTCCTGACAAAAACAAAAATGGGAAGACGCGTCATGCGCCTTCCCACGGTCGATTCCGGAAGCGTAGCTAAGCGACGGCTGCCTGCGTCTCGTCCACGATGTCGTACATCAGCGCCTCTTTCAGCGCGGTGATGGCGACGGCGAGTTGCAGGTCGTCAGGCTCTTTCGTGGTGATCTTCTGCAGCAGCATGCCAGGACGCGTCAGCAGACGGCAGACCGGATTGCCGAGGTGGCGCGCCGAGAAGCGGATGACCTCGTAGGCCAGACCGGCGATCAGCGGGATCAGGACGACGCGCGCGAGGAACTTCACCGCGAACGGCACCGTCGATGGCACCAGCGAGAAGACCAGGATCGAGATGGCCATGACGAACATTAGGAAGCTGGTGCCGCAACGCGGATGGAGTGTCGACTTCGTGCGCGCGTTCTCAACCGTGAGCTCCTCGTTCGCTTCGAACGTGTAGACGGTCTTGTGTTCGGCGCCGTGGTACTGAAAGACGCGCTTGATCTCATCCATGAACGAGATCGAAAGGATGTAGACGAAGAAGAAGAGCGCGCGCAGCAAGCCGTCGATGGCGTTGTAGGCGATGTTGCCCATGTGCGGGGCGAAGAAATGGCGGATCAGGTTGGTGATCCCGAGCGGCGCCAGGATGAAGACGCCGATGCCCATCGCCAACGCGACGATCATCGTGCTGGCCATGGCCCAGTTCGACATCTCCTGCTCGCCCGCCTCATTTTCCGTAGCCACGCTCGCCGAGTAATTCAGCGCACGCATGCCGAGGATGAGGGATTGGATCAGGACGACGGAGCCGCGCAGGACCGGGAACTTGAGGAACGGATACTTGGCCGTGATCGAGACGAGCTTGTCTTTCTTGATCGCGACTTCGCCGTTCGGCTGGCGCACGGCCACCGAATAGCCGGTGAGCGAGCGCATCATCACGCCTTCGAGCACGGCCTGCCCGCCGATGAGCATGTCGACGTTGCGGTCAGCCGTAGCTGCCGCGGCCGGCATCGACGAAGTAAGGCCGTTCGTGACGCCGTTGAAGGTGCCAGTGATCAGCTTTGCCGCGCCGAGCCAAGCCTGACGAGCGGACATTATTTTGCCGCGGCTTCTTTCGGGCCGGCCTTCTTGGCGAAGCGCTGCTGGAAGCGGTCGATGCGGCCGGCCGTATCGAGCAGCTTCTGCTTGCCCGTAAAGTACGGATGGCACTTCGAGCAAATCTCGACGCGCAGCTCTTTTTTCGTCGAGCCGGTGGTCCACGTTTCGCCGCAGGCGCAGTGCGCCTGGACCTGCTGATATTTCGGGTGAATCTCTGGTTTCATTGGCTTTACCTCGATCAGGACTCTTTCAGGGTCGCACTGGAAACGGCGAGTATATAAAAAAAATTGCGGGCACGGCCCGCGGCGTTGGTTGCCCAAGGCTCCGTCGGTAGTGCTGTCAAAAAGGCCCTCTCGCGCGGCTTCCGAAGCTACTTCGCGCCGAACGCAGCCGCCACCCAGTACATCAGTCCGCCCATGAACGCGGCCATCGGGATGGTCAGGATCCAAGCCCAGACGATGCGGCCGGCGATGCCCCAGCGGACGGCGGAGAGGCGCCGCGTCGCGCCGACGCCGACGATCGCGCCGGTGATCGTGTGCGTCGTCGAGACCGGGATGCCGAACGAGCTCGCTAGGAAGAGCGTGATGGCGCCGGCGGTCTCGGCCGCGAAGCCCCCCACCGGCTGCAGCTTCGTGATCTTCGAGCCCATCGTGTGGATGATGCGCCAGCCGCCGGAGAGCGTGCCGAGTCCGATGGCGGTGTGCGCGATCAGGATGACCCAGATCGGAATCGTGAACGTCTTGATGTAGCCGGCCGTGAAGAGCACGCCGGCGATGATGCCCATCGTCTTCTGCGCGTCGTTCGTTCCGTGTCCGAGCGAATAGAACGCGGCGGACACGAGCTGCGCTTTCCGGAAGACGCGGTCGACGCGCGCCGGCGATGACCGGCGGAAAAGCCAGTACGTGATCGACGTAATGACCAGACCGAGCACGAGTCCGATCATCGGCGCGAGGATGATGAAGATCAGCGTCTTCGACCAGCCGCTCGGCTCGATCACGCTGAACGACATCGAGCGCGCCACGGCCGCGCCGGCGTAGCCGCCGATGAGCGCGTGCGAGGAGCTGGTGGGCAGGCCGAAGTACCAGGTGATGAGGTCCCAGATGATCGCGCCCATCAACCCGCCGAAGATCACGCCGAAGGTGACCGAGTGGATGTCGATCATCCCCTTGCCGATCGTCTTCGCCACCGCCGTTCCGAACCCGAACGCCGCGACGAAATTGAAGAACGCGGCCCAGACCACCGCCTGCCCGGGCGAGAGCACGCGCGTGGAGACGATCGTGGCGATCGAGTTCGCAGCGTCGTGGAAGCCGTTGATGTAGTCGAACACCAACGCGACGCCGATCAGGCCGGCCACGATGAAAAAGAGGTGACTCGGCATCAGCTGTGTTTCACGACGACGTTCTCGAGCAGGTTCGCTACGTCCTCACAGCGGTCGGTGGCGTCCTCGAGAAGGTCGAGGATCTCTTTCCACTTCATTACCGCGATCGGATCGCGCTCGTCGTCGAAGAGCTGGCCCACGGCTTTCTGGTGCACGCGGTCGGCTTCATTCTCGAGGCGGTTGATCTCGACGGCGCATTCGAGAACGCCGCTGTGTTTCTCGAGCGCTACGCACGCGTCGCGGACTACGCTGGCCGAGGCGGAGATGATCTTGGCGAGCTCGCGGGCGCCGAAGCGGACGCGGTCGATCTTGTACAGTGGGACCAGGCCGGCGGCGTTGTCGATCGCGTCCATCACGTCATCGAGCGTGCGCGCCAGCGAATGGATATCTTCGCGGTCGATCGGCGTCACAAACGTTTTGTTCAGCCGCTGGATGATCTCGTGCGTGAGGAAGTCGCACTTGTGCTCGACCTCCTTGATCTCGTGCGCCTTGTCGGCGACGGGAGGATCGGTGGCGAACATCTCTTCGAGCAGCCGCGCGCCGGCCTTGAGCTGGTCAGCCATGGCGATGAAGTCGGCGTAAAACGTCTCTTCACGGGGCAACAGGCGAAAGCGCACGGGGGACCTCCTCGAAAGCGCGCGGATTGTATCGGAAGCGGGGGCGGCAGCGTGGCGAAGGGTTGAAGAACCGAGAGTCAAAAGCAATGTTGAATGTTGAATGGCTCCCGGCTTCGTCTTCATTCAACATTCAACATTGAACATTCAACATTTCGCCTTTGACTCCGGAAACCCGAAGCTACGGCAGCGGCAGTCGGATCGTGAACGTCGCGCCCTGCCCTTCTTCGCTGACCACGCTGATCGAACCGTTGTGCGCTTCGACGATCGCTTTGGCGATGTAAAGGCCGAGGCCGAGACCTCCGTAGTAGCGGCTGGAAACGTTGCGAGCGCGGTGGAAACGCTCGAAGAGTTTCGGGATCTCATCGGTCGGAATGCCGATGCCGTGATCGATGACCGCCGTCAGCATGTGATTGCCGTCGATCTGCGCAACGATGTCGATGTCAGTGCCGTCCGCCGAGTATTTGATGGCGTTCGAGATGAGGTTGTCGACCACTTGCCGCATCCGGTCGGGATCCACATGCAGCGTCGTTTCCGGCACGTCGGCCGCGAAGCGGATCGTGCGCGCCGGGTTCTGGATGCGAAACGCGTTCGCCCGGCGGTCGATGAACTCGCGCCACGAGATCGGCTGGCGGTCGATCTGCAGCCGGTTGGTTTCAATGCGTGAGACGTCGAGTAGTTCGGAGATCAGTCCCATCATCCGATCGACTTCGCCGAGCACTGCGGTCAGATACGTTCCGCGCTCCTCGGGTGGCAGATCGTTGATGGTCTGCGCGAGCAGTTGGGTGTAGCCCTTGATCGTCGTCAGCGGCGTGCGCAACTCGTGCGATGCGACGGACAGGAACTCGTCTTTCTTGCGGTCGAGCTCCTGCAGCGCGGTGATGTCGCGGATGACGAGCACGGCGCCGACGATGCCGTTGCTTTCGATCGGCGCGACGGCGATGGAGAGGTCGAGGTCCTTGCCGGTGATGAAGTGCCGCCCGATGGCGAGGTAGTCAGGCACGGTCATTCCGCGAAGCGCACGCGCATGCGGCAGATCCTCGGCCGGAATCGGCCGTCCGTCCGGGTAGCGAAGAGTGACCGCCGCAAACGATCCATGCTCGACCGCCTCGGAGCGCGATCCGAATCCGAACAGCGTGATCGCCGCTTCGTTGACGGAGATGACCTGTCCGCTCGCGTCGTAGACCCACAGCCCGTCCGTCATCGAGCTGAGGATCGAATCGAGCCGCGCCGAACGCTCGGCCATCGCCTGCGCCAGGTCTTCAATCTCGCGGCGCGCGTTGACCTGATCGGTCACGTCCTGAATGAGAACGGTCAGGCTCTGCGTGATGCCGGAGAATCGTCCGCGCACCGCCGACACGATGCGGTTGATGTACGTCGGCGTGGGTCTGGTCTCGGCCTTGAACGCCTCGTCGAAACGCATCTCACCCGACTCGGCAACCTGCTTCAGCGGCTTCTCCAGCGATGGGATGACCTCGTCGACGCGCAGCCCGATGAGCCGCGTCTCCGGCGAGATTTTCCCGAGGCGCTCGACGTAGTCGACGAAGCGCGCGTTGGCGAGCTCGAATCGCAATTCATCGGCGGAGAAAACGGCCACGCCGATCGGCGCCGTCTCGATCACTGCCTCGAACCGCACACGCGCATCGACCTCACGCCTGGCCAGCTCCTCCGCCGCGCGATGCCCTTCCTGCGAGATGCGCGTGAGGCGATGGATGTGGCTGGCCGCGCCGATCCGCTCCGCAACCGCCTGCGCAAACTCCAGATCCTCGGCATCGAAACTCCGCCGTGTGTCCGACCGCGCGATGACCAGCGCGCCGATGCGGTCGCCGTACGACTCGATCGGCGTGGCGATCAGCGTCTGCTCGTTCATCGCCGAAACCAGCGCGCCTTCATCCGTGTCGCGCGCGAAGTCTGCGGCGGCCTTGCCGCCGAACTCGGAGTAAAGCAACGGACGTCCGATCTGGAAAACGGTGCCCGGAATGCCTTCGCCGGCGTGATACGGATTGTGCGAAAGGTAATCGCGGAACCGCTGCACTTCCTTCGCCACCGGCGCCACCGAAGCCATGCCGACCATGTGCAGCTCGCTCGACGGCGGGTGATACAGATAGATCATGGCCGTGCCGCCGACGGCGTCCGCAACGCGGCGCGCGGGATCGTCGAGCTCTTCGAAGGACGGCTGCACGGTCACGGTGTCGACGCCGAGGGTGGCCAGGCATTCCGCGCGGCGGCGGCGCCACGCCTCGCGTTCGGCGGTCTGGCGCTCGTCGGTAACGTCGCGCGACAGCACGACCGATCCGATGATGTGATTGCGGTCGTCGCGAATCGGCGCAGCCTTCAGATTGACGACGCGGTCGTCGCCGCTGCGCGCGTCGTGTACGAGATAGTCGGACTTGACGACGTCGCCGCGCAGTGCCCGGATCGACGGCAGATCGTCCGCTTCGAGCGGACTCCCATCGATGTACCGGTGCCGATTCTTCCGCAGGCGTCCCTCGGGATCACTCGCGAAGAGCGAAACCGGCTCGCGCTGCGCGGCCGCGTTCATTCGCTCCAGTTGCCCCCTCGAGTCGTAGATCGCTGCCGACTCGGGAATCTGGTCGAGGATCGCCGTGACCTTGGCCATCTCGCGCACCGCACGTTCGTGCAGCAGCGTGTTGTTGAGCGCAAGCGTGGCGTAACGGCCGATCTCCGCAAAGAGCGAGACTTCCTCGTCCGTCCATTCGCGCGCCGACGAACATTGATGCAGTCCGAACGCCCACGGCTCGTCGTCGCGCGGACGAAGGACCACGATCATTTCGGAACGCACCTGGAATCGCGCGGCGTGGTCCCTATCGAGATCGGGATCGCCTTCGCGCACCGTCACCGGGCCGTCCGCTTCGAGCAGACGACGAATGAGATTGGCCGAATTCTTCAGCGACAACGATGAGACCGCGGCATCCGGCTCGATCGCATACTCCGGAGAGCTGACGGAAAAACGAACGTTGGCGGTATCCGCCTTCTCATTTACCGGATGCAGCAGCCACGCGCGGTCGGCCCCGAACTCCTGCCGCGTGATCGTTACGATCCGGCGCAGCACTTCCTTCAACTCGAGCGTGGCCGTGAACGACTCGAGAATGCTCGACAGAAACCGATAGCGCTCCTCGGAATCGAAATGCTGCGGACGCGAACGGCGATCGAGGTAACGAATCATCAACCGCCGCACAGCGCCATCGCCGTCGCCATCGGGCAGTTCCAACACGCGCGCAGCCGGCTGTTTGCGTTCAGCTTCCTCACGAACGCGCTGCCATTCATCACCCCCGCTGACCGCGATCACGCTGAAGGTCTGGCGGCCGATCAGATCGAGCGCTTCCTGCTCCGAGGCCGTGACGACGGGAGTGAAGCTGAGCGAAGTCGCAACCTCGGCGGGAGCCTTTGCGGCCGCGTCGGAGGCCACGATCAAGACCTGATTTGACATGGAAATGGCGGTGATGAATCGGCGCGAGATGCTACCACCAGCCGCATAGAATGCGTTCCATGCCGAAACGTTCCTTTGACGAGCTCGTGCAGCTCATGCAAACCCTCCGCGGCCCGAACGGCTGTCCCTGGGACAGGAAGCAGACGCTGCCCAGTCTGAAGCCGTTCGTGATCGAGGAGTCGTACGAAGTCGTCGACGCCATCGACCGCGATGACCGCGCGTCGCTGGCCGAGGAGTTAGGCGACTTCCTGCTGCAAGCGGTTTTCATCGCCGAGCTGACGCGCGAAGAAGGCTCGTTCGACATCTACGACGCCATCACCGCCATTCACGACAAACTCGTCCGCCGCCATCCGCACGTTTTCGGCAACGTCGAAGCAAACGATGCCGATCAGGTCCTCGTCAACTGGGAAAAGCAGAAGAACGAAGAGCGCAAAGCGGAGAACAAGAGCGTGCTGGCCGGCGTCCCACAATCGCTGCCCGCGCTGCTGCGCGCGTCGCGCCTGACCGAGAAAGCCGCGCGCGTCGGCTTCGACTGGCGACGCACCGAGGATGTGTTTCACAAACTCGACGAAGAGATTGCCGAACTGCACGAGGCGATCGACTCCGGCGATGCGTCGCATGTCGAAGAAGAAGTCGGCGACCTCCTGTTCACGATCGCCAACATCGCCCGCAAGCTGAATGTGAATGCCGAGGAGGCACTGCAGTCGACGAACCGCAAATTCTCGCGGCGATTCGAATCGATGGAGTCGCGCGTCCGCGAATCCGGCCGCAACGTCGATCAACTGACCCTCGAAGAAATGGACGCCCTATGGGACGAAGCCAAAGCCGCCGAACGCGGCTAATCCTCGTCTCAATCTTCGCCGCCTGGATCGCGCACGACCTCCTCGTGCCGCCCCGCTACGCCTTCGACGCCCGCGCGACTGTCGCCGCCATCGACACCTACCGCGCGCTCGTCTCCCCCCACCTCCACGGCGTCATCCAATGCCGCTTCCAACCGACCTGCTCCTGGTACGGCCACGAATCGATCCGCAAACACGGGTTCCTCGTCGGCGGCGCGAAGACGGTGTGGAGAATCGCGAGGTGTGGTCCTTGGACGAAATTGGGGACGGTGGATCTACCTTGATCCGCAGATGACGCAGATTCACACAGATGGCTTCGCTGTATCTGTGTCCATCTGCGTAAATCTGCGGATCACTCAGGCGGTTCCTCCGCGCTCGGACACAAGTCATTCAACGCGCACTGCGCGCATTTCGGCTTACGCGCGACGCAGATCGTGCGGCCGTGGGCGATGAGGCGGTGGGAGAAGTTCGTCCATTCCTTTTTCGGGATCAGCGGCATCAGGTCCTGCTCGATTTTTTCGGCGTCGGTGTTTGCGGTCAGGCCGAGGCGGCCGGAGACGCGGGTGACGTGGGT
>JAFAOU010000034.1 GCA_019247495.1 Acidobacteriota bacterium
TGACGACCTTCGGATGGATTTTCGGCTGGATTGGTGCGAAAGGCGGGACTCGAACCCGCACGGCTTTGGGCCACTGGATCCTAAGTCCAGCGCGTCTGCCAGTTCCGCCACTTTCGCCCGAATGCAAAAAGGACCGAGCGCGCGCCCGGTCCTCGTCATCGTACTTGATTTGGTGCCCCCACTAGGACTCGAACCTAGAACCAACAGATTAAGAGTCTGCTGCTCTACCAATTGAGCTATGGAGGCTCGGGATACCCGCTAACTGCTCGCGCCCGGTATCTATTTCGCCGTGCGAGCCGCGCATTCTAGGCAGACGATGCGGACGCGGTCAAGGACGCGCCGGCAGCATCGCCTTCCCCTTGCGAAGGTAGTCCCACGCCGAGAAGAGCGTGGTCACGACCGCAATCCGGAAAAGGATTTCCAGGAACGGCAGAAGGCTCGGGCCGAACGCGTTTGCGGCGATGGTAATGCCGAGGGTAACCGCCTGGACGACCGTGGAAATCTTGCCTGCCCACGACGGCGGAAAATGCGTCAGTTGCACGCGCGTATAGAGCAGGTAGATAACGGTGATGATGAAGAAATCGCGGCTGAAAACAGTGAAGGTCAGCCAGACCGGGATTCCGGCCACCGGCAATCCATCGCGAAGCGTGTAGAAAAGATAGCCGCAGGCCATCATCGTTTTGTCGGCTGCGGGATCGAGAATGGCGCCGAGGTGCGAACGTTGATTGAAGCGGCGTGCGATGACGCCATCGAGGAAATCGGTCACCGCCGCGCCCGCGAAGATGAAGAACGCAATCCGATATTCGCCGCGGAACGACGCGTAGATGAATACAGGCACTGCGAAGAGGCGGAGCAGGGTGAGCGCGTTCGGGATCGTGAGCATCGAAGTTGCGCAGGTTACGCGGTTACGCCGTAACGAGGAAGCGCGCCGTGGCGTCTGTCATCCTGAGCCGCCGGAGCGACGAAGCCGAAGGCGCAGTCGCGGAGGACGGTCGAAGGACCCTCTTACTGATAACCAGGGACGGGCGGCGGTAAACCACGATGCAAGCATTGAGGGGGTCCTTCGACCGTCCTGCGGCGTTACGCGCTTCGCGCTCCAACGCCTCCGGCGGCTCAGGATGACAGGCTCACAGCTCCGCGCGGAACTGGTCGAGCGCCGATTTGCGAAGGTAGATCGTCTTCCCCTCGGACAGCAGCAGGTTCTGCTTCATCAGATCGTGAATCAGCCGCGACACCGTCTCGCGCGACGTCCCGATCATGTTCGCGATGGCCTGATGCGTCGGCCGGATCACCGCGACGTACTCGTTGTCGATCACTTTGCCGCTCTGCCGCGCAAGGTCGAGGAAGAAACGCGCCAGCCGACCGTAGACGTCCATCGTGGCCAGCGACTCGATCCGGTTCGATGCATTCCGCAACCGCTTCGAAAGCTCGCCGAGCACTTTCTGCGTGATGGGAAAGTTCTCACTGAGGATGTGCAGGAAGTCGGTGCGCCAGATCGACACGACCTCGAGCGGCTCGATGGCGATGACCGTGGCCGAGCGCGGCTCGTTGTCGAAGAGCGCCATCTCGCCGAAGAAATCGCCGGCCGCCAGGATCGAGAGGATGATCTCCTTCCCCTCTGGCGAGGTCATCGTCACCTTCACCTGCCCTTCGCGGATCAGGTAGAAGACGTCGCCGATCTCGTCCGCGTGAAAGACCGCGTCGTCCTTTGCGTAGCGGCGCGTCTTGGCGACGGCGGCGATCGATGCCAGCTCGCGCTCATCGAGCTCCGCGAAGAGCGCGAACTTCCGATAGAACGATGACGGGAGCACGGTCGCGCGATTTTAGCAGCAAAGCGCGGTGCTACACTCCGCCGCGAAGTCCCCTACCAGCGTGGCCCATCAAACGGATCATCCCGATCTCTTCCGGCAAAGGTGGGGTCGGCAAGACGACCTTCGCAATCAATTTCTCGCTTGCCCTCTCGCGTCATGGCCGGACTGTGCTCGTCGATCTCGACACCGGCACGTCCGCCATCCGCAACGCCATCGACGTCCCGATCGAGAAGGACCTCTACCATTTCTTTCGCAAGGGCGAGTCGCTCAACCGCTGCGTCACGCATCTCGATGACAAGCTCGATCCCAAAGGCACCTTCCGCAATTTCGGATTCGTGGCCGGACCGATGCACCTCATCGACGAGATCACGAACTTCGGCGCTGCGAACAAAGGACGGCTGATCGAAGCGATCAACGGTCTCGACGCCGACTACGTCATCCTCGACATGCGCGCCGGACTCGATTCGAACGTCATCGACTTTCTGCCGTTCTCCAACTCCGGCATCCTGATCTTCACGCCGCATCTTCCCAGCGCCACGCTGGCAGCCTCGGACATCGTCAAAGCCATCCTCTTCCGCAAATTGCGGCTGATCTTCAGCAAGGAGTCGCCGTTTTTCTCTACGGTGGATGGAAAACTTGACTTCTGGCGGCTGATCAATGAGCTGATCGATCAGGTCGAGGATGTCTACGATTCCTCGGTCGGCAATCTCGATGCGTTCGCCGACGACCTCGCCGGCAACCTCGGCGATCACCCCATCACGCGCACGGTTCAACAGACGCTCGACGAGTTCCGCGTTCACTACGTCCTGAATCTTTTCAACGGCGTCGACGATTCGTTCCAGACGGCCGTGAAGCCGTTCATCGAGAACCTGACCGCCAACGTTTCCGCGCGCTGCGGCGTCACGAACCTCGGATGGATCACGCGCAGCGACGCCATCCATCGCGCGAACTGCAACAAGATTCCTGCGTTTCTGCTCCCTCCGGAAGGCAAAAAAATCGCGAAGAGCAACCGCGTGGCTCAGGAGCTCGACGATCTTCGCGCCATGGCAATCGGCATCGATCAACCTCGGCGCAAAAGCGCGAAGCAGCAGAAGTCGGCAGCCGCTTCTTCCGACCCCGCCGATCATCTTTCCAGCCAGCTCAACGTCCTCCGCTCGATGTTCGATCAGAAGAAGGACGACGACTTCCACGCGAACTTCGAGTACGCCTCGCAACGCGCGCTGTTCACGATGAAAAACCGGCGTCCGAGCGAGTTCGGCGACGTCCGCATCTATACGCCCGAGGAGATGCTGAATACGATCTTCGCAAAATCGAACGTGCCCACCGCCGTCGATTGGGGTGAGTTGGAACTCTGAGGTCGCCGCTGTCATCCTGAGCCGCCGGAGCTGCGCAGGCGAAGCCGTAGCAGCGTAGGACGGTCGAAGGACCCCCGACTGTTAACCCGGGTGGGGCGGCGGCAAACCAAACGCAAGCACCGGGGGATCCTTCGCCGTCCTCCGGCGTTCCGCGCTTCGCGCTTCAACGCCTCCGGCAGCCTCAGGATGACATCGTCCGTCCCACACGATTCCGCTAGACTGCGCGGCCATGAAAAGAACACTCGTTCTCCTCGCGCTCGTCGCGACTTCCGTTTTCGCCGCCGACACGCCCGACCCGATGATGCAGAACCGCATCCGTCAGGAAGGTTTCCGCAACTCGAAGGTCATGGAGACAGCCGAGGAGTTGATGGACTTCGTCGGACCGCGGCTGACCGGCTCGCCGAACATGAAACGCGCCAACGAATGGACGCGCGACAAGCTCACCGCGTTCGGTCTCACCAACGCGCATCTCGAGAGCTGGGGCCCATTTGGGCGCGGCTGGTCGTACGAAGAATGCACCGTGCGCATGACCGCGCCGGACGTCGCGCAGCTCTGGGCGCTGCCGCGCGCATGGACGCCGGGAACGAACGGCGTCATCACCGGCAAGCCGGTCCGCGTGAAGATCGAGACCGTCGAAGACATCGAAAAATATCGCGGCAAGCTCGCGGGCAAGATCGTCCTGAACGGCGACCCGCGCGAGCTCAAGCCGCATGATCAGGCGCAGTTCTCGCGCGCTACCGACAAGATGCTCAGTGATCTACAAACGTACGAGTTGCCAGGCAAACCTCGCTTCACGCGCGAAGAGATCGTGAAGCGCAACGCGTTCCGCAAGGCGCTCACGAAGTTCCTCGGCGAAGAAAAGCCGCTGGTGATGATCGACTCCGACAGCGCCGACTTCGGCAACTTCCACGTGCAGGGCGCCGGCACGCAGAAGGACGGTGAAAGCTACCCGGTGCCGTCGATCGTGATGTCGACCGAGCACTACAACCGACTCGCTCGCCTCGTCGATCTGAAGAAAGACGTCACGCTCGAGGTCAACGTCAAGACGACGTACTACGACGACGACAAGAACGCTTACAACACGATCGCCGAGATCCCGGGCAGCGACAAAAAGGGGGAGATCGTGATGCTCGGCGGTCACCTCGACTCATGGCACGGCGGCACCGGCGCGACCGACAACGGCGCGGGCGTGGTCGTGGCGATGGAAGCAGCGCGCATCATCAAGGCGATCGGCATCGCGCCGAAGCGCACCATCCGCATCGCGCTCTGGAGCGGCGAAGAGGAAGGCCTTCTCGGATCGCGCGCCTACGTCTCCGAACATTTCGCATCGCGTCCGGAGCCGACGGCCGCAGAACGTGACATTCCCGCCGCAATGCGCGCCAATGCGGGACCGCTCACGTTCAAGCCGGAGCACGCCAAACTCTCGGCGTACTTCAACCTCGACAACGGCACGGGCAAGATTCGCGGTGTCTACGCGCAGGAGAATTACGCCGTCGCGCCGATCTTCCAGTCGTGGATCGAGCCGCTCAAGGATCTCGGCGTCACCACGGTCACCGAGCGCAACACCGGCAGCACCGATCACGTCTCATTCGACGGCGTCGGACTGCCCGGCTTCCAGTTCATCCAGGACGAAGTCGAATACGAACAGCGCACGCATCACACGAACTACGACGTCTACGACCGTTTGCAGCGCGAAGATCTGATGCAGGCAGCGGTGGTCATGGCCACGTTCGTGTGGGAAGCGGCCAATCGTCCCGAGATGATGCCGCGGAAGCCGCTGGCCAAGAGCGATCTGCCGGCTGCGACGACGGCGGTACCTAAAAAGTAGTGCGGGCGTCACGCCTGCATCCGGCGTGGCGTCTCGCCCGACGGGGGTTTCTGGGATTCATCGCAATCTTCGAAAAAATCTCAGAAACCACCGGCGGGCGGGACGCCGCGCCGGATGCAGACGAGGACGTCCGCACTACGCCTTACCGCCAGAAGTAGCGCGCGCGAATGACCGTCCACGCGATTCGCAGGGTATCGCCGAGCGGCTTGTAGTGGCTGGTCGACTGGCCGTCGACAAATCCGAGGTCGATCGGGATGGTAATGACCTTGAAGCCGCGGCAGCCGGCCTGGACGATCACTTCGCTCTCCATGTCGAAACCGTCGCTGCGCAGGCGGATCCCGGCAAGGAGCCGCGCGGAGTAGAGCCGGAAGCCGCTCTGCGAATCGGTCACATTCGTCTTGGCGGCGTACGCGATGCAGCGCGCCGAAAAACGGTTCGCGAAACGGCGGCGCGGCAACATCTCGCCGAAGAGATGGGCGCGTCCTCCGATGATGAGGTCCGCGCCGGTCTCCGCATGCGCGGCCAGAAACTTCGGAATCTCGCGCGGCAGATGCTGGCCGTCGGCATCGAGCGTGATGACGGCCTCGAATCCGTACTCGAGCGCGTACGCGAATCCGGTCTTGAGCGCCGCGCCTTTGCCGCGATTGATGGGATGCGTCACGACCTGCGCTCCCGCAGCACGCGCCACTTCGGCCGTTCGATCGGCGGAGCCGTCGTCGATCACGACGACATCCTCGTTAACCGCCTTGCAGTCCCGAATCACCGCGCCGATGCTCGACTCTGCGTTCAGCGCGGGGATGAGCGCGAGGACTTTCATGCGCGCTCCTTCGCGATCACCGCGCAGACGATGCCGCCGCCGGCCGAGATGGAGTTGACGAGGATGTTCCGAAGTTTCGCAGGCCGCGATTCGCGCACCGCGGCAAATCGCATGTGCGAATCCGGCTCATCGAATCCAAACGATGCATGCAGCTTCTGATCGCGCATGGCGAGCAATGCCGCGGCGAGCTGCAACCCGCCGCCTGCCGCGTATTCGCCGAAATACGCCTTCGTCGCAACGACCGGCGGAACGTCGTCACCGAAGAGCCGTTGAACCGCGCGGATCTCCAGGAGGTCACCGCGCTTCGTTCCATTCGCCGAGGCGTAGACCGCATCGATTTCCGAAATCGAAATGCCCGCATCATCGATCGCTGCTTGCATTGCTGTGGCCACGTGCGCGTCGCCCGTTCCCCAATCCGAAATCGTGGCGGTCGTGTCGCGGGCGATGCCGAAGCCCGCGATCCATCCGTACGGCGCGCGCGACGGCTCACCCTCGGCGATGAACATCGCGCTGCCTTCTCCAATCGACATGCCGTTGCGCCGCGCGTCGAACGGCCGCATCCCTTCCGGAAGGACGCCATCAGCGTGCGCCAACGCGCCGAGTCGATCGAGAACGGAGAAGACCATCTCGTTGACCTCTTCCACTCCGCCAATGATCGCCGAAGGAACGGTTCCTTTCACGATCTGCCCACTCGCAAACATGGCCGCGGCCAACAGAGAGGACTCCCGTTGCGTGATGGTGACGTTGAAGCCGCGCAGGTCGAGATCGATCGCAATGTGCGAGCCAGGCGCGTTCGCGACCGACTCGGCGAAGAGCTGCGGCGGCGCGAGCGCGGCGCCCTTCGCGACGTACTCCTGCATGTAGTCGACCGAGGTCTGCACCGGGCCGAAGGCAGTGCCGAGAGCAACGCCGGCGTCATTGGGCAATGTGGTGCCGGCGTCGTCGAGAGCTAAGCGCGTTGCGGCGACGGCGTAGCGCGAAAGCGTATTCATCCGCCGCAGCTTCATGGCCGGGATGTAGTCGCGCGCTTTGAAGTCGATGACCAGCCCTGCGTTGTGCGCGGCAAGTCCCTCCGTGTCAAAGCGCTCTACCGGTGCGATCGCACTCGTCCCGGCGTCGAGCAGCGCGCGAAACGGTTCGATCCCGACTGCGCCGGGCGCAACGATTCCGATGCCGGTAATGGCAACGCGACTCATGCCGCCACTTTACGACGCCGACCGAAAAAGTAAGGACACGTTCGAGCCGCCGAAGCCGAAGGTGTTCGACAGCACGTTCGTCATCGCCATCGGCCGGGGCGTGTGCGGGATGTAGTCGAGCGTGCAGTCGTCGGCGGGAGTATCGAGCCGCAGCGTCGGCGGCGCGAGCTGGTGCTGGAGCGCGAGAACGCTGACCACCGCTTCGATGCCGCCGGCGGCGCCGAGCGTGTGGCCGAAGTACGACTTGCTCGACGAAACAGGGACATCTCCGCCAACCGCGGCGAGAATCGCTTTGGTCTCGGCGGAGTCGTTCAACAACGTGCCGGTACCGTGCGCGTTGATGTAGTCAACGTGTTGACCGTCAGCAGCCTCGGCCAACGCGCCGCGCATGGCCGCTTGCGCGCCTCGGCCCTCTTCGTGCGGCGCGGTCGGATGGTGCGCATCGCACGTCGCGCCGTAGCCGCAGAGCTCCGCGAGGATCGTCGCGCCGCGGGCGAGCGCGTCGTCCCAGCGCTCGATGACGAGATACGCGGCGCCTTCGCCGAGCGTGATGCCTTTGCGTCCGGCGGAGAACGGAGCGCATGGATTGTCGTCGACCGCCTGGAGGACATTGAATCCGCTGTACGTGAGCCGGCAGAGCGCGTCGCTGCCGCCGGCAATCGCGACGTCCGCGTGATGCGAACGGAGCAGATCGCCGGCCATTCCGATCGCGGCACCGGCCGATGCACACGCGGTCGCGTTCGAAAGCACGCCGCCGCCGAGGTTCAGCGCGCGGGCGACGGCATCCGAGGGACCCGACGTCGGTTGCTGCAACACGCGCGACGAGGCAACACGGCGGCGTCCGCGCACGAGACGGTCAAAGAAAAAGCTCTCCCCTTCGAGCAGTCCGCCAGTCGACGTGCCGGTGGAAACGATTGCGCGATTGCGCGGCAACGCAGTCGTCGCGCCTTCGTCCGCCTGCTCGATCGCTTCGGTCGCGGCGATCACTGCCAGGAGATCGCTGCGCGACATCCGCCTGGTCGCACGTTTATCAACCGGCAGCAGATCATCGATGTCGCCAACTTCCGCGGCGACATCGGTCGGAAAGGTTTCGCCGGGAAACTTCGACAACTTTCCGATCCCGGGGCGCGACTCGACGATCGATTTCCACACTTCCGATCGATTCCGCCCGATCGAGCAGATGATCCCAACGCCGGTGACGGCGAGGCGGGTTGTCGTATCAGCGTTGCGCATTGGTTCTGCGGAAAGAAGCTCACCACAGAGGCACAGAGGACACAGAGAATCTCAGTGATCTCTGTGTCTCTGTGGTGAATTGATTTTCACGATGACAGCGCGAGATAAAACCTGCCGCGAATCACTTCTACTCCATCGATCGCGCCGCTGCCGGTGAAGCGGAACGTTCGGCCGAAATTTGCGTCGAGCGTCACCACGAACCGGATCACATCGCCCGCTTCGATCGCGCGGTCGACTTCACATCCGTCAATGCCGGTCAGGAACGCCTGGGAAGTAAACGCCAAACCGCCGCCGAGCTGCGCCATCGCTTCGACTGCCATGACCGAGGACGGGATCACATCGTCCGCCGTGCAGACGTACACGCCCTCGATCGTTTTTTCGTCGATGCGTGTGGCGGCGGACGCGGCGCGGAACGGAATCTGATGCGGCAGGCTGGCCAGCCAGCTCACACCGGCGCCTGTTGTTGATCGGCCAGCCGGTGTTTCACGAACTCCGCGAGCGACGCCACCGAGTGGAAGTTGTCGCGCGCGGCCGATTCGTTCTTCACCTTGATGCCGAACTCGGTCTCCAGCATCACAACGATCTCGAGCGCGTCGATCGAATCCAGGCCGAGGCCGCCGGCGAAGAGCGGATCGTCATCCTTGATGTCGTCGGGGGTCATGTCTTCGAACTTGAGGCGCTCGATCAGAAGCTCTTTCAGTTTTCGTTTCAGGTCATTCATGGGCTGCGGCATTCTCACATACTTGCGGGGCCGGGCAACTCCTGCCAGGCGATCGGTGGCGCGATCCCGCCGAACATCTTCTGCACGCGCACGAAAAAGAAAAACAGCGCCAGCTTCGCGCGGCTCTGCCGCTCGAAGATGTTGCCCGCCAGGATGCCAGTGATGACCGGGATCAGTCCGTAATCAGTCTTCGGCTGCAGGAAGACCTCAAGAAATTCGCGGCTGTAGAAGTTGGCGATGAATCGGAAGTACTTGTCCATCGCCGACTGGAACGAGCGGTCGTAACGCCGCAGCAGCCGCGTGCTGCCGTTGCGCAGCCGCTGCTCGATGGCGTCCGCGGCGATGTCGGCCGACTTCATGGCCATGAAAACGCCGGTCGAGAAAATCGGATCGAGGAAACCTGCCGCGTCGCCGATCATCGCGAAGTTCTTTCCCGTTCTCCGCTTCACCATGAAGGAGAAGTCGCGACGGACATAGACCTGCGTGACCTGCTCGGCATCTTTCATCCGCTCCGCGAGATACGGCGCGCCGTCGATCGTCCGCCGCAGCAACTCCTCGGGCGTCAATCCGCAGCCGCGCAGGTGGTCGCGGCTGACGACGAGGCCGACGCTCATCGTGTCCGCGCTGACGGGGATCAGCCAGAACCAGGCGTCGCGCAACACGACGATGATGGTGTTGCCGGCATCGCGCCCCTCTGGACGCGGAACGTTTTTGAAGTGCGCGAAGACGGCGACTTTTTTCAGCTCCTCAACATCATCCTTGTCGCCATTGCGATTGCCGAGAAACGCGCCGTGGCCGCTGGCATCGACAACGAAGCGCGCCTCGATGCTCTCGCCGTTGGATGTCGTGACCGTCGCGCGTTTGGGATCCGCAAGATCGACTGCCGTCACCGCCGTCTCTTCGCGAACATCGACGCCATTCGCAGCGGCATTGCGCAGCAGCAGTTCATCGAACTCCGCCCGCTTGACCTGGAACGACGAGTGATACGCCTCGGGCAGGTTCTCGCGAAACCGGAACGTATAACCAAGCGCCCCATCCGCGGTGACGAAGCCAGCACCGTACTTCGGAGTGAACGTCCCCTGCGCCAGCGGAACGGTAACGCCGAGCCGGTCGAAGAGATCGTTGTTGTACGGCAGCAGAGACTCGCCGACCTGGAACCGCGGAAACCGCTCCCGTTCGAGCAGCGTAACGGAGAATCCTTTTCTTGCCAGCAGCGTCGCGGCAGTCGAACCCGCCGGACCGCCTCCGATGATTACGACGTCGGTCATGAGGGCGGGATCGTAACGCAACAACGTGCCGGGCACGGCGGTGACGGCGGGCGTACGTCGGGAGTAAGATCGGCAAATGCGATCCTTACTTCCAGCACTTTCTTTCACCATGTGCCTGGCAATCTCCGCTCTGGCCGCGGACAAGACGATCGCCGTGGTCTCGACCGTGGCGGGAGTTCCGGGGCTGGCTGGATTCCAGAACGGGCCCGCTGCCTCGGCCACCTTCAACCGGCCTACATGGATCGACATCGTTCGAAACGGGCGATACAGCCCCGGTTGGCCAGCAGCGGGCGACATCTTCGTGGTCGACCGTCTCAACGAATCGATCCGCCTGATCTCGGCGAACGGCGTCTCCACTTATAACGTTGTCCAAAGGCTCTCCGACATCCCGGGCGGCAATCCTATTAATTGGGACTTCGGCGGGCCGCTCGGCGGAGGAATCGTCACGGAGCCGCTCAACGCCGGCTGTGGAGGCAGCCAATACGACAGCGGAATGTTCGTCGCCAGCAGCGGCGCGCATCAGATCGTGCTGGTATCGATGGTCGGAGTGCTTGCTGCCCGCGATGACGTCTCGCCGTTCATCGGCGTCGGCAACACGCCCGGGAGCGTCGACGGCCGTTCAGGCCCTTCCAGCGGCAACACTCCGGTTGCGCAGTTCCGGACGCCGGGTGGACTGGCGCTGTCGTGGGATTACGCCGATAGCTTTCCGTACGACAAGCGAAGGCTCTACATCGCGGATACCGGCAATCACACCATTCGCCAGGTCCGCTTCGCGTCCTCCTTCGAAGCCTGCCCACAACCTCGGAATGTCGAAACGATCGCCGGTCTGGCAGGCCAGCCCGGAGGGCTCGATGGCGTTGGTGCCGCGGCACGCTTCAACAGCCCGCGCGGAGTCGTCGCCGGCCCGGATGGCAGCCTGTATGTCGCCGACACAGGTAACCACGCCATTCGCAAAATCGCTCCGGATGGCACCGTGACCACGATTGCCGGTGAACTGGGTGTTGCCGGAAACAACGACGGCCCCGCGCGGTCCGCTCACCTGAATTCACCATCGGGAATCGACATCAACGCAAAGGGCGAGATCTTCATCGCGGATACCAGTAACCACGCCATCCGCATGATCACGACCGACGGGATGCTGGTGACCATCGCGGGGACGCCCGGTGTACCAGGATTTGCGGACGGGCTTGCCGCGTCTGCAAAATTCGCGGGTCCGGTAGGACTTCGCATCGCGCCCGACGGGTCGATCCTCATCGCCGATACCTCGAACAATGCCATTCGGCGTTTCGCGATCATTGAGGCACCGGGTCGTCGCCGCACGGTCGGACACTGAACTGCAAACAGGTCCTACTGGCGTGTCGCCGTACAGCACGTTCGGCTGCGGGCGCACGCCTTAGCGGGTTGACCTTCCCGGATGCCGACTCTATCCTCCCTCCCCCAACGTCCATGTTCGAACGTTTCCTTGCACTTGCGGCTGCCCGGCCCGAGGCGGTGGCGCTGATCGATGGCGGGACGGGTGGCGTGACCTCCCGGGCAGGGCTCGCCTCAAGGATCGACGAGCTTGCCGCACTCTTTGCCGATGCCGGGTTTCGGGCCAACGACATCGTCGCCATCCAGCTCCCGAATTCCGTCGATCTCATCGCCGCACTTGGCGCGGTGCTGAAGAATAAGCTGGTCGCGATCCTCATCGATCGCGACGCGACCGATTCGGAAGTCGGCAAGGTGCTCGATCACTTCGAAGCTCGTGGCCTCGTCAATCAAGCCGGCATCTCGACGCGCACGGCGGCCCGGCCGAACCTTCCCGCCGGCGCGCGATTGATCAAGTTGACGTCCGGCTCGACCGGCATGCCGAAAGGCATCGTGGCCACGGAAGCGAACCTCATCGCGGACGCCGTCAACATCTGCGAGACGATGGACATCCGGCCGGACGACATCAACCTCGGCGCGATTCCGATGTCGCATTCGTACGGGTTCTCGAATCTCGTTTCGCCGCTCTTCGTGCAAGGGACGGCGGTCGTGATCTCGAACGATTACCTGCCGCAGTCGGTGCTGACGCTTTGCAACCGATTCTCGTGCACCGTCGCGCCGCTGATTCCGATGGTGTTCGATCACCTGATTACAGCCGGCGCTGGCGAATTCGAAACCGTTCGAACGTTTCTCTCGGCCGGCGCGCCGCTGCCGCCGGTCGTATCGCGCAAATTTCGCGAGCGCTTCGGAATCCCGATCCACACGTTCTACGGCTGCAGCGAATGCGGCGGAATTACCTACGACCGCGCGGGAGCGGCGGTGGAACGTGGAACGGTCGGACGCGCGATGGAGAACGTGACGCTGACTTCGAAACGTGGCCGACTTACCGTCAGCGGCGCCAACGTCGCCCTCGGCTATCTGCACGATGCGACGACGTTTCAGCCGTTCGACGACGGAGTCTTCGTCACCGACGATCTCGTCGATGTTCGCGAGGACGGCGAAATCGCCATCACCGGCCGTGCCAGCGAGTTGATCAACACCGCCGGCAAGAAAGTGAACCCGCGCGAGGTCGAGCAGGTGCTACTCCAGATCGAAGGCGTGCGCGAGGCGAAGGTCTACGGCGAGCCAGCCGGTGCGCGCGGCGACGTCGTCGCGGCGGCAGTCGTCGCGAACCCTGACGTCACACGCGAACAGATCCGCGCCTTTTGCCTGTCGCATCTCTCGCCGCACAAAGTTCCGCGCATCGTGAAACTGATCGAGTCGATTCCGGTCGATGAGCGTGGGAAGGTGAAGCGGGCGGCTCTCGCCGCACTCTGAAAGGCTTATCACCACAAAGACACAAAGGACACGAAGAGATCCCCTTTGTGTCCTTTGTGTCTTTGTGGTTGAAATCTCTCTCAAGTCGCGCGAAAACCTTCGCTTGTCTCGACGACCTGCGTGAAACCAGCGACGCGCATCGCCTCGCGAACGTCATCGCCGAGCGGGAGCCCGATCACATCCACCCGCTGCGGATGGCCGATTTGCGACAGGAGATGTTTCAGCTCGTCCGTCGGACGAAACACGGTCACGCTGATCTGCGGCCATTCGTTGGCGCGATTCATCGCCTCGGCTACGGCGGACCGATTGGCACCGCTCTCCACGATCCAGACCGGCGTCCGCATCACCAGCGTCAGCAGGCGATCGCCGAATTCGCGATCGAACACGATGGCCACGCGGCGGTTCATCCTCGTGCTTCGACGCCCTCGGCCGCCGGAGTTGTCGCGGGGCGCCGGCCAAACAGCCGCCGCAACTGCAGCCGCACGTTGTCCGCCTCGGCCAACATCCACAGCTTCAGGCCGCGAAGGAACATGTGCATCGGCGAGAAATTGAGGTTGAAGTACGCCTTGATGCGTCGCCCATCGTTGCGCGCGCCGGCCTCGCCCGCCGCGCGCCGCGCCAGCGCGATCGCCTTGAAGCGGCGGTGGTAAAACTTGATGAAGTGGTAGCTGAAAAACGCCGGCTTCGGCCCGAGCACCGGCATCCATAGAAATTTCTTTGCGAAGCGATACGCAGGGATGACTACGAAAATGTAGTAGTGCGCCGTATCGAGAATCATCGCTGCCGTGAGCAGGTCGGCCTCGCCCATGTAGTAGTACTTGTCTTTGTAAATCGAGCGGAAGAATCGAACGTACGAACGCGCGAAGGCTTCGTTGTGCTCGACGATTCGCGTCGCGATGTCCTCCCCTTTGGCATCCATCCCCACGATCTCCGCCGTCGCCTCGGCGGTGAACGACGCGTGATCGAGTCCGGGCGAGTAGTACGGATCGAGGAACGCGGCCGCGTCGCCAAGGAGCGCCCAGCCGTTGCCCATGTACTGCTTCGAAACGTACGGGAGATGCGAGTAGAAACGGAGATCGTCGAGGCGCGGCGACGCTCCGTCGAGAAGCTCCGCCAGTGCAGGAATCGCGTTCAGGAAGGCGATGAAATCGGCCGCGCGGTCTTTGCTGTGATGGAGATCGATGAGGCGCTTGTCGAAGACGACGCCGATCGACGTCTCGCCGTTCCCGAGCGGAATGACCCAGATCCAATAGCCGAACCCTGCGTAGTGATTCGTGGCCAGCCTGCGCGAGCTGACGTTGCGCGCCGCGAGATCGCCGGAACGCGCGGCGATGTCGTCGATGTGACGGACTCCGTTCCAGCGGCACCAGATCGCGGCAACCGGATGCTCGTCATTGCGCTCGATGAGATTCAGCCGCCGGCCTAGAAAGTTGACGCGTCCTGTGGCGTCGAGGAGCCAGCGGCAATGAAGTTCGCGAACCTCGTCCCCAACTTCGATGGTCAACTTGTTGTCGAAGTCGTTCAGCTCGACGTCGCGCGCCTTCGCCGGACGCAGCAACTCCGCGCCTTCATCGACCGCTGTCTTCAACAAATACTCATCGAGAGCGTCACGCCGCAACTGAAACGCAGGCACCGCGCTGCGAATGAACCCACCACCCTCGGTCGCATTGGCGTGACCGGTCACCTTGTTGTTCGTAAACCAGTAGCGCAATCCCTCTTTCGGCAATTGCTCGGCTTCGAGGTGATGCCACATGGCCAGGCGGCGCGTCAGGAACATGGCCGACATCTCGGTCGTGGCCTCGCCGACCTTCGCGTCGAAGGCTTCCGACTTTTCGACGATGAGCACACGAAGTTGCGGATGATCGCGGCGCAGAAGGATCGCCGTCGACGCGCCGCTGAACGCGCCGCCGAGAATGATCACATCGTAGCGATCGGGCTGCATGGCGCGATCGTAGCACTCACCTTTCGAGTAGGATTGCGCGCCCTATGAGCTGGTTCCACCACTTTTTCCTCACCTGGATGCAATTCATCAACGACTGGGGCTACATCGGGATCTTCCTGATGATGGCCTTCGAGTCGACAGCGCTGCCGATTCCCGCCGAAATCGTGATGCCGCCAGCCGCGTACTGGGCGTCGCAGGGCCGCTTCAACCTCGCGGTGGTGATCGTGGCCGCAACCGCGGGATCGTGGGCCGGCTCCGCTGCCAGCTACTGGATCGCCTACAAACTCGGACGCCCGCTCGTGAATCGCTACGGCCGCTTCGTTCTGATGTCGCCCTCGAAAATCGAAGCCGCCGATCATTGGTTCGAAACCTACGGCTCCGGCGGCATTTTCGTAGCGCGATTGCTGCCGGTCATCCGCCACGTCATCTCAATCCCGGCCGGCCTTTTCCGGATGCCGTTCGCCCGTTTCTCGCTAATGACCATCCTCGGCGCCGGACTCTTCAACGGCGCGCTGGCCTGGTTCGGCATGAAGGTCCTCGGCGATCAACCCGCACTGATGAAGGACCCCGACGCCCTCCGCAACGCGCTCTCATCCAAGTCCATGTGGCTGGTCGGCTTCGGAGTCGCCGTCGCGATCCTCTACGGCATCATGGTCTGGATGCAGAAACGCGCCGCTACGCGAGCTTCAAACCAGCGCGCGTGAAAATGGCCTACTTCCCCACCTTCCGCACAAAATCGACGATGCCCACCAAAAACTCCGGAGCCAACCGCAGGTCGGGGTTGCTGTAGGAGGCGATCTGCTTGTCGCGATCGTCCGGGACTTCCTTGAGGACGTGGTTCATCCCTTCGATCAGGAGCAGCTTCGCTTTCGGATTCGCCGCGGCGAGCCGCTTGGCGTCGTCGACAGTGACTTGCAGGTCGGTCGTTCCCTGCACGATGAGCACCGGGACAGTCAGCGTGGCGATCCACTTCGCCGGGTCGTAGCGGAACCAGGAGATCAGGTACGGTTGCACGCTCGGACGGTAGATTGCGTCCAGCGCCGGCGGCGGGTTCTCTGTCGTCCTGCCGGCTTCGAGATTCTTCAGGATCGCGTCACTCTGCGCCGCAAGCTCGGGTGGAAGTTTGCCGGCCAGTTGCGTGCGGAGGATGTCGGCAGCGGAGCGGCCGGCACCCGACATCGAGATGAAGCCGTCCGCGTTGCAGCGCTTCGCGGCCAGCATCCCGATCAGCGAGCCTTCGCTGTGGCCGGCGATGATGACGGCGGTGAATCGCTTGTCCTTGCGGAGCTGCTCGCACCACGACAGCGCGTCGTCGACGTAGGTGTCGAAACGCAGATCGGCTTCCGACACCATCGCGCCCGCGCTCTCGCCGACGCCGCGTTTGTCGTAGCGTAGCGAGGCAATTCCATTCGACGCCAAGCCTTCCGCCACCATCAGCAGCGCGTTGTTTTTGCCCTTCAGCATCGGCGAATTTCCGTTGCGGTCGGTCGGGCCGGATCCGGAAATCAACAGCACGATCGGCATCGGCTTGGTCGTGTCCTTCGGCAGCAGCAACGTGCTGTGAAGCGTCTTGTCTACCGGTGCGGCGGTGACCTTCGGCGGCTCCTGGGCGACTGCGGCGGAAGCGATGAGAGCGAGCATCAGTGCGTAGCGCATGTGCCGATTATCCTTACATTTGTCATCCCGCCTTCATGACTTTCTACACGGGGCGGATCGCATCGCGCGCCCTACATTGGCGGCATGAATCCACTACAAATCGAGAGCGTCGTGAAGACGTTCGCATCCCGCCGCGCGCTCGACGGCGTTTCGCTCGACCTGCGGCCCTCCGAGGTCCTCGGGCTGCTCGGTCCGAACGGCGCTGGAAAGTCGACGCTCGTGCGGACGATCATGGGCCGCGTCCAGCCCGACACCGGCTCCGTCACCATCTTCGGCAAAGCAGCGCCAGCCGGCGACACCGAGGCACGTGCCGAGGTTGGCGTAGTGCCGCAGGAGATCGCGCTGTATCCGAATCTCTCATCGCACGAGAACCTCACCGTCTTCGGCCGCTACCTCGGCCTCCGCGGAAAAAGTCTCGACGAGGCGATTACGCGCTCACTCGATTGGGCAGCGCTGTCGGACCGCAAGACCGAGCCGGTGAAATCGTTCTCCGGCGGCATGAAGAGGCGTCTCAACATGGCCGTCGGCGTCCTGCACCGGCCCCGCGTATTGCTGCTCGATGAGCCGACGGTTGGCGTCGATCCGCAGTCGCGCGAGCGCATCTATCAGATGATCGAGTCGCTTCGCGCCGACGGCGTTTCGCTCATCTACACAACGCACTACATGGAAGAAGCGGAACGCCTTTGCGACCGCATCGCCGTCATCGACTCCGGACGCGTCATCGCCACCGGCACGAAGGATGAGCTGGTGCGCGACACCATCGGCACGAAGCGCGAAGTCATCGTCGAATTCGCCGACGGCTCGCGCGTCACCCATCTCATCGACGACGCCGCGGAAATGTTGCGCGTCATGCGCGAGGCCGAAACGCAAGGCAGCGCCGTGCGCGACCTGACCATGAAGTCGCCCTCGCTCGAAAAAGTCTTCCTGCACCTCACCGGAAAGGGTCTACGCGAATGATCGCCTCTGTCGTCCGAGCCGGATGGCTCAATCTCCGCCGCGACCGTGCGGCGCTCATGCTCAGCTTCATCGTTCCGATCGTCTTCTTCTCGATCTTCGCCGGCATCTTCGGCGCGCAGAAATCGAAGACGCCGAAGACGACCGTCGTTATCGCCGATCTCGATCGCAGCGACAGCTCGCG
Source organism: Acidobacteriota bacterium (assembly GCA_019247495.1). GTDB lineage: Bacteria > Acidobacteriota > Thermoanaerobaculia > Gp7-AA8 > Gp7-AA8 > JADGNZ01. Next base: position 17,750 of record JAFAOU010000034.1, read on the forward strand.
GCGGCTCGTCGACGCTTTGAAACGCGAGTCGGCGCTTGATGTCGTGACCACTCCGAAAAAGAGCGCGACTCCGTTCGATGCGCAGTCGGCGGAGGCAGCGATTCGCGCCGGCGATGCGCCGGTCGCGCTGGTGATCCCGAAAGGCTTCGGCACCACCAAGATTCAATTCGCCGGCGGCAGCAACGGCCCCGCGTTCCGGCTCCTCGCCGATTCCGCCGATCCCATCGCCGATCAGGTCGTGGGCGGGCTGCTGCAGAAGAACATGATGATGGCGATGCCGGAGATGATGATGGACGCCGGCGTGACCGAGGTCGATCGCTGGAGCGGCGGGTTGACGGCGCAGCAGAAAGCGAATCTCGATCAGAACATGAAGAGCTATCGCACGTTCAGCGCGCGGCCGGCGGCTGCGCGCTCGTCCGATTCGCTCATCCGCATCGACAAGACCGACGTCATCGGCCAGAACAAATCGAACGTCGTCGCGGCGCTGTACGCGGCAGGCATCGGAGTCATGTTCCTGCTCTTCACCGCCTCCAACGCTGGCGGCGCGCTGCTCGAAGAAAACGAAAGCGGCACGCTCGACCGCATCCTCACCACGCGCCTCACGCTGACAAAACTGCTCCTCGGCAAACTTGTCTATCTCTGGACGCTCGGCTTCACGCAGATCTGCGTGATGTTCCTCTGGGGCGCGCTCGTATTCCGCCTGCAGCTCTTCCAACACATCGCCGGCTTCCTGATCATGGCTCTCTCGACTTCCCTCGCCACCTCAGCATTCGGACTCCTGCTCGCCGGCGTCTGCCGAACGCGCGCGCAACTCGGGGCGATGTCGACGCTGGTCGTGCTCTCGTTCTCCGCAATCGGCGGCTCGATGTTCCCGCGCTTCCTGATGCCGGCCGGCCTGCAGAAAGCGGGGCTGGTCCTTTTCAACTCGTGGGCGCTGGAAGGATTCACAAACGTCTTCTGGCGAGAGCTTCCGCTCTCGTCGCTCGCGTTGCCCGCGGCGGTCCTCGTCGGCTGGGCCGTCGTTTTCTTCATCGCCTCGCGGCAATTGACGAAACGGTGGGAGATCGCGTGATGATGAGTGGTTAGTGGCCACTACAATGCGCACCGTGCCTGCGCTGAAGAACCGCGACCACTATCCCGTCCTCGTCATCGGCACCGGCATCGCCGGGCTCACCGCCTCGTTCTGCCTGGCCGGCGCGGGGATCAAAGTCCTCCTCGTCACCAAGGCCGCTGATCCGAAAGACTGCAATACGTTCTGGGCGCAGGGCGGGATCATCTACGAAGGCGAGGGCGACACTCCCGCCAAGCTGATCGAAGACATCATCGCTGCCGGTGCCGGTCTCTCGAACGAAGAGGCTGTGCGCTTCCTCGCGGTCGAAGGGCCGCGCGTGGTCAAAGAACTACTGCTCGACGAGATGCACGTCCCTTTCTCCGTCAGCGAAGAGGGCGAGCTCGACCTGACGCAGGAAGGGGCGCACTCGCTTCCGCGAATCATCCATTCCGGCGACGCTACCGGCCGCGCCATCGAGACCTCGCTGCTGAATCGCGTCAAGAACGAGCCGAACATCACACTCGTGACGGAGATGACCGCGATCGATCTTTTGACGACGCAGCATCATCCGACCGATATCCAGGTTCGCTACCGCCTCACCAACGAATGCGCGGGCGCGTATCTGCTCGACAACCGCACGAACGAGGTCTTCACGATCTTCAGCGACTTCACCATCCTCGCAACCGGCGGCATCGGACAGATCTACCTGCACACGACGAACACGCGCAACGCCATCGGCGACGGCGTGGTGATGGCGCAACGCGCCGGCGCGCGCGTGACGAACGCTGAGTACGTCCAGTTCCACCCGACCGCGCTCGCCGACAAAAAAGCCAATCACTATCTGATTTCCGAGGCGCTGCGCGGCGAAGGCGCCAGACTGAAGAATGAGAAAGGCGAGTACTTCATGGAAAAGTATTCGCCGGTTTTGAAGGACCTCGCGCCGCGCGACGTCGTGGCCCGCGCAATCGTCGAGGAGATGACGACCAACAAGGAAGAATTCGTCTACCTCGATCTCGCCAATTTCTACACCGGTCACGAACCGATCGCGGAGCGCTTCCCCAACATCCGCAAAGCCTGCGCGGACATCGGCATCGACATCGAACGCGATCCGATTCCAGTCGTCCCCGCGGCTCACTATTTCTGCGGCGGCATCCTGGCGAACAACGTCGGCGAGACGACGCTGACGCGGCTCTACGCGATCGGCGAAACGTCGTGCACCGGGCTTCACGGCGGCAATCGCCTGGCCTCGACGTCACTTCTCGAAGGACTGACGTGGGGCTATTTTTCGGCAGTCTCAATTCGCGAAAAGTACGAATCATCGACGACACCCGTCGAATCGGCCACCGGTCCCATTCCCCGCCGCGCCCGCCTCGGCGATGCGCCCGCCATCCGCCGTTCGTACGGCACACGCCCGCCGGGCATCGGATCGATCGACGACGCGCTCCTGCTCTCAATCCCCGACTGGCGTCCGCCCGGCCACGAGAACATGGAAGACCCCGCGCTGATCCTTCAGGACTGGACCACGATCCAGCACACGATGTGGAACTACGTGGGA
>JAFAOU010000047.1 GCA_019247495.1 Acidobacteriota bacterium
ATGCGCCGCGCGGCTGTCGAACGCACGATGATCGATGACGTGTGCCGGCAATCCGAGCGATCGCGCTCGCTCGATCCCCGCCGCGCCGGGGCGGTTCGAGATGACGCAGACAATCTCCGCATCAAGCTCGCCGCGTGTAATCGCATCGTGAATCGCAGCGAAGTTCGAGCCGCGGCCGGAGAGCAGGATAGCGAGACGCATACGCAGTGGATTAGTAGATTAGTGGATCAGTCGATTAGAGGGGTGCTTTCGATTGGTAGCGAATCGACGGCGCTCCTCTAATCTACTAATCCACTGATCGACTAATCCACTGCCTCACCCTATCCACGACGCGAATCCTGCCGGCGGGCGGTCGTAAACGACTTTGCCGCTTCCTTTCACCACGTTGCCGATGAAGAAAAACCTCTGACCGGTCTGCGCGAAGTGACGGGCGATCGGATCGACCTGATCTTTGCCGGCGATGAGTACCATGCCGATGCCCATGTTGAAGACGCGCAGCAGTTCGTCGTGATCGACCCCGCCGTGCTGTGCGAGATACCGAAACGTAGGCAGCACAGGCCATGAGCCGAGTTTGATGTGCGCGTCGAGCGAGTCGGGGAGCACGCGTGGAACGTTGTCGGTCAGACCGCCGCCCGTGATGTGCGCGAGCGCGTGAATGGCGCGTTGCTCGATGAGTGGAATCAGCGGCTTGAGATACGAAATGTGCGGCGCCAGCAGCGCTTCGCCGATCTTGCCGATCTCCGGCAGGATCGTTTGATGATCGTGCCCGAGCTGGTCGAAAAAGATCCGCCGCGCCAGCGAGTAGCCGTTCGTGTGGAGACCCGCCGACGGCAATCCGATGAGGACGTCGCCTTCGCGCACATCCTTGCCGGTGAGCACGTTCTTCTCATCGACGACGCCGACGATGAAGCCGGCAATGTCGTAGTCGTCATCGCCATAGAAGCCCGGCATCTCCGCCGTCTCGCCGCCGATCAGCGCGCAGCCGTTCTCGCTGCACGCGCGCGCCATGCCGCGCACGACGTCCGTCATCACCGGCGGCCGCAGCCGCCCGGTCGCGTAGTAGTCGAGAAAGAAAAGCGGACGCGCGCCCTGCACGAGGATGTCGTTCACGCAGTGGCAAACGAGGTCGTAGCCGACCGTGTCGTGAACCTTCATCGCCTGCGCCACGCGCAGCTTGGTGCCGACGCCGTCCGTCGACGAAACCAGCACCGGCTTCTCGATGCCTTCAAATGACGCTCGAAAGAGTCCGCCGAACGATCCAATGTCCGAAATCACCGGCGGCGTAAACGTTCCGCGCGCAATCCGCCGCACCTCGCGCAACGCCTCATCCTGCGCATCGATGTTGACGCCTGCGTCGCGGTACGAAGATTTGTTGGCCACGATCGGCAGTGTATCAAGCACCTATAATCGCGCACCCTTGGCCCAGTTCCTCCTCATCACCACGCTCCTCTCCGTCGCCGGCATCATCGCCACCGGCATCCTGGGCTTCACCGCGTCGCCGGGCCACATCGCAACGCACATCTTCTGCGCGCTCGCCACTGTGATCGCCGGCCTCTTCTCGCAATCGATGACGATGTTCTTTTTCATCGGCACAGGAAAAGAGATCAAGGACGCCGCGAAGAATGACGCCGAGGTCGTGCAGCGGACGAAGGCGTTCAAGATAAAGGTGTTCCCGACCGCGATGTACGCGATGGCCGCGCTGATGGTGACGTTCATCATGGGCGGCGGCGTGGCTTCCGGAAAGACGCCGCACTGGCTTCACATCACGCTCTTCGCCGCCTCGGCCGCAATGTACGGCCGTGCGTACTGGGTGCAGCTTCAGGCGATGCTGGAGAACGCGTCGCTGATGGAGAAGTACCTGCGGGACAACTAGAACCGCATCTCCATCTGCGCGAAAAATTCGCGGCCTGCGAGGCGATTCACGCTGCCGATGATCGTCTCCTCCGGCCGTTTGTTCAGCAGGTTGTTGCCGAAGATCGTGGCGCGCAGGCGGGTGTTCGGGATGTCGTAGCTGACGCGCGCATTCACGAGCGCGTACGACGGCAGCGGATGGGTGGTGAAGTCGGTGAAGCCGGAGCGGATCGCAAACCAGTCGCGTGGCGCGTCGTAGCGTCCGCGCCAGGCGACTTCGATCGCGCCGCGCACGCCGTTGACCGGCCCGCCGTATGCGCCGAGGTTGATCTTGTCTTTCGGCGAGTAGACGAACTCGAACGGCGTACCGCTCGAATCGACGCCGGATCCCATCTGCGACTCCGATTGATGCGACCAGTTCACGAATCCCGTCAGGCGCTGCGCGAAATTCGAGCGCAGTTCGACTTCGCCGCCGGCGATGCGCGCATCGGCAGGCTGGTTTTCCCATCCCAGCGATGACGGATTCGGCAGCGGGTTGAAGTGCTGCACGATCACGATGAAGTCGTGAACGCGGGAGCGGTAGAGATCGGCCTTCATCGAAACCGCCGGCGAAATCTGATACTCGCCGCCGAGGTCCCACGTGCTGATCTCCTCGGGTTGCAGATTCGGATTCGGGTGAAAGACCGACAGCGGAAATGGCGGGATGCCGATGTCCGTGGAGACAGTCAGGAACCAGCTCGCCTGGTACAACTCACTGAACGTAGGAAACCGGAAGGCCGTTGAATACCCGCCGCGCACGACCAGCCGATCGTTCGGCGTGTAAACGAGCGACAGGCGCGGCGAGGTCTTGGCGTCGAACAGCTTGGTCTTGCCGTCGTAGCGGAAACCGGCCACCGCGCGCAGCAGGTTCTTGACGATATCGAATTGATCCTGCGCGTAGACGGCGACCTTGTTGTAGCCCGCAACGACGCCTGCATCGTCCGACAGTTCGACCTTGTGCTCCGCGCGGTCGAGACGGCGCGCTTCGATGCCGGCCAGGATGTCGTGGCCGGGGATCATGTGCAGTCCGGCGCGAAAATCGCCGATTGCCTGGTAGCCGTGATCGGCCGGCTTCGCGAACTCCGGCTGCTCCTGCGCGGCGTGGCATCCCGCACAGTGCATGCCGAACCGATGGGCCCATGAAAAATCGGCCGAATAGGTGACGGGCGCATTGGCCGGCGCGTGGTTGTACTTCAGCGTGACCGCGTCCATCGTCTGCTTCAGCGCGTGGGCGGACGCGAACGCAGAGGTCGGCGGCAGGCCGAGTTCGGGCGGAAAGTGTTCGTCGAAACCGTTGAGGCGATCGTCGTGCCGGTATCCGGACACCTGCCAGTCGCCGAGCGACGCCTTCAGAAAGATGTCCGATGCGCGGAACTTCGAGCGGTCGTCGAGCCAGAACTGCTGCGGAAACATCGTGCGCAGGAATCGCACCGCGCCGAGGATCGAGCCGCGGCTAAAGCGCTGCCCGAATTGCGCGCTGACTTCGCCCGTGGTGCGGCTGCCGCCGTAGAGCTGCACGTCGCCGCCGGCCAGGTCCTCACCCGACAGGGTCACGATGTTGATCACGCCCCAGTACGCGTTTTCGCCGTACAGCGACGATCCCGGACCGCGCACGACCTCGACGCGTTTGATGTTCTGCACGGGGAAAAAATCGAATGCGGGACTGAGCGGCAGGCCGCCGGTATCGCCGGAGTTGTACGGTACTCCGTCGATCAACAGCAGGATGCGATTCGAGAACGGGTTCTCGCCGAAACCGCGGATGTCGATGGTCTGCACCATCGGATTCCAGCGCACGTTGACGCCCGCAACGAGCCGCAACAGGTCGGGAACTGTGCGCGCACCCGACTCCGCGATCTGCTTGGCCGTGACGACCGTGACCGCGCTCGGCGCCTTCGAGAT
>JAFAOU010000217.1 GCA_019247495.1 Acidobacteriota bacterium
GACGTCTTCGGCGACATGGCCAGCGCTTTGGCGATGTCGGTGACTTTGATCTGCACGAGTCCGGAGAGCGTGCCGTCCGTTGCGACGCTGCCGTTGCCGTCGATCGTCAGGACGCCGGCCGCGGATCCCTTCACGACCAGTTGCCCGTTGCGGATGGCGATGTAGATCGTCGGCGGTGGTGCGCCTGGCGGAAGGTTTAATCCCTTCAGCGTGGCCTGGTTCAGCGTCGCTTCGAGGACGAGCTCCGGCTGATCGAGCGTGCCGGCGCCGGTGGAGCTGAGCGTGATGTTGCCGCCGAGGAGACCGGCCAGCGACGAGAGCAGTTTCAACTTCGAGAGATCGATCGACGACGACTTGATCGTGTACGAAAACTGGTTCGTGCCGAAGTCGACCTGCGCTTCGCCGGTGATCGTTCCGGCTGGCGCGACCACGGTGACGTTCGTCGCCTTCATCGCGCCCTGCGTGAACGTGATATCGGCCTTCGCGCTCGTAACCGGTTCGCCGTAGATCGAGCCGTTGGCGATCGTGATCGCGCCGGCGCCTTCGAGCTTCGACTTCGGGCCGCTGATGTGGAGATGGCCGCTGATGTCGCCGCTCACCGGCACCGTGCCGAGGTCGAGGAAGGTGATGATGTCGGCGACGGGAAACGACTTGGTGTTGATGTCGAGATCGAACGAGGTGTTGCCCTTGCCGGGGAGCCACGCGACGGTGCCGTTGAGCCGCAGATCGCCCTTGGCCTGGTGCACGACAAGATTGGCGAAGGTGACTTTGCCTTCGTCGGGCGTGCCGGTTACTACGAGCTTGCCGGTGCCGATGCCTTTGACGGCGAGCTTGAGATTCACCACCTGCATGGCGCGCGCGACGTCGTAGTTCAGCGCGTCGATGGCGAGATCGAATTGCGGCGACGGTCCGCGGTCAGGGAAGGTAATCGTGCCGGTCATGGCCATCCGTCCGGCGCCGTCGCGGAACGTTGCCTTCTCGAACGTGAGCTGGCTCTTGCCGCCGTCGTAACGGAGATCGATCTCGGAGTCGCCGAGGAGGATGTTGTTGTATTTCGTTCCGCTGCCAGTGATGCGCGCAACGACTTCCGGCGTTTTGATTTTGCCGCGAACGTTGCCGGTGATGTCGCCGCTGCCGCCGAGACCGAGCAGCGTGTACGTGTTCTTGCCGGCGGAGTGCGCGAAGTTGTAGCCGATCTTGTCGAGCTCCGCGAAGTCGTTGCTATGGATTTTGAGCAGCAGATCGGTCCACGCGTCTTCGATGCGGAACTTGCCGCTGAAATCGATCGTCGACGCGTCGGTGATCAGTTGTGCTTTGCGGAACGTGACGGTGCCGTTGTCGAGCGCGAAGTCCGTTGAACCGCCGAGCGGAATCGGATACTCGGCGTGAGAGAACGCCGTCGCGTTCTTTGCGAGCGTGGCAGTTCCTTCGCCTGCTCCGGCGAGCACGCGATCCTTCTCCCAGTGATACGCGAGATGGCCGGTCGCACCGCCGCGCAGGCCGGTCTCTTTGATGCCCCAGTCGTTGAACAGTTTCTCGAGCGAGACGCCGTTGTAATGGAGAGCGACGTTCATCGGATACGGCTCGGAGTACGTGGCCAGCGTGTAATGCGCGGCGATGTTTCCGCCGCCGTACGTGGCCCGTTGGACGTCGACGATGGCGCGGTCGCCGGTGATGTTCATCGTGCCGCGCACGTTGGCGAGGTCGTACACATCGGCGCTGATCTTCGGCGACAACCAGCCGCCCGCCAGCGTCATCGTGCCGCCGTTGCCCTTCAGCGTTCCATCGAGGTCGATGATCCCGTCCAGCACTTTGTTGACTTTGAAAATCTCGCGGACGCGATTGAGTCCGATCTGCGAAGTGAGGTGCAGGTTGTACGCGCCTTCGCTCAATGGCGCGATGCTGCCGTTCGCGAAGACGCGCAGATCGTTGCCGCCTTCGAGCGCGACCGACTGCAGCGCGAGGTTGTCGGGAGTAAAACGGAATTGCGTGCGCAGCGCTGCGCGAATCGGCAGGTAGTCCTGAATGTTCAGCGTGAACTGCGGGCTGCTGAGAACTCCGGAGTACAAGTCCTCGGTCGAAAGAACGTTGATGGTGGACGTGATGTCGTTCGCCGCCGCGGTGATGGTGTGCCGGCGATCGAGCAGTTCGAATGCGCCGTGCTGTATGAAGAGGTTGCCGAGGTCGAGGTGGTAAATCTCGTAACGCGATTTCGGTCCGGAGTTCCAATACGGGAAGTTGTGCGTGAGCTTCGCGCCGAGCGGATAGACCTCGAAGTAGAGATGCGGCTCGACGAGATCGACGCGGCCTACGCGGATCTTGCGGCCCCAGAACGAGTCGATGCCACCCGTGACGATGACCTGCTTCGCGGTCGCGAAATACGGATGCACCGCGCCGGGCGAATTGGCGATGCGCAGTCCGTTGATGATGATGCGGCTCTGGCGTCCGCCCTCGATCTGCACGGAGTCGATATCAACATTCCGGCCGAGCCGCGCCTCGAGCGTCTTCTCGATGCGCAGCCGCACCAGTCCGGCGAAACTCGACGATCCGAGATACCACCATCCGCCGATGACGATCAGCGCGATGAGAATGAGAAAGCCGGCGGTGGAGCAGCCCATCCACTTGAGACAACCCCACATCGGCCCGCGCCTCTGCCTCTCCCGCGCGGAGCGGTGCTGGGGCTCCTCGGCTACCGGTTCGATCGTCATTACGTAGAGGCCGCCAACGTCCTGCTAAGTGCGGGCCAGACCGCCGGACGAATGATAGTCGGGCTGGGGACGCGGGCGTCTCGCCGCTGATTGGTTACGCCGGCGTAGCCGGCGAGAGAACCGTAGCCCACGCGTTCACGCGTGGGTTTTCGTCCGTCGCAATTTGTGAGCGCGCCTTGGCGCGCGAAAGAAAGCTTTCTTTCGCCCGTTAGAAACGGGCTCCCGATATCGCGCGAACGTCAGACCCACGCGTGAACGCGTGGGCTACGGTTCTTGCGCCGGCTACGCGGACGGAGTTGCTTACGCGGTTAGGACCGTTACATCGCGATGCTTCCACAACGCGCTGGCGGGAAACTCCTCGGCGATCTCACCGCTGCGAAGGCGTTCGATGGCCGCGCGTTTCTTGTCGCCGCTGGCGAGGAGAACGATCGACTTCGATTCCAGGATCGTACCGATGCCCATCGTGATGGCGTGCGACGGCACGTTGCCATCGGGAAAGAGCGGTGCGTTCGCAGCGCGCGTCGACTCGGTCAGCGCAACGACGCGCGTGCGCGAGTCGAACGGTGTGCCGGGCTCGTTGAATCCGATGTGGCCATTGCTGCCGAGACCGAGGAATGTGAGATCGAGTCCGCCGGCCGAGGCGATCTCGCGCTCGTAGCGCGCGCATTCGGCATCGGGATCGCGCGCCATTCCGTTGGGGATGTGCGCGTTCGATTTCGCCATGTCGACGTGGCTGAAGAGATGTTCGCTCATGAACGTGCAGTAGCTGCCGGGATGCGTCGATGGGATGCCGACGTATTCGTCGAGGTTGAACGTGACGACGTCGCGAAAGCAGTGGTACTCGCGGCTGCACGCCGCGACCACGCGTTCGTACATCCTCACCGGCGTGCGTCCTGTCGGCAGTCCGAGGACGATGCGAGGATTGCGGCGGATCGCGGATAAGAGAATGTCCGCGGCGCGATCGGAGAGTGCGTCGTAGTCAGCGAGCGGTTCCCAATTCACAACCGCTCGCCTCGCAAGTACGTTGCCGCAATTTCGAAACGATCGGTGAGTACGACGATGTCGGCGTCATACCCCGGCGCGAGTTTCCCCTTGCGATCAGCGACGTTGAGGATCCGCGCGGGAACCTCGGTCGCGAACGGGAGCACGAGATCCAGAGGCAGCCCGGCCAGCTCGACCATGTTCTGCACGGCGCAGCGCATGGTCAGCACGCTTCCGGCGAGCGTGCCGTCTGCCAATCGCGCCGCGCCGTCGGCAACGGTGATGTCGTGATCGTAGAGTTTGTAGTCGCCGTCCGGCATCCCGCACGCGCGGACGGCGTCGGTGATCAACGCGATGCGGTGCGGCATCGCCAGCGCGGCGATTCGCAGGACCGCTGGATGCACGTGAATTCCGTCAGCGATCAGCTCGACCGTCGCATCAACAGACGTTAACGCGGCACCGACAGCTCCCGGCTTCCGATGCTCCAATCCCGTCATCGCGTTGAAGAGATGCGTGAAATGCGACGCGCCCCACGTCAGCGCGGCCACGCAATCGGCGTAGTCGGCGGCAGTGTGGCCAATGGAAAAAAGGATGCGGTCGCGAAAATGCTCGATGAGTGCGCGCGCGCCTTCGATCTCGGGCGCGACCGTCATCATCCAGCGAAGGTGCGGCCCCTCAGCGAGCAGCGCCGCGAGCTCGTGAATCTCTGCCGGACGGATCGACGCAACATCCTGCGCTCCGGCCCGCGCGACGCTGATGTACGGACCTTCCAGATGGATGCCGCAGATCGCCGCGCCCCTCGCGTGTCGTGACGCGCGACAGATCGTCGTCACCGCGTCGTGTAGGTCCTGCCGCGACGCGGACAACGTCGTCGCCGCCATCGCGGTCGTTCCCTCGGTCGCATGAAAGCGCCGCACGCGCGCGGCCGCGTCGTCCGTCGCGTCCATGAAGTCGGCGCCGTCGCCGCCGTGAACATGCACGTCGATGAATCCCGGCACGATCACACCATCGAACGCATCGCTGCCGGCCGGCGGATAGGCGGCGTCGCGGACGTCGGTGATCCGTCCGTCATCGATACGGATCAGCGTTCCTTCGCGCAGCTCGCCGCCAATAAACGCGCGGCCAAAAATGGTGCGGTCGCTCATAAGCAGATCTTGCCGAGGATCGTGGAGTTCCCGCCGGTCACCGAAGCCACGTTGGTGTCGAGGCCGGAGATGGAATCGCTCGCGATGAGCGCCATGGCCATCGCTTCCTTTTCCTGCAGGAACTCGTAGACCTTGATCTCCGTGTCGGGCAGCCGTTCGCGCAGCTTCTGTAGCAACGCCGGATTTTTCGCGCCGCCGCCGGCCACGATCATCTCGTCGACATGGCTTCCGATGAATTCGCGGTACGCGTGCGCGATGCTCTCCGCGGTGAACGCGGTGGCGGTGGCGATGAGATCGTCGGGCGCGACATCGGTGAAACGTTCCGCCATGCGCGCGGCGAACTGACGTCCGAATCGTTCGCGGCCGGTCGTCTTGGGTGGCTTGAGTTGAAAGTACGGATCGGACATGCACCACGCCAGCACGTCATCGCGAACCGTGCCGCGGGATGCGCGCTCGCCATCGCGATCGAATGTCTCCGCCCCTTTCGTGACGAGATACATCAGCGAGTCGATGACCATGTTGCCGGGCCCGGTGTCGAACGCGATCACTGCGTCGAGCGTGGCGTTGGGCGGGATGAACGTGACGTTGGCAATGCCGCCGATGTTCTGCATCGCGCGCGCGAGTTTCGGATGGCGGAGCTGGCCCCAGTCGAAGTAGGCGACCAGCGGCGCGCCGTGACCGCCGGCGGCGACGTCGCGCACGCGCAGGTCGCCCATGGTGATGATTCCGGTGCGCTCGGCGATGACGGCCGCCTGACCGATCGCGAGGGTGGAGCGCGTCGTGATCGGGTCGTCGAGCCACGGCAGATCCGCGGTCGATGGCTCGGTCGTCGGCCGCGGACGATGCCAGATGGTCTGGCCGGCGGCGGCGATGAGATCGACGTCATCGGCCTTCATGCCGGCGTCGGCGATCAAACGATTTGCGGCTTGGGCGAACAATTCGCCGAGGACGAAATCGAGATGGCAGATCTCTTCGATCGTCCACGGCGCGGGATGTTCGCCGGTGACCGGATCGGTGAGCTTGCGGTCGCGCTCGCGTTCGAAGAGCAGCTTGATGCGCGTCTGGATCTCCTGCGGAAAACCGAAGCTGCCGAAGCGCAGCTTCTCGACGCGCGCACCGTCGCGCGCGTTGCCTTCGATGCGCACCAGCACGGCATCGATGGCATCGACCGAGGTGCCGGACATGAGGCCGATGACGACGCGTTTTTTTTTCCGCGCGATCTCGATGAGGCGCTCGACGCGATTCACGTTTCGAGCACCTCGCGCAGATTTCCGTTGTGCGCGGCGAGCAATGAGCGCGCGTCGTCCGCGGTCATTTTCTTTTGCGCGATGACTGTTGCAAGTTTCACGTTGCCTTCCGCGTCGCGAATGGCCTGCACCGCTGCAGGACGTTGCACGCCTGCCGCCAGTTCGACCATGCGCACGGCGCGGTTGCGCAGCTTTTCGTTCGTTGCGGGCATGTCGATCATGAGGTTGGAGTAGACGCGGCCGAGCCGGATCATGACGCCGGTCGAGAGCGTGTTCAGGACGAGTTTCTGCGCCGTCCCGCTCTTCATCCGCGACGATCCCATGATGACCTCGGCACCACTATTCGGCGCGATGACGATGTCCGCTTCACTGGCCAGCGGCGAATTCGCATTCGACGTGACCGCGACCGTTAGCGCGCCGAGCATGTTCGCGCGCCGGATCGCGGCGACCGTGTAGGGCGTCGTCCCCGATGCCGCAATCCCGACCACCGCATCCTCCGCCTTCACCTCAGCATTCACCGCGGCGATCGCAGCTTCTTCATCATCTTCGGCCCCTTCGACCGCGTGCAGAAACGCGCGCTCGCCGCCAGCCATGAGCACGCGCACCAGCGACGGATCGATGCCGTACGTCGGCGGCAATTCGGAGGCGTCGAGCATGGCGATCCGTCCGCTCGTTCCGGCGCCGGCGTAGAACAACCGGCCGCCATGCAACACACGCTCGGCGATCTGATCGATCGCGTGTGCGATGCGGTCGGCCTCCGCGGCAACCGCGCCGGCGACGAGCGCGTCCTGCTCCTGAATGATCCGCACGATCTCGCGCGCCGATCGCAGGTCGATGTCCAGACTCGCTTCGAGCCGCTCCTGGCTCATGGCCCGCCGAAGATATCATCCGAGGCGATGCCCACTCTCATGCAGAAGATCCGCCTCGGTATCCGCGGCTGGCAGCGACGTCGCGAGGAGAGCGAGAAGGAGTTTTTGACGCGCAACGCGTCGTGGGGCGCGGCCGCGCCTGTCGCTACCGCTGCGGCAACGACGACGCGCACATTCGCGATCGACATGGAAGGACTGACCGTCGCGTACCTCGACGACTCCGGCCAGCTCGCGCATTTCCTCGATACGTCGGACGGCGAAATCGTCGATGTGCGCATCTCCGAATCTTCGACATATCCCGAGCCGCGCTACCGCCGCATCCCATCGCGCAATGCGAACGCCGATGCCGACGATCGCCGCGCATTCATCGCATCGCTCGATGCGTCGCCGTCGCGAGACGCGCTCGCGCGCAGCAGCGGCGTTGAATCCTTCCGCCATGCCTTGTCCGCCGACCGCACCCTTGAACGCGCCTGGTACAACTTCCGAAACGATCGCGCCATCGAAGCGATCGAAGCCTGGCTGGCGCTGTCATCCTGAGGCTCAGGAAACATCTGGGCCTCGGATCTTCTCGGTCGCGCGCGAAGGCGCGCTTTAACAAACTTGGCCCCGCGCTCGGCGCGGGTTCGGAGAAGGCAAGGGATATGCGGCCGCGGAGGCGGCCGTCACAAAAAACTCGCACTGCCGCGCAATTTTGTAGTGGCCGCCTTCGCGGCCACCAAACTACGCCACGTCCATTTTCCCCGCGCCGAGCGCGGGGCTAAGCTTGTGATGCGCGCCTTCGCGCGCGACCGTCAGTCGCGACATTTCGCGACGCCAGGCAAGTTACAGCTGCGGCGCCGCGACTTCGCGCGCGTCGCCGCCGTGCTGCGCGTGGCGGTACGACGTCATCCGCGTCAGGATTTCTTCTCCCGTCGCGGGCGCGTGCAGTTTCGGGATCTCGCCGTTCGTCAAGAACGACAGCGCGTTCTTGACGGCCATCCAGACGGAAATCGCCAGCACCAGCGGCGGCTCGCCGACGGCTTTGCTGGAGCGGATGTTGAGCGGGTTCTCGGCGTCGATCCAGTCGACGTTAAAAACCGGCGGCACGTCCTGAATGTTCGGGATCTTGTAGGTCGTCGGCGAGTGCGAGAGCACGTTGCCCTTCGCGTCGCGGCGCAGTTCCTCGTTCGTCAGCCAGCCCATACCCTGGATGAACGCGCCGGTGATCTGGCCACGGTCGATGCCGGGATTGATCGGCTTGCCGATGTCCATCAGCAGATCGCAGCGGCGGACACGCATCATGCCGGTGAAGCGATCGATCTCGACTTCGGAGATGGCCACGCCCTGCGTGAAGTAGAGAAACGGCGCGCCGCATCCTTTGTCCACGTCCCAATCGAGACCTTGCGTCGAATAGAAACCGCGTTCGCCGACGGATACGCGTTCGAGGTGACACATCTTCACGAGAGCCGCGAAGGCAACGCGTGGATCGGGCTTGCGGCGATCGAAGACTTCGCCGTTTTCGAAGACGACATCATCGGCGGACGCTTCGCCGCAGCCGGCGCGCTCGAAATACTCCGCCGCAACCGCCGCCATCCGCGCGCGAATTTTCCGGCAGGCATCAGCAGCGGCGCTCCCGTTGAGGTCCGCGCCGCTCGATGCCGCCGTGGCCGAGGTGTTGTTGTTCTTTTCCGTCGACGTCGGCATCAGCAGAACGCGCTCGGCGTCGATCCCGAATTCGTCCGCCACGATCTGGCGGATCTTCGTGTTCACGCCCTGCCCCATCTCCGTCGCGCCGGTCGAAACCTGCACGGAGCCGTCGAGGTAGACATTGACGAGCGCGTTGGCCTGGTTGAGAAACTTCGTGTTGAATGAGATGCCGAATTTCACCGCCGTGCAGGCGATACCGCGAAGGTGCGTACGCGATGTCGCATTGCACTGCCTCACCTCGGCTAGTCGTGAGGAGTACTCGCCGCGTTCCGCGATCTCATCGAACAGCTGCGGCAGATGATTGTTGCGGACCACCTGTCCGTACGGCGTGATGTTGCGATCGTCGATGCCGTAGCAATTGCGGCGGCGTACTTCCAGCGGATCGAGCTTCAGCAGCACCGCGATCTCTTCGAGGATGTTCTCGATCGTCGCGATTCCCTGCGGGCCGCCGAAACCACGGAAGGCGGTGTTCGGCGGAAGATTCGTGCGGCAGACGGTGCCGCGAATCAGCGCGTTCGGCAGGTAGTAGGCGTTGTCGGCGTGTGTCAGTGCGCGCCCGAGAACCGAGGTCGAAAGATCGGCGAACGCGCCGCCGTCGGAGAAAAAATCGATCTGCGCCGCGGTGATGACGCCATCGTCATCGAATGCAACTCTGTAGTCGTTCTGAAACGGATGACGGCCGCCGGTGACGCACATGTCGTCGTCTTTGCTGTAGGCGATGCGCGCCGGCCGCTTGAGTTTGTGCGCGACGAGCGCCGCAATCGCGGCCGGATGCGTGGCCTGACACTCCTTGCCGCCGAAGCCACCGCCCATGCGTTTGGTGACGACCGTGACCTTGTTGATCGGCAGCCCGAGGAGGTGCGCGATCACGTCCTGAACCTCGGAGGGGTTCTGTGTCGATGAGTGAACCGTGAGTTGATCGAACTCCCCCGGCACCGCCAGCGCCGCCTGCGACTCGAGGTAGAAGTGATCCTGCCCGCCGTTGATGAACGTCCCTTCGTGGATGTTCCTGGCGGAGGCGAAGGCCGCGTCGACGTCGCCGCGCTTGATGGTCATCGTCTTCCCGATGAAGAGTCGGCGCCGTTTCGCTTCATCGATCGTGAAGACCGGCTCCAACTCTTCGATGTCGAGCTTGATGGCCGCCTTCGCCTTGCGAATCAGCGCGCGCGACTCCGCCGCAATGACGACGATCGGATGTCCGATGAACGAGACGACATCCTCGGCCAGCAGAAACTCGTCCTGGATGATCGCGCCGAAGAGGTTGTGGTGCAGATCGCGATACGTGAAGAGATGCCCGAACGACGCCGCGTCGCCGAAATCGATTCCACGGATCCGTCCGTGCGCGACTGGCGACCAGACGAAATCGACGATCAACTCTCCGCGCAAGGGCGCCATGTCGTCGATGTAGACCGACCCACCGCTGACGTGACCGACCGCCGAATCGTGCGGGATGTTCGTGCCGACCGAGGACATGGGACGGGAAAGTATAGCGGCCCATCTGTCATCCTGAGCCGCCGGAGGCGCTGTAGCGCGAAGCGCGGAACGCCGCAGGACGGTCGAAGGACCCCCTCAGTGCTTGCATCGTGATTTACCGCCCGCCCGTCCCGGGTTACCAGGAAGGGGAGTCCTTCGACCGTCCTCCGGCGGCTCAGGATGACAAAGGCCGCGTTGACATGCGCGGCCGAGCACGCCACGCTTCGCGGATGAGCATTGCGCCGGAACGGAACGAATCGGTCATCGAGTTCACCACGCGCGCGGTCATCGCGGGCATCTTCTTCGGCATTCTCTTCGGCGCGGCAAACGCGTACCTCGGGTTGAAAGTCGGACTGACGGTCTCGACGTCGATCCCGATCGCGGTCCTGACCGTCGCGCTGTTCAAGCTAATGCCGAGCCGGCGCGAGGGCATGATCCTCGAGGCGAACATCTCGCAGACGATCGGGTCCGCGAGCTCGTCGCTGGCGACCGGAACGATCTTCACGATTCCAGCGCTCTTCCTGTGGGGAATGGCTCCGCCGTTCTGGCAGGTGGCGATTCTGGCCCTGCTCGGCGGATTCCTCGGCATCGCTGCGATGGTTCCGCTGCGGCGATTGCTGATCATGAAATCGGCCGATGAGTTGCCGTACCCGGAAGGGACCGCGTGCGCCGAAGTGCTGCGGGCGACGACCACCGGCACATCGGGCGGACGCTGGATTTTCATCGGACTGGCAGCCGGCGCCGCGATCAAGCTGGCGATCGGAGCGTTCGTCCTGATTCCGTCAGGCCTGGCCATGCATCTGCCGGTGCTGGCCAAAGCGGAACTGGCGCTGGAGATCGCGCCTGCGCTGCTCGCCGTCGGCTACATCCTCGGATACAAACAATCGGCGATCATGGTTTCGGGAAGCCTGATTTCCGCGATCGTGCTCACGCCGCTGATCGCCACGTTCGGCGCGGGATTATTAACGCCGATGTTTCCCGAGATGAAGCTGACCATCGCGGCGATGACGGCGGCGCAAATCTGGTCGCGTTACGTGCGCTACATCGGCGCGGGCGCGGTGGCCGCGGCAGGAATCGTGGCCGTCATCAAAGCACTGCCGACGATGGCCAGCTCCTTCGCCGCAGTCATGCGCGGACTGCGGCGCGGCGGCGTGTCGATGAGCGACGGCGAAACCGCGCCGCGCACCGATCGCGATGTGCCGTCGTGGATCGTGGTCGCCGTTCCGCTGGCCGTCGTCATCACGCTCGTAGCCGTGCCGGGATTGCTGGCCGGCAACATGGCCTTCGGTCCGCGGCTCGTGGCCGCACTCGGCGTGGCAATCTTCGGAGTCTGCTTCGTCGTGGTCTCGTCACGCATCGTCGGACTGATCGGCGTCTCGTCGAATCCAACCTCGGCGATGACGCTCGTAACTCTGCTCGGCGCGTCGGTCGTCTTCGTCCTTTGCGGCTGGACCGATCCCTCGGCGCGCGCGGCCATCCTCACCGTCGGCACGGTGGTCTGCATCGCCGCATCGAAAGCGGGCGACATCTCGCAGGACCTGAAGACAGGATTCCTCGTTGGCGCCACGCCCGCAAAACAGCAGTTCGGCCAATTCCTCGGCGCCGCCTGCGCGTGCTGGGCCATCGCCGGAACGGTGCTGTTGCTAGGGCGTGCCTTCACGTTCGGATCGCCCGAGCTTCCCGCACCGCAAGCGACGCTGATGAAAACCGTGATCGAAGGTGTCCTTTCAGGCTCACTGCCGTGGGCGCTGGTCGGAACGGGATCGGCGCTTTCGATCTGCGCCATCATCGCCGGCCTGCCGGGACTCTCATTCGCTGTCGGCATCTACCTCCCACTCGGCACGCTCGCCCCGGTCTTCGTCGGCGGCATCGTGCGGCGCATGGTCGACGCGAAGCGCGCCGGCAAACCGACCGATAGCGATCCCGGCGTCCTCGCCGCCTCTGGGATGATCGCCGGCGAAGGACTGGTCGGCGTGCTCATCGCCTTCCTCATCGGATCGTCCGGAAAGTTCCCATCCCTCGGTAGCGCACTGACGAGCCTGCACTTCGCGGCGAAGGACTTTACGCACCTCACCGGCGCGACCGCGATCGTGGTGGGCATCGCGATCGTCCTCGGAATCTGCGCGCTGCTCTATCGCGCGGGACGCTCGGCCGAGGGGGAAGGGCGTGATGAGACGGAGGCGTCGGTACGATAAGATTGCCTGGTGACGAGAATCGCTGTCGATGTACCCGAGGAGATTGCAAATCGGCTCGCGAATGCCTGGCGCGATGTTTCCCGTGGTGCGCTTGAAGCTGTGGCCTTGGAAGGGTATCGCGACGGCACGCTGAGCCGCGACCAGATTGGACAACTGCTGGGGTTCTCTTTATGGGAAACGGAGGCGTTCCTCAAACAGCGCCAAGCCTACCTTCAATATACGGAAGAGGATCTCGCCCTAGACCGCAGCGCTCTTGATGGCGCTATGCCTCAATGACCGTTGTTTCTGATACCTCTCCGATCAACTACCTCGTTCTCATCGAACTTCAGGATCTTCTTCCAGCTCTCTTCGAGCACGTTCTCATTCCCGGTGCGGTTCGGCGCGAACTGCAATCGCCGGAAGCGCCTCAAGAAATCCGTAGATGGATGGCGAGCAGACCGCATTGGCTGGAGTTTCGTGAGGTAACGAGCACGCCCGCCGAGCTTCGGCAGCTCGATGCCGGCGAGCGCGAAGCGATTGCTCTGGCGCATACCACCGGCACCACCTTGATCCTGCTTGACGAGAAGAAAGGCCGCCAGGCTGCGCGTGAGCGTGGATTATCTGTCGCAGGAACACTCGGCGTGATCGACCTCGCGGCGAGGCGGGGATTGGTCAGCTTGTTGGACGCATTGAAGAATCTTGAACGGACGACCTTTCGCGCATCACCTCAACTGATTCGCTCCATCATCGAGAGCTCGTAGAACGCCGTCGGCGCTGCATGGCTGGAGGGTCTTGCTCAATGGCGGCAAGACAGCGTGCTAGCCTCTGCTACGCACCACCATGAAGCACCTCTTCTTTCTCGCCCTCTTCGCGCTCACCCTGTCGGCGTGCAATCGACGGGACGCCTCCGCTGTCCCGCTCACCTCCGGACGCGCGCCTCAAGTTCTCTTGTTCAATGGAACAGGAACCTCTGCTAATGACGTCGCGGCGATCGAGACGCTTCTGCAGAGGAGTCAGATCTCCTACTCGACCGCGAATTCGGCGCAGTTGGACGGGATGAATGAGTCGCGGTTGCGGTTGTATCAACTCATCATCATCCCGGGCGGAGACTTTACGCGCTTCGGCAACGGTCTCAGGAAAGAGACGACCGCGAACCTCCGCGACGCCGTGCAGCACGGTGTGAGCTACCTCGGCATCTGCGGCGGAGCGTTCTTTGCCGGCCGCTCGCCTTACAACGGTCTGAACCTGACCTCCGGCGTGCAATTCGGCTTCTACTCGGTCGAGGCGCGGGGAGTCCGGAAGACCGCAGTGCCGATCTTGGGGGCGGGAACGCCTGCGCTCGATCAATATTGGGAGGATGGTCCGCAACTGAGCGGTTGGGGTGCTGTGGTCGGGAAGTACCCCGACGGCACTCCCGCCGTGGTGCAAGGGCAGTTCGGAAACGGATGGATCATCCTGTCCGGTGTCCATCCCGAGGCGCCGGAGAATTGGCGTGGCGGCATGGACTTCACCACGCCGGCGAGAATCGATCATGCTTACGCCGTAACGCTGATCCGCGCGGCGCTTGAGCGGCGTCCGCTGCCGCATTTCTAAGGAGATCAAGAACGATGCTTCCACAAGTCGAGGTCGAAGTGGTTTCACCGAGGCTGCTGGCGGCGGTCCGGCGAGAGGTTCCGGCCGGCCGGGTTGGGGATGTCTGGCGGCCGGCACTCGATCAGGTCTGGGCATTCCTGCGCACGCAGCCCGGCCTGCGAAGCGATGGCCACAACGTCTTTCTCTATCACCATGGTGATCCGATGAACGCCGACTTCGGCGTCGAAGTCACGCGAGAGTTCGCCGCATCCGGCGAGGTGAGACCGGCCAAAACTCCGAGCGGCGAAGCCGCCGTCGTACGACATGTCGGACCGTATGACGGTTTGGCCGCGGCGCACAGCGCCATTCACGCATGGGCAAAAGAGAGTGACCGTGCGCTGGCGGGAACATCGTGGGAGATTTACGGCGATTGGAACGAAGACCCGGCGAAGCTCGAGACGTGGGTGATGTATCTGCTCCGCTGAACGGAGGACGCGGTGAAGATGTTGACGACGATTGGCCCACCGGTGCCGGAACTCCCGGTAGTGGACGTGGAAAAGGCACAGCAGTACTACCGCGACGTCCTCGGCTTTGAAATCGGATGGCTGGATCCCGGGAAAGGGATCGGCGCCGTCTCGCGAGGAAAAGCAGTCATTTTTTTTCGGAGGCGGCAGGAACCGTTTGAACCGGCGATTCATTGGATATTCGCCGCGGACATCGACGCCACGTACGAGGAGTTCCGATCTTCGGGTTCGAAGATCGTGGAGCCGCTGGAGAAAAAGCCGTGGGGCTTGCGGCAGTTCACCGTTGAGGATCTGGACGGAAACCGCTTCTATTTTCACTGCGACTGAGCAACGCGTCGCTGCGCCGTCGTGCCTGTCGCCTACGCGTGGGCGAGGCGCCGCGCTGGCGTCTCTCCAAATACCTCGTACCAGAACTTGGCCATGATGTTTTCGGCAAGCTGGAGGCGGTAGTCGGCGGAGCCGCGGACGTCGCTGATCGGTTTGATCTCATCGCGGGCAATGCGGCCGGCATGTTCGAACGTGTCGAGCGTTGCGGACTTGCCGGCGAGAAACGCTTCCGTGCGCGGGAGGCGGATGACGGTCGGGGCGACGCCGCCGTAGGCGATGCCGGCGCGGTCGATGCGGTCGCCGGTCATTGCCAAACGAATCGCGGCGGTGAATGCGGAGATGTCGAGGTCCTTGCGGCGCGAGACTTTGTAGAGCTTGAGCGTGTCGCGGACGATGCCGATGCGAACGCGCGTGATGATCTCGTCCGGCTGCAGATCGAACTTGCGGTAGCCGAGGTAGAAGCGGTCGATGGGGACGGTTCGGGTGCCGTCGTTCATCTCGAGCACCGCGCCGGCGACAAAGAGATACGGAATCGTGTCACCGATCGGCGACCCGTTGGCGATATTGCCGACGAGCGTTCCGGCGTTCTTGATCTGTGGCGAACCGAAGATGGCCATGATGCGGGCCAGCTCGGGGATGCGATCGGTGATGAACGTTTCGAAATCGGCGAGGCTCGTGTTCGCGCCGACGACGATTGCGCTGTCTTCTTCGCGGATCTCGTTCAGCGACGCGATCTTCGACAACGACAGCATCGCTGGCGCGGCGTAGTTGCGCTTGTTGACCCAGACACCGACGTCGGTGCCGCCCTGCACGATCGTGCAGCCGGGATGATCGCGTTTGAACGCGATCGCTTCATCGAGCGTTGCTGGGGCGGCGAAGTTGCCGACGGTCACGGAGTCGTCTGCATCCGGCAGAGTTGGATAGCGATCGCGCATCTTCGGCGATGCGGAACCATCCACCGCCAGCGCGGCCTTGATGATCGGCTCGTAGCCGGTGCAGCGGCAGAGGTTTCCGGTGAGGCCGTCGCGGACTTGCTTTTCAGTGACGCGGTCGCAGGACTCGAACATCCCCGCCATTGCCACAACGAAGCCCGGCGTGCAGTAGCCGCATTGGGCGCCGTGGCATTGCACCATCGCTGTTTGGACGGGATGGAGAACGGTTTCACGCGGAGGCGCGGAGGCCTTCGACCGTCACGATGGACGAGCCGTCAAGCTGCGCCAGATTCAGGATGCATGAGTTGACGGGACGGTAGTCAACGTCCGCCGATCGCCGAGTGAGCACTGTGCAGGCGCCGCAATCGCCTTCTTCGCAGACGGTCTTCGTTCCCGTCGCGGCGACGTCCTGGCGGAGGTAGTTCGCGAGCGTCTGGAAGGACGCATCGCCTTCGATGCGATGCGTCGTTCCGTTGATATTGATGAGGATGTGGTCGCGCACGGGCGGATTACAACCGAACGATCCCGTTGTACGTCTCCGGACGCCGATCGCGATAGAACTGCCACGTGTTGCGGACTTCGCGGATCTTGTCCATGTCGAGGTCGGCGGTGACGAGCGCGTCCTGATCGCGTGGACCGACGGCCAGCATCTGGCCGCGCGGATCGCAGAAATAGCTCTGGCCGTAAAACTCGCCGATGTTCCACGGTGCTTCGAAACCGACGCGGTTGATGGCGCCGACGAAATAGCCGTTGGCGACCGCGTGTGCGGGTTGCTCGAGCTTCCAGAGATATTCGGAGAGTCCGGCCACGGTGGCGGAGGGGTTCATCACGATTTCGGCTCCCGCCAGGCCAAGTTCGCGCGCCCCCTCGGGGAAGTGACGGTCGTAGCAGATGTAGACGCCGACCTTCGCGTACGCCGTCTCGAAGACCGGGTATCCGAGGTTGCCGGGGCGGAAGTAGAACTTCTCCCAGAAACCGGGCGCGACGTGCGGGATGTGGTTCTTGCGGTACTTGCCGAGGTACTTGCCGTCGGCGTCGATGACCGCGGCGGTGTTGTAGTAGACGCCGGTCTCTTCCACTTCGTACAGCGGCACGACGATGACCATGCTGTACTTCTTCGCGTACTCCTGCATCAGCTTCGTGGTCGGACCGTCAGGGATCTTCTCGGTGGAGTCGTACCAGCGCGTGGTCTGTTCGGCGCAGAAATACGGCCCGGTGAAGATCTCCTGCATGCACAGCACCTGAACGCCCGCTGCGCCGGCCTGGTCGATGTACTTGAGCGTGCGCTCGGTCTGCGCCTCGCGAATGGTGTCGAGCGATTCGCTCGTATCGCAAGCGAGGGAAGTCTGGATCAAACCACCTTTGACGATTCGGGACATGCGTTTTTTCTCCGATTTGGGGTTGTGGATTATCTCACGCGGGTGCTGATCAGCAACGATGATCGTCGGCGGCGGGTCGGGTGGAGGCGGCGCTGGTTCCGGCTGCGGAATGGGCTCGGGTTCGGTGATTGGTACCGGCTCCGGATCGGAATCAGGCAACGGTTCGGGATCTGTCGCCGGTGGCTGTGGCGGATCGGGCGGTTGCGGCGCCGGCATTTCAACGCCTGCGACTTCGATGACCGTAATCGGTTTCGCGGTTTTTGCTTTGGGTAGAAAAAAGCCGAACAGCTTCCGAAAAAAGTTGGCGATCACCGGGACCTCTACGCGACCACCGGCTCCGCATCGACGAGGTCGCGCGGACGGAACGCTTTCATGAGCAGCAGATGCGTGATCGCTGCGACGCCGAAACCGACGAACCAGGCGTAGTCATACAAAGGACGTAACGACGGGACGATCAGTCCGATCCATGCAGCGACGCAGCCGAGGAGCGTGGCGAAGACGGCGCGCCAGTTCCAGCCGGCGGTGTAGCGGTAGACGCCGTCGGGGCGATAGAGATCGCCGAGAGCGAGCTGCTTCTTTCGAACGATCCAGTAGTCGACGATCATCACGCCGCCGATCGATCCGAGTCCGCCGGAATAGCCGAGGAGCCATGTGAAGATGTAGCCGGAAGGATCGGCCAGCAGGCGCCACGGCTGCATCGCGATTGCCAGCAGGCCGGTGATGAGGCCGCCGGTGCGGAAGGAGATCCATTTCGGAAACGCGTTCGCGAAATCGTTGGCGGGTGAGACGACGTTCGCGGCGATGTTGACGGAGAGCGTGGCGATGACGACCGTGAACATCGAGATCGCAATGACCAGCGGCTGCTTGAACTGGGCGACGAGTTTCAACGGATCCCACAGCTCGTTGACGCTCATGGTCGGATAGATGACCAGCGCTGCGGAGGTGATGATCACGCCCATGGCCGCGAAGACGGTCATCGTGGTCGGGAGCGCCACGGTCTGACCGATAGCCTGCTCGCGCTGGCTGCGGCCGAAACGAGTGAAGTCGGGCATGTTGAGCGACAGCGTGGCCCAGAAACCGATCATCGCCGTCAGCGATGGGATGAAGATCGGCCGAAACTGCGCCCACGTTTCGAATTTGCCTTTCTCGTGCAGCAGATAGCCGAGGCCGTGCGCGCGCCAGACGGCCCAGCCGAGAAGGAGCGCGGTCATCACGAGGACAAACGGCGCGGCCCAGTTTTCGAAGCGGCGGAGGAGGTCCATGCCGCGGTAGATGATCAGGATGTTGAGCGCCCAGAAGAGAAGGAACGAGATCCACTCGGTGGTGGGATGGCCGGCGAACTTGCCGAGCAGCGACGGCCACGCGGGCAGGATCGAGGTGAAGAAAGTGTGCAGCGCCTCGCCGCCGATCCACGCCTGAATCCCGAACCAGCCGCACGCAACAATGGCCCGCATCAGCGCGGGCAAGTTGGAGCCGATCGTCCCGTAGCTCGCGCGCGCGAAGACCGGAAACGGGATGCCGTACTTCGTCCCGGCGTGCGAGTTGAGCAGGATCGGAACGAGCACGATGGTGTTGCCGACGAGGATAGTTAGCAGCGCCTGCCACCAGTTCATGCCCGCGCCGATGAGGCCCGACGACATCATGTACGTCGGGATGCAGTGCGCCATGGCGATCCACAACGCGGCGTAGTTGTACGTGGTCCAGTTGCGCTGGCTGACCGGCACCGGCGCGAGGTCAGGGTTGTACAGCGCGCTGGTGCGGATGCCTTCGTCGGAGCGAAGCTCGACACGTCCGTCTTCGTGGTGAATCAGGGACGAGGGATGAGGGACGAGGGATGAGGGAGAACTTAGTTCATGAGCGTCCAATTCGGGCATTGAGCTCTCTCCGTAGCGCGTTCAGCATCTTTCGAACCTCTGTCAACTGACCTAAGACCACGTGTGTGCCCTCTGAGGCGCAGTAATCCAACTCGATCGCGATACGCATCTGCGTCTGTAGTTCCGCCGCTGATCCCTCGGCGTTGGAGACAAACAAAACATACTCCTTCGTTGTGTGCCGCGCGTGGCCCTCGGGCGATATTAGACGGGATCGAAACGGCTGCACGCCGCATCTGAGACGTCAGACCGAATCGTTCGTCGCGGGGAAAGAGTCGCGTGAGCGCATAGACATTCTTGACGAGATCTAATACCCCGTTGCCAAACGATCAGATCTTCGTATCCACCGCCGGCCATCTTCCCTCGTCCCTCTTCCCTCGTCTCTGCTTTTGGCGCCATTGTAGCCAGATCCGGAATGCGTCCTCATGCGTAGAATCGGTCATGCGAAAGCTCTTGATGACATCCGCTCTCATCCTGCTCGCCAGCTCCGGCTGGTCCGCCGAGGTCAAGACGGGAGGGTCGAAGATGATCGAAGTCGACGGCAAGTACCACGTCTGGACGAAGCGCGTCGGGCACGGACCGGTAAAGATGCTGACGCTGCACGGCGGTCCCGGCTTCCCGCACGATTACTTCGAATGCTTCGAAGATTTTCTGCCGCAGCACGGCATCCAGTTCTACTACTACGACCAACTCGGCGTCGGTAACTCGGACAATCCGGACGATGCGTCGCTATGGACGGTGGCCCGTTATCGCAACGAAGTCGATCAGGTCCGCAAAGGCCTCGGGCTCGATCACTTCATTCTCTACGGCCACTCCTGGGGCGGCATGCTGGCCATCGAGTATGCGCTCGAACATCAGGATCATCTGAAGGCGCTGATCATCTCGGACATGACCGCCGGAATCCCGGCGTACGAAAAGTACGCCGCCACGCTGTTGGGCGAACTGTCCGAGGCCGATCGGAACACGCTTGCAAAGTACGCGGCGGCAGGCAACTACGACGCGCCCGAGTACCAGCAAATCATGATGGGCAAAGTCTACGCGGCGCACCTGCTGCGCCTCGATCCGTGGCCGGAGCCGGTCGCGCGCGCATTCGCGAAGTTCAACGCGAAGATCTACAACACGATGCAGGGTCCGAACGAGTTCGTGATCACCGGCAACATGAAGGATTGGGATCGCTGGGCCGATCTGCCGAAGATCAAAGTCCCGACGCTGATCATCGCCGGCCGGCACGGAACCATGAACCCCGACGACATCCGGCGGATGGGAAGTCTTATTCCGCATTCACGCGTGGTGATCACCGAGGGGAGCCACATCGAGATGTACGACGATCAGGAACGGTACTTTCGGGAAATCCTACGCTTCGTCAAAGACGTCGAATCCGGAAAGTTCAAGTAGTCTTGGGAGCGCGGGCGTCCCGCCCGCCTGTCACATTCACGCGATATTCGACAGCGGGCGAGACGCCCGCGCTCCCAGGAAACTACCGCGGAGAAAAGGCCAGGCCGCGTTTCAGGAACTGGCCTTTGCCGGGCTTCCCGACGTAGCGACCTTCTTCGATTACCAACTCGCCGCGCGACAACACGGTCTTCGTCACACCCTTTACCGTCATCCCTTCGTAGCAGGAGTAGTCAACGTTCATGTGATGCGTCTTCGCGCTGATGGTCCTCTCTTCGTTCGGATCGAAGATGACGATGTCCGCATCGCTGCCGACGGCGATCGTTCCCTTTCGGGGGAAGAGTCCGAAAATCTTCGCCGCAGCGGTCGAGGTGATCTCGACGAAACGATTCAGTGAGATGCGGCCTTGCGCGACACCGCCGTTGTAGATGAGCGACATCCGCTCCTCAACACCCGGACCGCCGTTCGGGATCTTCGAGAAGTCGTTCTTCCCCAGCTCTTTCTGCTCCTTCATGCAGAACGGACAGTGATCGGTGGACACCACCTGCAAGTCATTGAACTTCAGTCCGCGCCACAGCTTTTCCTGATTCCACTTCTCGCGAATGGGCGGCGTCATCACGTACTTGGCGCCCTCGAATCCCGGCTGCTCGTAAACGCTGTAGTCGAGGAAGAGATACTGCGGACAGGTCTCGGCATACGCGTTGATGCCCATGTCGCGCGCGCGCGTAACCTCCTGCAGCGAGTCGTCGCAGCTGAGGTGGACGATGTAGACCGACGACCCCGCCATCTCCGCCAGCGCAATGGCCCGATGCACCCCCTCGGCCTCAGCCTTGGTCGGACGGGTGAGCGCGTGATACTTCGGCGCCGTCTTGCCGTCCGCTAGCGCCTTCTTGACGATGGCATCGATGACGACGCCGTTCTCCGCGTGCATGCAGATCAGTCCACCGTTCTCACCGGCCATCCCCATGGCCTTGAAGATGGTGGCGTCATCGACGAGAAAAACTCCGGGGTACGCCATGAACAGCTTGAAGCTCGACACCCCCTCATCGATCATCGACTTCATTTCCGGCAACCGCTCGTCCGGCAGATCGGTGCAGATGAGATGGAAGCCGTAGTCGATGGAGGTGTTGCCGTCCGCCTTGGCATGCCACGCATCGACGGCCTGCTTGAGCGACTGCCCCTTTCCCTGCACCGCAAAGTCGATGATAGTGGTGGTCCCGCCGTGCGCCGCCGCGATCGTTCCCGTCTCGAACGTATCCGAGGCGGAGGTCCCCCCAAACGGCAACTCCATATGCGTATGCGGATCGATCCCACCCGGGATGACCAGCCGCCCCTTGGCGTCGATGACCTTGTCCGCATTCGCCTCGATCGACTTCCCGATCGTGACGATGGTCCCGCCATCGATGAGGATGTCGGCGTTGTAGTCATCCACCGCGGTAACGATGCGGCCGTTCTTGATGAGGGTTGTGGTCATTGCTCATTCTCCTATTGCTTCGCGATCGTGAAGCGGGCGATTTTTCGAGCCGCCTCGAGCATGTGTCGCAGCCGCGCGCGATCAGACGGCGAGATACTGCACCTCGGCGGATCGAAGGACCTCGTCGCGGAAGTAGCGGCTCAGGTCTTTAGGCGTGCGGAGATCCACGGGTCTGCCGACGACGGCCTCGATCTCGAACTGCATGCGCGCCAGGGCAAGGAGTCCGGGCGTCTGATCGGGTTCGAATTCGATCAGGACGTCAACATCGCTCTCTGGCCGAAACTTGTCTGTCAGCACCGATCCGAAGAGCGAAAGACGACGAACGTGATGCCGCCGGCAGAACTCTGCAACGAATTCACGATCGAGTTGGATGTGCGCGGGCATCGCGAACGATTGTATCGCCCATCGCAAACGTCGCGGAGCGGCTTGGTATCCCCTCGTTCAATCCGCCGTTCGCGCGTAGTGCCCCGCGAAGGTCACGTTCATCCCGAAGTGGCCGGCTACTCCGTGCTCGGTCACATCAAGCGCTTTGCGTGTGAAGTGGATCACGATCATGTAGCCGTCGGTGTCGGTCCAGGAGGCGGCGTCGGCTTTCAGGTCGGCTTCGAAATCGAGCTCGCCGATGTTGGGGCCGTACTTTTCGTTCTTCGTGTTCCAGAGGGCGATACCGGTGACTTTCACGCGGTTGCCGGGGAGCATCTTGATGTCGAGCGACGCTTCGTCGTTTTCGCCGGGGCGTTCGTAGTGGCCGGAGACGTCGCGGCCGCGCGCGAGGAGTGGCGCGGCCGCTATGAGAACGAGGGCGAAGCAGAGTCCGAGGGATCTCACATCGAGGACATTGAATTGAGGAACTCGTTGTTCGTGCGGGTTTTTTCCAGCTTCTCGACGAGGAGCTCCATCGACTCGACGGTGGACAACGGCGAAAAGACTTTGCGCAGAACCCAGATGCGATTGAGCTCGTTGCGTTCCAGGAGCAGCTCCTCTTTGCGGGTCCCGGACTTGTTGATGTCGATAGCGGGAAAGACGCGCTTGTCGGAGAGCTTGCGGTCGAGGTGCACTTCCATGTTGCCGGTGCCTTTGAACTCTTCGAAGATGACGTCGTCCATGCGCGAGCCGGTATCAATCAGGGCCGTGGCAATGATGGTCAGCGAGCCGCCTTCTTCGACGTTGCGGGCCGAGCCGAAGAAGCGCTTCGGACGCTGCAGCGCGTTCGAGTCGACGCCACCGGAGAGCACTTTGCCGGACGGGGGCACGACCGTGTTGTAGGCGCGAGCCAGGCGGGTGATGGAGTCGAGCAGGATGACCACGTCGCGGCGGTGTTCGACGAGACGCTTCGCTTTCTCGATGACCATTTCCGCGACCTGCACGTGACGCGAAGCAGGCTCGTCGAACGTCGACGAGATCACTTCGCCCTTCACGCTGCGCTGCATGTCGGTGACTTCCTCAGGCCGCTCGTCGATCAGCAGCACGATCAGCGTGACCTCGGGATGATTCGCCGTGATCGAGTTGGCGATGGCCTGCAGGATCATGGTCTTGCCGGTACGCGGCGGGGCGACGATCAGGCCGCGCTGCCCTTTGCCGACCGGCGCGATCAGGTCGAGCACGCGCGACGACATGTTGTCCGGCACTTCGAGCTTGATGCGGTGCTCGGGGTAGAGCGGCGTGAGGTTGTCGAAGAGAATCTTCTCGCGCGCCACATCCGGATGTTCGAAGTTGACGGCTTCCACTTTGATGAGAGCGAAGTAGCGCTCCCCTTCCTTCGGCGGACGCACCTGGCCGGAGACGGTGTCGCCGGTGTGCAGATCGAAGCGGCGGATCTGCGAGGGCGAAACGTAAATGTCGTCCGGGCCGGGCAGGTAGTTGTACTCCGGGGCGCGCAGGAAGCCGAAACCGTCGGGGAGGCATTCGAGGACGCCTTCCGAGAAGATCAGGCCCGACTTTTCGGTCTGCGCCTGGAGGACTGAGAAGATCAGGTCCTGTTTGCGCATACCGGTGGCGTTTTCGATGCCGTGCTCCTTGGCGATCTTGGTGAGATCGGGGAGCTTCATCTCCTTGAGCACGCGGATGTCGAGCGTCTCGGCGGCCTGCGTCTGATCGCGCCGGCCCAGTTGCTGCGGAGCGGCAGCGGTTTCATCCGGCCCGTCGTTCGCGACGTCGACGATCGGCTCTGCAGGCTTCTCCGGCTCGGGATCGGGCTCGGCGGCGGCGATCGGAACTTCTTCGACGACTGCCGGTTTTTCCGCTTTCGGTTTGCGGGTGGTCTTGCGCGCCGGCTTCTCCGCCTTTTCAGCCTTCTCGGCGAGGGGCGGTTCGGCGACGGCCACGTTCGATTCGTTTTCGAATTCTGTTTCGGACATTGGTTGAAACCTCGTTGTTTGAATGACCCCTGAATTCAGAGGCGCGATGAAATCTCGCGCCGGACTTGCTCGATGCCGTTCCCCTTCATTACGGAACAGGCGATGAGGCGTT
>JAFAOU010000074.1 GCA_019247495.1 Acidobacteriota bacterium
CAGATCACCGAACTGATGGACATCAAGCGGCTCTACGAGGAGCAGGAGGTGCAGTGGCGCCAGCGCTTCTCGGACAAGGACGAGGAGATGGAAGGGCTGCGCCACGACATGGAGTTCCTCCGCCAGCAGGTCCAGCAGACCGCCGCCACCCGCGCCCAGCACGACGACGAAGTGGCTCGCCTCCGCGCCGAAAACGAACGCCTCCGCGCCGACGCCCAGTCGAAAATCACCCAGCTGCAGGAGCGCATCAAGGAGCTGAATCAGAAGCTGATGGCGGGGGGAGGGGTGAAGAAGTAGGTTGCCAGGTTGCCGAGTTGCCAGGTTGCCAACGACGGGCAACCCGGCAACCCGGCAACCCGGCAACCGTCACAGCAGCCATGCCCACTACTCCCAACCGCCATCTCGAAACCTTCCCCAACCCCAACCCCGAGCGCGATTACGAGATCGCCTTCGAGGCGCCGGAGTTCACCTGCCTCTGCCCGATGACGTCGCAGCCGGACTTTGCCACCATCCGCATCCGCTACGTGCCGGATGAAAAATGCGTCGAGCTGAAGTCGCTCAAGCTCTATCTCTGGTCCTATCGCGACGAAGGCACGTTCCACGAAGCGGTCACAAACAAGATCGCCAACGACCTCGTCGTCGCACTCGACCCGCGCTACCTCTACGTCGAAGGCGACTTCTACATCCGCGGCGGCATCAAGACCGTGGTGAAGGTCGAACACCGGAAGCCGGCGAACTAAAGCTCCGGTTCCGCGCCGGTCAGCGTTCGGAACGCGTCGATGTATTTTTCGCGGGTCTTCATCACCACATCTTCCGGCAACTCGGGCGGTGTGGAGGCTTTGTCCCATCCGGTCGTTTCCAGCCAGTCGCGAACGAATTGTTTGTCGAACGATGGCGGGTTCTTGCCGACGGCGTACCGGTCGGCGGGCCAGAAGCGCGAAGAGTCGGGAGTCAGCGCTTCGTCGATCCAGACGACGATGTTGCCGCGCGTCGCGTGTTCGTCGATCCCGAATTCGAATTTCGTGTCGGCGATGATGATGCCGCGCGTTTCGGCGAATTCGGCGGCGCGTTTATAAATCCGCAGGGTCAGGTCGCGCAACTCGGCGGCGAGGTCGTCGCCGACGATGGTGCACATCCGCTCGAACGAGATGTTCTCGTCGTGGCCGGTCTCTTCTTTTGTTGCAGGCGTGAAGATCGGCTCACGCAGTTTGCTGGCGGTGGTCAACCCTTTCTCGAGTTCGATTCCGCAGACGCGGCCGGTCTCGTTGTACTCCTTCAGTCCTGAACCGACGAGGTATCCGCGCGCGACGCATTCGACAGGAACGACGCGGCACTTCTTCACGATGACGCTTCTGCCGCGCAGATCGGGATGCGCTCGCACTTCGGCGGGGAACGCATCCCACTCCGTTTCGAGGAGATGGTTTTCAATGTCCCCGAAATGCTGAAACCAGAACGTCGACATCTGCGTCAGGATCTTTCCCTTGTCGGGGATGCCGGGCGAGAGGACGACGTCGAACGCGGAGATCCGATCCGTGGCGACAAAGAGGAAGGAGTCGCCGAGGTCGTAGACGTCGCGCACTTTTCCGCGGCGGGCGAGTGGAAGAGGGAGGCTGGTTTCCAGCAGCGCAGGCATGGTGGCGAAGTCTATCCTGACGCGCCGTGAGGCGGCGCGTCAGGATCTCCGGTCAGGCAGCGCTGCCGTTTATTCAGTACGAACTCTGCTGTTCACGAAGCTCGCATGCCCGAGCCGCGTCGCGCTTTCCCGAATCCCGCGCGCAAAATCCGAATCGATCTTTCTGCCGAGCATAACGGGCGTGCCCATCTTGAAAAGGACCTTCGCATTCGCGAGCAGCGTCGGACCCTGGTATGTCGGATCGCCGGAGAGATCGTCGATGGTCGACGAGTACGGAAAGACGACGGCGGTATGCGACGGATCGTCGACGAAAAACTCGACGGAGCCGCCGTCCACTTCCGCCGGCAGCGATGCCTGGCGATGTCCGAGTCCGGGGATGTCCAGCGTTGCGCGTTGCATGATCGTCTTGCCGTCCGCGTCGTAGATGTTGATGCGCAGCGTCACGTTCGAGCGGCCAAGGTTCACGGCGCCGATGTTGGTGCGCCATCCGAGCCGGGAGACGTTGCGGATGCCGTGCGCGACAGCGCTGATCCCGTCGCTGCTGAAATCCTGCAGGCCGGCCCAGACGCCGGGAATGGTCTGTCCGTACGTGCCGCTCTTCACGTTGTTGTACGTGTTGGTAGTGACCAGAAACGACCGCGACAACACGTCATTCGGCACCGTCGGATTGTCCTCGGCGAATGTCGCGACAAGCAGCGCGCCCGATCCGCTCTTGATGCCGAACAGATCGTCGAGGATGTTGTCCGACAAGACGGTCCCGTTCGCGGGAACGGTGAAGGTCTTCTCGATGCCCGTGCCGCCGCCGGTGGGCAGAAACGTGACGCTGACCGTGAGCGGGTAATCGAGCTGCGGATTGAAGACGCTGAATTGCGTCAGCCAGCGCGTTCCGAAGTTCCCGGCTGCATTGGCCGAGGCCGGGATGACGTAGGTGTCATTGATCTGCGCGGCGAGTGGAAGTGAAACGGCAACGAGAAGCAGCGTGATGAAAATGTACCTGGAAGTGTTCATGGTGAAACCTTTCCGGGTACCGGCGACCTGAAAGAACGGAGAGTGGCGCGGTCTCATTCCGACATCAACCTTTTTCACCACAGAGGCACAGAGGACACGGAGCTCTGTGCTCTCTGTGCCTCTGTGGTGAACCTTACCGCTGCTCCATTCCCTTGTAATCGCGGCGTTGCGCGCCGGTGAAAATCTGGCGTGGCCGCGCGATCTTTTGATCGGGATCGTTGAGCATCTCGCACCACTGTGCGAGCCAGCCGGAGACGCGCGGGATGGCGAAGAGGACCGGGAACATGTCCATCGGGAACTTCATGGCCTGGTAGATCAGCCCTGAGTAAAAGTCGACATTCGGGTAGAGCTTGCGCTTGATGAAGTACTCGTCTTCGAGCGCGATC
>JAFAOU010000100.1 GCA_019247495.1 Acidobacteriota bacterium
GCGCCACGCGTTGAACGCGAAACGCACTAGCCCGCAGCTCGAGCTAAATGGCATTAACTTAAGCGTTTGCGGTCGGACGCTGGTGTCTCGCCGGCTCCCATTCGGCGGCGAATGGGAGGCTTGCGCAAGTGTCGTGTTACCGGCGAGACTTGAGGGTTTGCCGGTTCGGCAGCGAGGACGCAGCCGAGCCAGCCCGGCGAGACGCCAGCGTTCCATTCGCGACGTCGGGCTTCAAAGCCTGGGGCTACCCCTTTTACGACGAGGAGATCGCGTCGGTTCGCTACAACCCGTCGTACGTTCCCGTCGCGCCGGCTGTGCGATACTTTCCGGCCCGAGAAACCGATGGTCCTTTTCAATCACGCGACGCGAGAGATGACCGCCAAGATCGTCTACTACGGTCCTGGTCTTTGCGGAAAAACGACCAACCTCATGGTCATCTTCGACAAGCTCGACCCGAAGCAGAAAGGAAAGATGCTGTCGCTCGCCACCAAGACCGACCGCACGCTTTTCTTCGATCTGCTGCCGGTCGACATCGGACGCGTCGGTGCGTTCAACCTCAAGATCCAGCTCTACACCGTGCCCGGTCAGGTCTTCTACAACGAGACGCGTAAGCTCGTCTTGAAAGGCGCCGACGCCGTTGTGTTCGTGGCGGACTCGCAGCCGTCAATGGTCGAATCGACGCGCGAGAGTTTCGCCAACCTGCTCGAGAATCTCGAGCAGAACAACATCGATCCGAACGACACGCCGATCATCGTCCAGTTCAACAAGCGCGACATCCCGGGCGTCCTGCCGGTGGAGCAGTTGCAGGAGGCACTCGGGCTGGAAGGCTATCCGTACACCGAGGCCGCTGCGATCAAGGGTGAAGGCGTGATGGAGACGTTCAATCTCGTCTCGAAGATCACCGCCAAGCATTTGTACGCACGGCTGCAGGGAAAGCCGATTCCGGTCGAGAAAACGAAGCCTGCCACCAAAGCAGAGCCGGAGGCCGAACCGGAACCGGAGCAGGAGGCACCGAATCCGTTCGCGGACTCCGTCCCTTTCCCGGAGTCGCAGATCGACAGCAGCTACGAGCGGATGGAAGAGGTCTCGCTCGAACAGTTGCTGTCCGAGGGTCGGGAACGCCCCGCCACGATGTCGGGAAATGTGCCGGTGCCTGTGGACTTCGAAGACGTCGAAGAGTTGGATGCCGAAGCGATGGTCGCGGTTGACGACGCCCCCGTCGCAGCGGTGGCCGACGATGCCATCGCTGTCCTCGAACAGAAGGTCGCATCGCTCCAGTCGGAGATCGATTCCGTTCGCGAGGAGCACCGCGTCGAGATCGAAGAAATCCTTCGCGACCTCGGCGAGATCACCACGCGCCTGCGACGGCGCCTCGATTCCTGACTTGCCAGCAAACACCTCTCCCTTTACAATCGCCGAACATCTTATTTGGAGGAACAAAATGCGCCGGACTCTCTCCGCGGTACTCATGCTGTCAATGGCCCTCGCGGGCTGCAAAGCGAAGGAAGCACTCGACAAAGCCAAGATCTCTCAGGACCTCGACAAGCACGGCACGATGGACCTGATGAAGGACGTTTCCAAGGACAAATACGACGCGCCGGCCGACGGAAAACTGACCGACGGGCAGATGCAGATGTACCTCAAGGTGCGCGAGCACGAGAAGGCCATCGCGCAGGTTGCGAAGAAGGAAGCCGAGGCGCACGCCGACGCCGCGAAGAAAGCGGGCGACAAATCGATCGCCGGCATGATCGAAGGCTTCAAGACCATGGGCTCGGCCGCCGACATGCTCACCGCCGATATCCGCGCCGCGAAAGAGCTCGGCTACAACACTCAGGAGTATCTCTGGGTGAAGAGCCAGGTCATGGCCGCGAGCAGCGCCGCGATGATGTCGAAGCTCTCCGAGGCCACGAACGCCTCGGTCGACGGCGCCTATGCGCAGATGAAGAAGTCGTACGACGAGGCCAAGGACGATCAGTCGAAGAAGATGTACAAGGAGATGCTCGACAACTACGAGAAACAGCGCGCCGAGATGAAAAAGGATTCGGCCGCCAACGTCTCCCCCGCCGTTGCCTACAACCAGCAGCTCATCGCCAAATACGATGGTGCGCTGAACGCGATCGCCACCGAAATGTCGAAGTGGGAAGAGAAGCCGGGCGATGCGAAGAAGTCGATGGACGAGTTCCAGCAGGGCGTCGACAAAGCGGTGGCCGACGCGAAGAAGAGCCAGTAAGCGTTACGCGATTGATTTGAAGGGCCGCTTTCCGCGGCCCTTTTTTGTCATCCTGAGCCGCCGGAGGCGCGGAGCCGAAGGCGGAGACGCCGCAGGACGGCGAAGGATGACACGCTCCACCCGCTGTCGGTGTCATACGATTCGTCGCAATGACCACACGCCGTTTCCCCGCCCAACTCGCCTGCTCCCGATGCGACGCAACGTTCCCGATTCGCGAGCTGATGAACCTCTGCCCGCACGACGGCGCGCCGCTGCTTGTTCGGTACGACATCGCAAAATCGCCCGAGCTGCGCGATGAAATCCGAAGCCGTCCGGCCACGATGTGGCGGTATCGCGAACTGCTGCCGGCCGACGATGAGAGCGAGATCGTCACCCTCGGCGAGGGCATCACGCCGTTGCTGCAATCGAAGAATTTCGACAACGTCTGGTTGAAGGACGAGTCGAAGAATCCGACGCGTTCGTTCAAGTCGCGCGGCATGGCTGCCGCCGTCACGATGGCCAAACGCCTCGGCGCGCGCAGTCTGGCCGCGCCGACCGCGGGCAACGCCGGCGCGGCGCTCTCCGCGTACGGTGCGCGTGCCGGGCTGCCGGTGTTCGTGGCCATGCCTCGCGACACGCCGCAATCGATCGTCGATGAATGCCGCGGCTACGGCGCGCAGGTCGAGCTCGTGGCAGGCGTCATCACCGATGCGGGTAAACGAGTCGCGCAGTACATTGCCGAGAACGGCGGCTTCGATCTCTCGACGTTGAAAGAGCCGTATCGCGTCGAAGGCAAGAAGATCATGGGCTACGAACTGCTCGAAGACCTCGGCCGCCTGCCGGACGTCATCCTCTATCCGACCGGCGGCGGCACAGGCCTGATCGGCATGTGGAAGGCCTTCAACGAGATGGAGCGCCTCGGCTGGATTGGTTCCGAGCGTCCGCGAATGTTCAGCGTGCAGTCGAACGGCTGCGCGCCGGTCGTCCGCGCCTTCAACGAAGGACTCGAAACCGCACCGGAGTGGGAGTCGCCGCAGACCGGAGCGTGGGGACTTCGCGTTCCGCGCGCGATCGGCGATCGCCTCATGTTGCGCGCACTGCGCGACTCGCACGGCGGCGCGATTGCAGTCGATGAAGCGCAGATTGAAACTGCTGCCGCGGAGCTGCGCACCAGCGAAGGCATCGATGCCGGTCCCGAAGCGGGCGCGGCGTTGTTGGCGCTTCGGACTCTGCGTGCCGAGGGAACGATTCGAAACGATGAGGCCGTTGTGCTTTTCAGCACGGGCGGCAATAAGTATCACTGAGGACGTGAGCAGGGTCACCCGTAAGAACCCGGCCGCACGTTACCTTCGCGTCAACGCCCATTGCTCAGCGGCGTCTAACCACCACCGAGGACTGACATGAGAGTTCGAATTGCACTACTGCTGTGCGCCTTCGCGGCGTTCGGCGGACACGTGTTCGCGCAGTGTTCGACAGGCACGGCGCCTGTGCCCCAATCGCCGATCGGAACGAATGTAAACGAGAGCACGCCGATCACGTTCAGCTGGACGCCATCGACAACGAGCGGCGTGACGGGATACGACGTCTACGCCACCATCGGCACCGCGAGCTCCAATCTCATCTGCTCGGTGACCGGCGCAAACGCAAACTCGTGCACCGGACCGGCGAACGGTCTCTCCTCGGGCCTCTACACTTGGGCCGTCAAGGCCAATTTCGCGAACTGCTCGCTGGCGTCGGCCACCAAACAGTTCACCGTCAACTGCCCGACTGCCGCGCCAAGCGTCCAGTCGCCTTCCGATGGTTCGCAGAACGTCTTCCCCAGCCCGACGCTGACCTGGAGCGCCGTGAGCGGCGCCAATCAATACGACGTCTACTTCGGCGTGGCAGGCTCGGGAGCCTGCACCGGCACAAGGCAATTCACGACTTCGAATACCAGCTTCAATCCGGCCACGCTGGCCGCCAACACGAGCTATGAATGGCGTGTCGTCGCGAAGAAAACGACGGCAAGCACCTGCCCGGTCACCACGAGCGGCTGCGCAACGTTCAAGACTGCAGCCGCGGCCTGCAATCCGCCCGGCTCGTTCAACCTATTCGCGCCGTCCGACAAAAGCACGACCAGTTCGACGCCGACGCTGACCTGGTCCGCCTCCTCGGGCGCCGACAAATATCTTCTCCACATCAGCACGCAGAATCCGCCGTCACCGACTGCAAGCGACCCGGTCGTCAACAGCAGCACGACGAGCTTTACCTTCGCGCAGGCTCTACCGGCCGGAACCTACTACTGGTCCGTCGACGCTTACCCGGCGAACTGCACGACGGCGAAGACGTCCAGCAGCGTCTTCAGCTTCACTGTCGCCGCCGCGGTCTCCTGTCCCACGGCAGCAGCAACGTTGAGCAAGCCGGCGAACAACACGACCGTCGACACGCCGGTGAGTTTTGACTGGTCCGATGTCTCCGGCGCGACGTTCTACAAAGTGTTCACTTCCATCAATGGTGCGGCGGCGACTGTCCTGGCGGTCACCCGCGACTCGCATTACGAGGGCAGCCTTCCCGCCGGCGCCTCCGTCGACTGGTGGATCGAAAGCGGTGCCGATAACTGCAACCCGGTCGCCTCGGCACACTCGCACTTCAACGTCGTCAACGCGGGCGTCTGCCCGGCCAACCCGGAGTCCACGACGCAACTCGCTCCGGCCAACGGCTCGACCGGCCTGACCTCCCCCGTTCGGTTCGAATGGACGTCTGTGCCGGGTGCGACGAACTATGTGGTGTGGGGACTGACCTCGAGCTCGACCAGCAGTAACGACCGATTCGTCCTCGGCAAGTTCGGCGGAACGCACATCACCGTCCCCGTGCCGCAGGGCGGCCTGGCCTGGTATGTCGAAGCGCAGTTCGGAGACTGTCCCACATCGACGTATTCGAAAGTCTTCACACTCTCCGTGGCCACGGCGTCTGCCTGCAGCAGCAACCCGGCCACACTGCTCTCGCCGGTCAACGGCGCGACAGGTCTGACCTCGCCAGTCACCTTCCAATGGACCGCCGTAAGCGGCGCGACCGGCTACAAGCTCTACCTCGCACAAGGCGACGACTCCGGCGATCTCGCCGGCAGCACGACGTCGACCACGCTGACGACCCTCGTGCCGGGCGGCAATGTGACCTGGTGGATCGTGACCACGTTTGCCGGGTGCCCTGATGTCGTTTCCGCGAAGTCGACGTTCATCAGCGGTACACAGGCCACGTGCGGCGCGACGGCGACGCTCAACGCTCCTGCCGACGGCGCGACCGTCACTTCGCCGGTCAACCTGTCGTGGAACGCGGTGACCGGCGCGACCGGCTACCGGCTCTGGATCTCGGTCAACGGCAGCTCTCCCATTCTCGCGGCGCGCTCATTGACCGCTTCCGCAACGTCCCAGCAACTACAGCTGCCGAGCGGCGCCGCCGAGTGGTACGTCGAAACGTTGTTCTCCAACGGCTGCGATTCGACCTTCTCCGCGCATCGGCGCTTCACCGTGACGACCGCGGCAAACTGCGACACGCACAAAGCGGCCACGCTTACATCTCCGGTCAGCGGCGCGCAGGCAGCGAACCCGATCACGTTCAACTGGGCCGCCACCGATTCGTCCGCGCTTCAGTACCGAGTGTGGGTCTCGCTCAACGGAGAACCGTTCACGGACATCGGCTTCACCAAAGATACGAAACTGCAGCACGACTTCGGGACCGCAACAGGCAGCGGGCTGTGGTTCGTGGAGACGCTCTTCGAGAACTGCCCCGCCGTCGCTTCCGCAAGAGCGGCGTTTGTGATTCCTTCGGCCGGATGCGCAACGGCCGGTCCGCAGATCGTCTCCCCTCTCGACGGAACGTCGGTCAACGCGCCGGTCGCGTTTGTCTGGAGCGCGGTCGCCAACGCAACGGAGTATCGCGTTCACTGGACGCTCAACGGCAATGACATGGACGTGCTGAAAACGACCGCCACGTCCATCACGCATCTGGTTCCGCCTGGCAACGTCGAATGGCGTGTCGACGCAATCTTCGATGGCTGTCCGACCACGCGCTCCACGAAGTCGCACTTCACGGTTCTGCCCGCGCAAACCTGCGTCACGGAAGCGCCGGTGCTGTCGGCGCCTGCGGACGGAGCGGCGAACCTCGATTCGCCGGTCCATTTCGATTGGAATCCGGTCAGCAATGCTGTCGGCTATCTCCTTGTGATCCGCAGCAAGGACAGCTCGCCGACCGCGCTCGCGGAAACGACCACGCGCACAGGCGTGACCAAACCGGTGTCCGAGGGGCAGAACGAGTGGTGGGTGGTGGCGTTCTTCAATGGATGTCCGCCGGCGGAGTCGAAGCATCAATTCTTCACCGTCACCGAAACGAACTGCGACGACATCCGCCCCATCCTCTTCTCGCCCGCCGAGGGCGCATCGGGGCTCGCATCACCGGTGCACTTCGAATGGTCACA
The DNA here is from genome assembly GCA_019247495.1 of Acidobacteriota bacterium. Lineage (GTDB taxonomy): Bacteria > Acidobacteriota > Thermoanaerobaculia > Gp7-AA8 > Gp7-AA8 > JADGNZ01. The sequence continues at coordinate 6,663 of JAFAOU010000100.1, forward strand.
CGTCAAGAACGCCACCGAGTACAAAGTGTGGGCGGCCGTCGATGATGAAGACGAAAGCGTCATCGGCACCACGACAGTCAACAAGTTGACGGTCAGCGTTCCCGGCGGAACGATCCATTGGCACGTCCAGGCATTTTTTCAGTCGTGTCCCGCGCTCGACTCCGCGACGAGCACGTTCACCGTTCGGAACGCTCCTCCGCCATGCGCGACACCCTCGCGTCCCGTCGCCACGGCCCCGGCGCAGGTCGCGTCAGGAAGCGTCTACAACGTCCGCTGGAATGCCGTTCCGAATGCGACCAGCTATGAGCTGCAGGAATCGGCGCTCACTGATTTCTCGTCGGCGACCACCCAGGTGGTGAGCGATCTCTCCGCCGCCTTCACGCACACCGCCGCAACCGCCGCCCAAAAATGGCTCTACCGCGTCCGCGCCATCAGCAGCTGCAACGACGAGCGCGGCCCGTACTCGCGCGTCGTCATCGTCACCGTCATCCCCGAGACGCCTCAGAAGCAGACCAGCGTCGAAGCGGGATCTCTGAGCGCTGTGCGCCAGAACATCTTCATCCCCGGCCGCACGCCCGCGGTTCCCTTCACTGCGCGCACGGACAAACCGTGGGCAGCGGTGACGCCGGCATCGGGCACGCTCGGTCCGGCTGGCGTCACGCTGACGATTGTTTCCGATCCGACGGCGCTCAAACTCGGCACGAACACCGCCACGCTCATCCTGTCGATCGGAGCCTCCGGCAAAGTCGGCGCCGAAGACACGACGCCGGTCACGGTCCCCGTTTCCGTCACCACCGTTACTCCGGTTGCGCCGCAAGGGAAGAACACTCCGCTGCCGAATTCGTTGATCATCCCCGCGGTCGGTCATGCAACAGGCATCGGCGACTCGCTCTTCGAATCCGACGTGCGCATCGCCAACACATCCGCGCAGGCGATGAAGTACCAGCTCTTCTTCACGCTCACGCACACGGACGCCACGCAGTCGGGCTCGTCGACGACGATCCAGGTCGATCCCGGCGCGACGATGGCGCTCGACGACATCCTGACCAGCTTCTTCGGCACCGGTTCCGATGGCTCGTCTGCGCTGGGAGTCCTCGAGATCCGTCCGTTGACGTCGACGCAGAGCAACTTCTCGGGGCCGGTCAGCGTTCAGACGGTCGCCTCCAGCCGCACCTACAACACCACGCCCACCGGAACGTTCGGCCAGTACATCCCGGCCATCCCGTTCGCGGCATTTATCGGCCAGGCGCCGGATGGAGCGGCGAAGGCTCTTCTGTCGCTGCAGCAGATCGCGCAGTCGACGGCGTACCGCACGAACTTCGGCATCGTCGAAGGCGCGGGCGAACCTGCCAGCGTCCTCGTACACATCTTCAACAATGCCGGCGTCGAAGTCGCGCCGGCGATCCCGATTTCGCTGATGCCGGGCGAACACCAGCAGCGCAACCTGCTCGCGGAGAACGGCATCACCCTGACCGACGGACGTTTCGAAGTCGAAGTCGTTTCCGCCACCGGCCGCGTCACCGCCTACGCCTCGGTCGTCGACAATCTCACCAACGATCCGCTGATGGTTTTCCCGGTGCTGAAAGGCGCCGAGTCAGCCACGCGCTACGTCATCCCCGGAGTCGCGGACATTAATAATGGCTTCGCCAGTTGGCGCAGCGACATCCGCTTCTTCAACCCGGCCACGACTTCGGTCACGGCAACGCTCACGTACTTCCCGCAGCCAGGCAGCCCCGCCGCCAGCGGCACGAAACAGATCACGATCCCGGCCGGCCAGGTGTTCCCGGTCGACAGCGCGCTCCAGCAACTCTTCGCGCTGACGAACACCGGCGGCTCGCTGCTGGTGACGACGCCGTCCAGCTCGAAACTCACCGTCACCGCACGCACTTACAACCAGACCTCCAGCGGAACGTACGGCCAGTTCATCCCCGCCGTGACGCCGGCCGGATCCGTCGGCCTCTCCGACAACCGCGTCCTGCAACTTCTCCAGCTCGAATCGTCCGACAAGATGCGCACGAACCTCGGCTTCGTCGAAACCAATGGCAGCCCGGTCACGATCGAAATCACCGCCATCCCGCCGGATTCGAAAGTCGCCGCGAAAACGCAGTTCACCCTCGCCGCCAACCAGTTCCTCCAACTCAACGACGCCCTAAAGAGCTTCGGCCTCGGCACGGTCTATAACGCCCGTGTAACGGTGAAGGTGCTCAGCGGAACCGGCCGCGTGACCTCGTACGCATCGGTCATCGACGCCGCAACACAGGACCCGACATACGTGCCCGCGCAGTAGGAAAAACTCGCGACCCCGACGCCGGATGGCGTCACGTACGGTAGCCGGTGGTCGCGCGCGAAGCGCGAGACCACCGGACACGCGGATTGCGAATGGAACCCGACTCCGGCCAGGGGTCGCGTATCAAATACCAGACGGCGCGAATTCCCTCCGCGACCGCTGCCGCGGTCGGAAAATTGGGCGTGTCCGTGGTTCCGGTGGTCTCGCGCTTCGCGCGCGACCACCGGCTACCGTACGGGACGCCATCCGGCGTCGATTCTCGGCACCCTAACGTCCGCGACCGGACGCACGCGTTCCAATTTTTCTCACCCGCTGCTGATTCGTCACCGAATACTCCAGAATCCACAGGTCACCATTCGGCGCGATTGCGCCGCCCGAGGGTGACCAGGGAAACGTCGACCGCGCCACGACGTCGACGCGGCCTGCTGGCGTGACGCGTTTAACCTCGCGCTCGGCGGAGGCGGCGACGTAGACGTTTCCGGCGCGATCGGTCCAGAGGCCTTGCACGCGATGGCGGTCGTCGCCGATGAGGGCGCGGGAGGCCAGGTTGCGGGCGATCGTGGTCACCTTGCCGTCCGGGGTGATGCGCACGAGATCGAGGAGGTCGATCAGGTAGACCGTGCCGTTCGGCGTGACCGTCATCCAGCGGATGTCTTTAAATGGGGCGCGGGCCATCGTCACGACGCGTCCGTCCGGCGACTTGCGGCGGATCTCGTTACGGTCGTGGATGGCGAAGTACTGATTGCCGGCGGCATCGCGCACGAAACTGAAATCTTTGTTGAAGCCGGGCCGAGGAGGGTGAACGAACGAGACGCGGCCGTCGGGCGTGCGCTTCCACACCGCGTTGCCCCATGTGTTCAGCGACTCGCCGTTGTACCAGACGTTTTCGCCGTAGAGCGTGTCGCCGGCATCGATCCAGAGCTCGTGTGAGTGCACGTGCGGCACAGCCACCGTTCGCGTTCCGTCCGGCGCGATGCGCAGGATCTGCGTCAGATCGCTGTAGTACACGTTGCCCTTCGAATCGATGACAACGCTCACGCTCGGGTGCGCGAACGCCGACGCGGCGGTGAAGAGCAGGACGGCGGCGAGTGTTCGCATGATGTCAGTAGAGCACGGGGAGTCGGGAGTCGGGAGTCGGAGCATGCGAGCTCCGACTCCTCACGCTTCACTCTCCGACACCCGACCCCCTACACCCCACTCCCGCAATCCATATAATGCGCGCCGCGTTAGATCACGGGAGGTTTCCTTGGCAGAACAACAGTACGACGTGGTGGTGATCGGCAGCGGGCCGGGCGGCTATGTGGCCGGCATCCGCGCCGGGCAACTCGGCATGAAGGTCGCCGTCATCGAGAAGGATCCGTTTCTCGGCGGCACGTGTCTCCACCGCGGCTGCATCCCCACAAAATCGCTCCTCGAAAACGCCGACATCTGGACCAAGATTCAGAAATCGAAAGAGTTCGGCATCACCGTCGGCGACGTGCATCTCGACTGGAACGTCGTGCAGACCCGCAAGCAGGGCGTCGTCGATGCCAACGCCAAAGGCATCGAGTTCCTCTTCAAGAAGAACAAGGTCGAACGGATTCAGGGCTTCGGCAAACTGGCCGGCAAAGGCGTCGTCGACGTCGACGGCAAGAAGATCAACACGAAGAACGTCATCCTGGCGATGGGGTCCGTGCCGAAAGATCTGCCGCACATCAAGGCCGACGGCAAGCGGATCATCAACTCCGATCACATCCTCAAAATCAGCGAAGTGCCGAAGTCGATGCTCGTCATCGGCGCCGGCGCGGTCGGATGCGAGTTCGCCTCGATCTTCGCTCGCTTCGGCACCAAGGTAACGATCGTCGAGGTCATGCCGCTGCTCCTCCCGATCGAGGACGAAGAGATCTCGAAGGAGTTCACGCGCATCTTCAAGAAGAAGGGCATCGAAGTTCTGACCGACGCGAAAGTTGAATCGGCCGAGGTTGGTGACGGCGGCGTAAAAGTTGTCGTCAGCTCGAAGGGCAAACAGCAGACGTTCGACGTCGAGATCGTCCTCTCCGCTACCGGCCGCCGCGCCGTCACCGAGAACTGCGGGCTGGAAGGAACGAAAGTCAAACTCGAGCGCGGCATGGTGCAGGTCGATCCACTCATGCGCACCGGCGAGGCGAACATTTACGCCATCGGCGACATCGTCCCTACGCCCGCGCTCGCGCACTGCGCCTCGGCCGAGGGAATCCTGGCCGTCGAGCACATGAAGGGACTCGATCCGCGCCCGATCAACTACGACCACGTTCCTAACGCCACGTACACCGATCCCGAGGTTGCCTCGGTCGGGCTCACGGAGAAGAAGGCGAAGGAGCGCGGCTACGACGTCAAGATCGGCAAGTTCCCCTTCACCGCGAATTCGAAAGCGAAGATCATCGGCGAAGCGGGCGGGCTCGTGAAGTACGTCTCGGACAAAAAGTACGACGAACTCCTCGGCGTCCATATCGTCGGCCCGAAAGCGACAGAGTTGATCGCCGAGGCCTGCGCGGCGCTGGAGCTGGAAGCGACGAGCGAGTCGATCGCCAAGACCATCCACGCGCACCCGACGCTCTCCGAGGCGATGATGGAAGCCGCGGAGGATGTGGCGGGACACTCGATCCACCAGTAGATTAGTGATTTGTGGATTAGTAGATTAGGAACTGCCGCGGGTGCCACGGTGCGCGGTTCCTAATCTACTAATCCACTAATCGACGAATCCACTCGCCGACGCGAATCATGACCTCACCGACACCGCTAGAAACCCACGGCCTCACGCGCGAGAATCTGCTCGAGATCGATTACTTTCTCCGGTTGACGCGGACGCTGGAGGAACGCCTTGTGGCGCTCTTCCGGCAATCCAAAGTCATCGGCGGTCTGTATCGCTCCCTCGGCCAGGAAGGCGAATCGGTCGCGGCGGCGTATGCGCTCGACTACGCGCTGGGTGACGTGGTCCAACCGCTGATCCGCAACATGGGCTCGATCCTCGTCGCCGGCGCGAAGCCGTCGGACATCGTCAAGCAATACATGGCCAAGGCCGATTCGCCGACGCGCGGACGGGAGCTGAACATTCACTTCGGCCATCCCGCGCGCGACGGATTCATCGGACAGATCTCGATGCTCGGCGACATGATCCCGGTCATGGCCGGCATCGCCCTCGCCGGCCGGATGCAGAAGCGCCATCTCGTCGGCATGGCCTTCATCGGCGACGGCGCGTCGTCGACCGGCGCGTTTTATGAGGGGATGAATTTCGCGACGGTGCAGCGGCTGCCGCTGGTGGTCATCCTCGAAAACAACGGCTACGCGTACTCGACGCCGACGTCGAAACAGAGCGCGGTCCGCTCGCTCGCTGACAAAGCGCACGCGTTCGGATGCGCGAGCGAAACTGTGGACGGGAACGACGTCCTGGCCACCTACGCCGCCGCGCGCCGGGCCGTCGAACGCGCCCGCGCCGGCGGAGGCGTGACGCTCATCGAGGCGAAGACGTTCCGCATGAAAGGTCACGCCGAACACGACAACCAGTCGTACGTGCCGCAATCGTTGATCGAGGAGTGGTCGGCGAAAGATCCGGTCGTCCGATTCGAAAAGACACTCGTCGACGCAGGCATCGCGACGGCGGCAGATTTCGAAATGATCCAGTCGCGCGCGAAACGCGAAGTCGACGCCGCGACGGACGAAGCGGAACGCTCGCCGATGCCGAATCCCGAGGAAGCCGCGCGCGGACTGTTCGCGGGCGATGGGTTTTGGGAGGAGCAGCGATGACTGCTCGAAGCGCTGTCATCCTGAGCCGCCGGAGCCGCGTCGCCGCAGGCAGACCGGCGCAGGACGGTCGAAGGACCCCCTCCCTGCTAACCCGGGACGGCGGCGGCAAATCACGAGGCAAGCACTTTGGGGGTCCTTCGACCGTCCTGCGGCGCTACGGCTTCGCCTCCGCATCTTCGGCGGCTCAGGATGACAGTGGGAGCTCACGATGCCACTAACCACCTACCTCGACGCCATTCGCGAGGCGATGGTTGAAGAGATGCGGCGCGATCCGCGCGTGTTTCTCATCGGCGAGGACGTCGGCTCGTATGGCGGCGCCTTCAAAACCAGCGCGGGGATGATCGAAGAGTTTGGCGCTGAGCGCGTCATCGACACGCCCATCTCCGAGGTGGCCATCGTCGGTGCGGCATCGGGCGCGGCGTTGATGGGGATGCGGCCCATCGCCGAAATGCAATTCATCGACTTCATCACCTGCGCCTACGACATGCTCGTCAACTTCACTGCCACGTCGCGGTATCGCGTCGGCAGTGGATGTCCTATCGTCGTGCGCGGACCGGCCGGCGGCGGCACGCATGGCGGACCGTTTCACTCGCTCAATCCCGAAGCCATGTTCATGAACCGGCCGGGATTGAAGATCGTCGCGCCGGGCACCGCATACGACGCCAAGGGGTTGTTGAAGTCTGCGATCCGTGACGACGACCCCGTGCTCTTCATCGAGCACAAGTTCCTGTATCGGCGAATCAAAGAGGAGTTGCCCGCCGATGACTACATCGTCCCCATCGGCAAAGCCAACGTGAGAAGAAGCGGCAAGGACCTCACCATCATCACGTGGGGCTCGATGATCTACGTCGCCGACGATGCCGCGGCGGAACTGGCCAAGGATCGCGTGTCGGTCGAAGTCATCGACCTGCGATCGATCCTCCCATTCGATGAGGAAGCGATCCTCAACTCCGTCGCCAAGACCAACCGCGTCATCATCCTGCATGAAGCACCGCTGACCGGCGGCGCGGGGGCTGAATTCGCCGCGCGTATCGCGGAGAAAGCCTTCGACTACCTCGACGCTCCCATCAAACGCATCGCTGCGCTCGACGTCCCCACGCCGTACTCGCCGCCGCTGGAAGCGTTCTACCTCCCCGACCGAGAAAAAGTTATCGCCGCCGCGCGCGAGCTGCTGCGGTATTGATTCGAGGTCTTGCCTCCCCTTCTCCGTCCCGCTATTCTTCGGGACATCCCCATCAAACGTGAAGGCCGAGGAGGATTCCATGAGCAAGTGGACTCGCAGGCGGTTTCTCGAAACGGTTGGACGCGTTGGCGGCGCGGCGGCCGTTTATGAATCGATGGTCGCGCTGGGAATGGTGCGCGTACCCGATTCCGTGTACGCCGATCCGCTGCAGATTCCGGACGGCGTTGGCAGCGGCCAGACCATCGTCATCCTCGGCGCGGGCGTCGCGGGACTCACCGCCGCGTACGAACTGAAGAAGCGCAACAGCGGATTCAACATCGTCATCCTCGAGGCCCAGCATCGAGCCGGCGGACGCAGTTACACGGTCCGCAACGGCGACAAGATCTACGAGACGCATGGCAAGGAGACGTGGGAGCAGACCTGCCACTTCGAGGGCGACGTCAAGAATCAGTATCTGAACGCGGGCCCGGGCCGCCTCCCGTATCACCACACCGTGGCACTCGGCTACTGCAAGGAACTAAAAGTGGAGATCGAGCCGTACGTGATGACCACGCGCGCGAACCTCTATCAGAACAAGGACGGCTTTCATGGCAAGCCGATGCCGCATCGCCGCGTGCTCAACGACACGCGCGGCTGGATTTCGGAGCTGCTGACGAAGGCGATCGACAAAGGCTCGCTCGACGATGAGCTCTCGCCGAAGCAGAAGGAGCAGATGCTCCACCTGCTCAACACCTTCGGGCCGCTGAAGGACAAAAAGTACGTCGGCTCACAGCGCTCCGGCTACGTCACGCAGCCGGGCGTTCTCACGCCGGGCGACATCGAGCCGCCGATTCCGCGCATCGAAATCCTCGGCTCCGAGTTCTGGCTCGACCGGATGTACCAGTCCGAGGATTACGAATGGCAGCCGACGCTTTTCCAGCCGGTCGGCGGCATGGACAAGCTCGCGCACGGATTCCTCCCGCACGTCGAGCAGTTCATCCAGTACAAGCGCGAGGTGACCTCGGTACGCAACTCCGAAAAGGACAAGGTGGTGATCCGCCATCGCGCCGCGGGAAATCCGTCAGCGCCCGAGGAGACGATCATCGCCGATTGGTGCATCAGCACGATTCCGGTGTGGATCCTTCACGGCATCGACAACAATTTCACGCCGCCGTTCCGCAAAGCGCTCGAAGCGCCGAAGAGAGGCCTGACGTGCAAGGTTGGATGGCAGGCCAATCGCCGTTTCTGGGAGCTCGACAACGAGATCTACGGCGGCATCTCCTACATCAACAACAACATCACGCAGATGTGGTACCCGTCGAACGGCTATCTTTTCGAAGAGAAGGGCGTGCTCACCGGCGCCTACAACTACACCGAGGACGCCGCATACCTCGGCAATCAGCCGTTGAAGGAGCGTCTGAAGATCGCCATGGCCGGAGGGCGCCTACTGCACGGCGCCCAATTCGACGCGGTGCCGATCGATCTCGGGCTCTCCATCGCCTGGCATCACGTGCCGTATCAACTTGGCGGTTGGGCCGATTGGGACAAGGTTCCCGGCGTTCACTACGAAACGCTGCTCGAGCCTGATGGCCGCGTCATCGTTGCCGGCGATCAGGTGTCGTACCTCCCCGGCTGGCAGGAGGGCGCGATGTTGTCCGCGCGCCATGTCCTGCAACGCATCAGCCGCGGATCGCGCCTGAAGACGTCCGCAGCGGCGGCGACGAAGCGGCGCGCGCCGGATACGCGTGCGACGACCGAGGGCATCGGACCGACACGAAAGCGCTGACGAATTCGCAAAATGGCAGGACCGCCGTGTGGCGGTCCTGCTTTCAGCGCGAAACGATAGACTCCCGTGATGCCCGAGCTTCGTCGCGACATCGGCCTGTGGCGCGGCATCGCCCTGAACATGATCGACATGGTCGGGATCGGTCCGTTCATCACGATCCCGCTGATCCTCATGGCCATGGGCGGCGGCCGCGGCATGCTGGCCTGGATCCTCGGCGGATTGCTGGCGATCAGCGACGGCCTCGTCACCGCGGAGTTGTCGGCGTCGATGCCCGGCTCCGGCGGCTCGTACGTTTTTCTTCGCCACGCATACGGCCGCGCCGGACGATTGATCTCGTTCCTCTTCCTGTTTCAGATTCTCTTTTCGGCGCCGCTGTCGATGGCCTCGGGCTGCATCGGTTTCGCCAGCTACCTGAAAGTGATCATCCCCGCTGCCGGGAATCACATCGGCCTGACCGCGACGATTGTCTGCGTCCTGACGATGCTGCTGCTGCTTCGCCGCATCGAAGCGATCGGCAAGTTTTCGATCCTGCTTTGGATCGGTGTGCTGGCGACATTGGCCATCGTCGTCATCGTCGGCCTGCCACATCTGAAGCTCGACGCGTTCGCGTTCTGGCGCGCGCCGCGGCTTGACGGCGGCATCGGCTATGCCGGTCTCGGCGTCGCGCTCATCTACGCGGTCTACGACTACCTCGGCTACTACAACATCTGCTACATCGGCGACGAGGTTCGCGAACCGCAGCGGACGATCCCGCGCGTGATCGTGATCTCCATCCTCGCCATAGGCGCGATCTACCTGGTGATGAACGCCTGCCTGATTTCGGTGCTACCGATGAAGCAGGCCATGACGTCACCCTCGATCGTGGCCGACTACCTGGCTCTGCTCTTCGGCACGCGCGCCGCGCAATGGATCTCGATCCTGATTCTCTGGACCGCATTCGCATCGATCTTCTCGCTGATGCTCGGCTACTCGCGCATCCTCTACGCCGCGGCGCGCGACGGAAACTTCTTCGGCTGGTTCGCAAAACTGCACGCCACCGAAGCGTACCCGTACGTCTCGATCCTCTTCCTCGGCTGCGTCGCCACGGCGTTCTGCTGGCTGTCGCTGAAGAACGTGCTCCAGGCGATCCTCTCGATCCGCGCCATCATCCCGTTCATGGCCCAGATCATCGGAGCAGTCCTATTGAGACATCGCGAACCCGATCGCCCACGCCCCTTCCGGATGTGGCTCTACCCACTCCCCGCCATCACCGCCCTCGGTCTCTGGAGTTTCATCGTCATCTCGCCACAAAAAGGTTTGAAGGTGGGCGGGCTATACGTGATTGCGGCAGGAACGCTCTTCTACATCGCGCGCGGATGGCTGGAGCGGAGACGGACGATCGCTTGAAAAAGATCGCGATGGCTCTCGGCGCAGCGGTGCTGGCCGCATTGGCCTGGATCGCGGCGGGCACGACTCCGAACGACACCACGGTGCCGCCAGTCCGCTCGCCATCTCGCGCGGACGTGCTTCGCTCCTCTCCAACACCTTCACTCCCTCCGTCGCTCTCAACATCGCTTTCACCATCACCGATCGTTCCCACTCCGCCCGGCGAGGGACCTCGCCCGCTGATCATGCCGGTAGCAGGCATCGAACCGAGCACGATCCACGACAACTTCGACGAAATGCGCGGCGGAGCAACGCGCCGTCACGAAGCGCTCGACATCCTCGCACCGCGCGGTACGCCCGTCGTTGCGGCGGACGACGGCGCCGTGAAAAAACTGTTCACCAGCGTCCCCGGCGGATTGACCGTCTACGAGTTCGATCCCGATCAACGCTACTGCTACTACTACGCGCACCTCGACGCCTACGCGCCCGGCCTGCACGAAGGCCAACTCCTCCACCGCGGCGAACTGGTCGGCTACGTCGGCACGACTGGCAACGCTCCGAAGGACGCGCCCCACCTGCACTTCGCCGTCATCCACCTAGATCCCGACAAACGCTGGTGGACCGGCACGCCAATCAACCCATATCCGCTACTTCACAAAGCTCCATAGGTTTTCTCCGCCCCTCCGCGTCTCCGCGTGAACCCGTCCCCTCAAGCGTGCACGCCATGCATCCGAAGCAACACCGCCCAAAGCCAATGACCGCCCCCTAACACGAGGAACGCGACGACCAGCACGAACACCAGAATCCAAATCCACCGCTTACTCATACGCAATTGCCTCCCTGATCGTGAGTCGAGCCGCGCGGCGGGCGGGATGGAAGCTGCTGATCGCGGCGAGAACCACCGCCAGCAACAGCCATCCGGCGACGGCGGCCGGTGACATGAAAAAATCGAGTGCGCTTCGGATGAACATCCGCCCGGTCGCGGCATCGAGCGCGAACGTGATCGGAACGGCGACTACAACGGCCACGCACCAGCTCAGGATCGCCATCACAATCCCTTCGATGACCACGCCGCGTGCGATCGTGCCCGGCGTCGCGCCGATGGCGCTGAGGATGCCGATCTCGCGCGTCCGCTCGATCACGTTGAGCGTGAGCGTCGTCGTTAATCCGAGTCCGCCGACGAGGACCACCAGCAGCGCTGCGAAAATCAACGCCGACTTGATGATCACCAGGTGATCGGCGAATGACTGCCGCGCATCGTCGAGCGCGCGGATGCCGCCGACGAGAATGCCGGCGCGATCGAGCGCGTGTTCGATCGCTTTCGATGCCGCGACCTGCGACGCCGCATCGTGACGACGCGTCACGATGCGCACATCGCGGGTCATATCGCGCGGCTGTCCGGTCGCGCGGAGAATCGTCTCAGGCAACGCGTAGACGTCTTTCGTTGGCCAGAGTTCTTTGACGATCCCGACAACGCGCCAGCGAACATCGCTGCCCTTGATTCGCAGGGCGAGATCGTCGCCGACGTGAAGATCGGTAACCCCCTGATTGATGACGACCGCCGCGTCGTCACCCGGCTTCAGCCATCGCCCTTCGATCAACGGAAGCGCGAGCAGTTTCGAATTCACATCCGGACCGATGAGCGAGACGCGCGTGTCTCCGAGGTCCGCGCCCGACTCGATCCAATACTCGGCGTGTTCGACGTCGGGCACCGTCGCCAGCGCCTGCGCCACTGTTGCAATCGGATACGAACGTCCGAACGACGCCTGCACATCGAAGCGCCGCGCGCGCGCGTCGGCATCGAGCGTCCGCGTCCACGCGGCCGAGACGTTCAGCGCCGCGATGAACGCCGCGCCGCCGACTGCGAGCGTGGCCACGGTCAGCAAGAGTCGTCCGCGGCGATGAAAGGCCGTGCGCAATGACAGCATCAACGGACGCGGCAGCCGTTGCCTGCGCGCCAGCCATCGATCGAACCGTCGCGTGCCGAACGCGCGCAGACCGACGCCATTGCTGAACGCTTCGTGAATGCTGATTTTCGAGACGCGCCACACCGGTCCGAGCGCCACCAGCAGCGGCACGGCAATCCCCGCCACGATTTCGCACGCGATGATCCACAGCGGCGGCATCGCGTTCGTGATCGTCGCGTTGAGCATGCTCGCGCAGAAGCTGGAGTACGCACGGCCCGCGGAGATGCCGAGCGGGATTCCGATGGCGAGCGCGATGATCGCGAGGATCGTGACCTGGCCGAGATAGAGCGAGGCGATCTGGCGCGTCGATGCGCCGATGGTTTTCATGATCGCCGCTTGCCGCAGTTGCTCGACGAGCAGCGCGTGGATCATGTTCGCGACAAGCACGGCGCTGAGCGCGAAGGTGAGCGCGCCGAACGCGCCGAGGAGGAAGAGGAACGTGTCCATCTGCGCGGCGTGCGGGTGGCGGCCCGGCGTGGGGACGTCGATGCGCGTCACGTTGCGGCCGATCGCGCTCTCGACTCTCTTCGCGACTTCGCGGATATGACGTTCGTCGAGTCGATCGCCGCTGACGACGATGCGCAGTTGCTGCGATTCGACGCCTGCGCCGGCGCGGAGGATCGAATTCCAGGTCACGAACCCGGTGGCTGCGTGCTCCATCCATCCCGGCGCCAGTCCCGCGGCGTGAACCGTTCCGGCGATGCGCAGCGCGTGCTCGCCACGATCGCTCGTGCGCACGACCACGCGGTCGCCGATGTTCGCGTGCGTGATACCGAGCGACGATTGTTCGATCAGAATCTCATCGTCGGCGATCGGAGTCGCGCCGGTGATGCGATCCATCCGCACATCGCGAAAGTCGCGGACGACGAAGAGGATCAGCGGCAGCCACTGTCGATTTCCATAGCGAAGGCGGCCGCCGATGACCGGCCTTGCCTCGGCGTCTGCAACTCCGGGCACGCGGCGCGCAGCGTCGACGAGCGCATCCGTCACGGCGCCGTCGAGGATCAGAATCGCCGACGCCGGCCGCGTGTCGGTGTACGTCGTCTTCAACTCGCGTGTCAGGACCGAATACGACGACAGGATCATGCTCACGCCGAACGCGCCGGTCGCCATTGCGGCGACGGCCAGCGAGGTACGCAATGGCGTCCCGGCAATGTCGCGGAGGACTTTCCGCCAGCGCGGAGCGATCACGCCACGCACCCGTCGACGATCGTGATCGTCCGCGACACCGACGCCGCCGCCTCGGCATCATGCGTGACGACCAGCAGTGTCTTGCCGTCTGCGGCAAGTTCCGCGAAGAGACGGAAAATCTCCGCGCTCGTCTCCGAATCGAGGTTGCCGGTCGGCTCGTCGGCAAGGATCACCGGCGGATCGTTGGACAGCGCGCGGGCGATGGCCACGCGCTGCTGCTGCCCGCCGGAAAGCGCGGACGGAAGTTTGTCCGCTTGATCGGCGACACCGACACGATCGAGCAATTGCAGGGCTCTCGCACGGCGCGCATTGCGCGGTAGCGTGCCGGCGAAATCCATCGGCAGCATGACGTTCTCCGAGACGGTCAGCGTCGGCAGCAATTGGAAAAACTGAAAAATGAATCCGATGCTGCGCCCGCGCCACGACGCCAGCTCGTTGTGCGAGAGATTTTGGATGCTTGCTCCGGCAACGCTCAGCGATCCGGCCGACGGATGGTCGATGCCGCCGACCATGTTGAGGAGCGTCGACTTGCCGCTGCCCGATTTTCCGACGATGGCGACGAACTCGCCTGAGGTGATTTCGAGATCGATGCCGCGCAGTGCATTGAATGCTCCCGCTGGCGTTTCGTAGGTCTTGGTGATTCGCTGCATCGTGATCATGCGGTGCAGGATGTTGTCGCCGCGCTGAACGATGCGTGAATGGATTGTTCAGGTTGGGTTCAGAATCGGAGACGTATTTCACGCGGAGACGCGGAGAGGCGGAGAAAAACGGAGTGCGTATTCTGATCGCTGAGGACGAGCCTCACCTATCGCGGCAGCTCGCGTCGGCGTTGACGGATGCCGGCTACGCCGTCGACTGTGCGCTCGATGGCGAGCGCGCTGATTTCCTCGGCGCCACGGAGTCGTACGACGCGGTCGTCCTCGACCTCGGGCTACCGAAGATGGACGGTCTCACGATTCTTCGCCGTTGGCGCGATGCGGGCTTGTCGATGCCGGTGCTCGTTCTCACGGCGCGCGACTCGTGGCATGAGAAGGTGCGCGGCATCGATGGCGGCGCGGACGATTACGTCGCCAAGCCCTTTCAGATGGAAGAGGTGCTCGCTCGTTTGCGCGCGCTGATCCGGCGCGCCAGTGGGCAGGTAAGTCCGGAACTTCGCGCCGGCGCGGTCGTGCTCGATCCGCGCAACGCGCGCGTCACGCGCGACGGTGTGGTAGTGAAACTAACCAGCCACGAATTTCGCGTGCTCTCGTATCTCATGCACCACCGCGGCCGTGTCGTTCCGCAGAGCGAGTTGACGGAGCACATCTACGCGCAGGATTTCGATCGCGATTCGAACACGGTGGAAGTCTTCATCGCCCGCCTGCGCCGCAAGCTCGGCGCCTCCTTCATCGAAACCGTACGCGGCCTCGGCTACCGCATCGAGGCGGATCGATGAAGTCGTTCCGCACGCGGCTGCTCATCGGATCGATCATCTTCGCCGGCGGTCTGCTCGCGGTTTTCCACGCCGCGTCGTTGGCGTTCTTCCGCCGGTATCCGTATTCGTTCGTGATGCGCATCGACCACGCACACATCCTCTTCGTGGCGGTGATCCTCATCATCATCGGCGTGGCGCAGATGCGCCGCGGCCTTTCGCCGTTCGACGAATTGCGCGCGCGACTGGCCGGCGTTCGCGACGGCCGCGAGCGGCGACTGGAAGGGCGCTATCCGTCCGAAGTCCAGCCGTTGGTGAACGATCTGAATGCGCTCCTCGATCATCGCGACGAAGCCGTCCGCCGCGCGCTCGGCAAAGCGGGCGACCTCGCGCACGGTCTCAAAACACCGGTGGCCGTGTTGATGCACGAAGCCGACCGCACCGATGCCGCCGGGCAGCACGACGTCGCCACCGAAATGCGCACGCAACTCGACCGGATGCGCCGCCAGCTCGATTACCACCTCGCACACGCCCGCGCCGCCGCCTCGGGTGCCCCGCTCGGCGCGCGCAGTTCCGTCGCAGAATCCGCCAACGCTCTCGCCCGAACGCTTCTCCGCCTCCACGCCGATCGCGGTCTCTCGATGCACGTGAACGTCGTCACCGACCACACCGTCCGCGTGCAACGCGAAGACCTCGACGAGATGCTCGGCAACCTCCTCGACAACGCCTGCAAATGGGCGAAGTCGCGCGTGCGTATCACGTCGTCGATCGACGGCGCAAACATCCTGATCACGATCGACGACGACGGTGCCGGCCTCGATCCAACCATGCGCGATGCCGTTCTCCAACGCGGCGTCCGCGCCGACGAAGCCGCGCCAGGATCCGGCTTCGGACTGGCCATCGTCCGCGATCTCGCGGATTTATATGGCGGATCGATTGCGCTCGAACAATCCGATGCGGGAGGCGTTCGCGCAGTGCTGCGACTGCCGCGCAATCGTGTATCTCAAGCGGACTCCGACCGCGGCATGTCTCTTTAGCCACCGTCATTGCACGATATGACTCGTGTCGCAAGTCACTACCTTGCAAGGCGAGAGGTCTCGCACGAGCCGAGCGGAAGAATGCGTGGCTGCCCGCTTCGACTTCATCAAGAACGGATATTACGTCGAAGCGACGCTTACCCGCAGTTCCGTCGTGGCTAATAGCGCGGCTGGAATCCAGATGATTAAAATTATGCCGCCACTATGCCTGAAGTAACTTAGCCGTTGATGTTCCGCAGTCGGCCGGCTGCGTTACTTCATTACATTTCCGGGCGGCCGATCACCTCGGCTGCCCGGTTGCCTTCGCAGAAGCCCAAATAGTTAGCACAAACATCTCAGCGTTCCATAAATACGTGGTTTTTGATGCGATGCGACCTATCTTGGCGGCTGTCCATCCTTCCACCCGGAGGCGTATAACCGCAGAACTAAGTTCTGCAGAAAGAGTGGCTCTATGTCTACTATCGACCTCGTGGTCCCCGCACAAATCTCCGCAAGTCCGCAGCCTGTATCTGGCCAGACTGGTCCCGCCTCGGGACTGTCATTGGGAACGAACTCTACGATCATCACAGGTCAGGACATCGTCGGAGGGGCGCTGCCTCTGGTTCTTTCTGCACAGGCGACAACGCAGCCCACATGGGGCCGCATTCTTCGGCTCCAGAGTCCATCGGCGGGCTTCTTCGACCTCGGAATCGATGCTGGCGGAAACCTCTTTATCAATAGCACCAGTTCGACGGCGTCGGTGCACGTTCTGAGCATCTCGCCGAGCGGTCAAGTCACGATTCCTAACCTCGTCCTTACAAATCTTCAGTCGGCACCATCAGGTTCGATAGATCTCGCCGTAGGGGCAAATGGCACCGTGTACAAACAATGACCGTCAGCGATATGGGATAGTCGCGCGCGATCCAAGCTAAATCCGAGCGCGATCCGCAGATGAACGCAGCGTTGAAGGTTTTCCCTCTGCATCATCTGCGGATAGTTCTCTTAGTACGGCCACGCCATCACCGCCGTAGAACTTACGAACTACCGGCAGCGATCTTCTTCTGCGCGACAACCCGCATCGAGTGATCGAGGATCCGTTTGCGGATGCGGATCGACTGCGGGGTCACTTCCACCAGTTCGTCGTCTTCGATCCACTCGAGGCATTGCTCGAGGGTCATGATTTTCGGCGGCGTCAGCTGGACGGCCATGTCGGATCCCGAGGCGCGCATGTTCGTGAGGTGCTTTTTGCGGCAGACCTGGACGACCATATCGGCGTCGCGGGAGTTTTCGCCGACGATCTGGCCGCCATACACCTTGAGCCCGGGCGAAATGAAGAGGACCGTACGCTCCTGAAGCGGCTCGATCGCGTATGCAGTCGTGTCGCCCCCTTCTTTCGAAATCAATGCTCCGCGATTTCGTCCGGCGATCTCGCCACGGTACGGGCCGTATTCGAGGAACGTGTGGTACAGCAGCCCGGTACCGCGCGTCTCCGTCAGGAACTCGGTGCGGATGCCGAACAGCCCGCGCGTGGGGATTTTGAACTCGATGCGCACGCGCCCGGAACCCGGATTGACCATGTCGGTCATCTCGCCGCGGCGCGTCTGCAACTTCTCCATCACGGCGCCGACATGCGCTTCATCGATGTCGACGACGAGCGCTTCGTACGGCTCGGACTTGCGGCCGTCGACTTCTTTCAGAATGACCGTCGGACGCGAGAGCGCGAACTCGTAGCCTTCGCGGCGCATGTTCTCCGCGAGGATCGACAGATGCAGTTCGCCGCGGCCGCTGACTTCGAATCGATCCGGGAGGTCGGTCTCTTTGACGCGCAGCGCGACGTCCTTGCGCAGCTCGCGATCGAGGCGCTCTTTGATATTGCGCGACGTTACGTACTTCCCCTCGGTGCCGGCGAACGGCGAGTCGTTGACCAGCCAAAACATCGACACGGTCGGCTCGTCGATCGCGATCGGCGTCAGCGCCTCGGGGTTCGCTGCCGAGGAGAAGGTCTCACCGATTTCGACATCGGCGAAGCCAGCCACCGCCACGATCTCGCCTGCCGAGGCTTCTTCAATCTCCTGGCGCTTGAGGCCTTCGAAGGCGGTGAGCTTGGTGATGCGGCCCTTCTTGTGCGTGCCGTCGCGAAGAATGAGCACGACGTCCTCGGCCTGGCGCAGCTTGCCGCGCTGGATGCGCCCAATGCCGAGGCGGCCGACATATTCGTTGTAATCGATGGAGGAGACGAGAAGCTGCAGCGGCGCGTCGGCGTAGCCGGGCGGCGGCGGAATGCGCTTCAGGATTGCGTCGAACAGCGGACGGCAATCCTCGGTCGTATCTTCGAGATTCGTGCGAACGATCCCCTGCCGGCCGATCGCGTAGAGGATCGGGAAATCGAGCTGCTCGTCCGAGGCGCCCAGCTCGATCATCAGATCGAAGACCTCGTTGACCACTTCGACCGGACGCGCATCCTGCCGGTCGATCTTGTTGATGACGACGATTGGAAGCAGGCCAAGTCCGAGTGCTTTGCGCATCACGAACCGCGTCTGGGGCATGGGACCCTCGGCGGCATCGACGAGGAGAATGACGCCGTCGACCATCGACAGGACGCGCTCCACTTCTCCGCCGAAATCGGCGTGGCCGGGCGTGTCGACGATGTTGATCTTTACTTCGCTCGGATGAATGAACGTGGCGGGCAGGTCGTGGCCGGACGCGGTGTGCGTGGCTTCGTGATGCACGAGATGGCCGAGCGCGTCGGGCTCATCGACGAGATAGCGGATCGAGGTGTTCTTGGCGAGGATGGTGATGCCGCGCTCTTTCTCGAGGTCATTCGAGTCCATGACGCGCTCGTCCATCTGCTGGTTGGCGCGCACGGCGCCGGACTGGCGGAGGAGAGCGTCGACGAGCGTGGTTTTCCCATGGTCGACGTGGGCGATGATGGCAACGTTGCGGATGTCGTATCGAAACTGCGGCATGTTTGGGGGGGTAACGTGTTAACGGAGAATGAATTCCTGATCCGCAGATCACGCAGATCGGACGCAGATGAACCGCTAAACTAATCCCATGCCCTGCGACCACATCGGACCGGCGGAATTGATCGAGATGGCGGAAGCGGATCTCCGCAAGCGCAACGTCGTCCCGTCAGACGGGATGCGGTTTCGCTGGAGCGAGAATCCGGTCGATGGGATGTGGGCGTCAATCGTGACGGAGATCGAGCGGCGCGGCGAGCAGTGGATCGTGACGCGCCTCGATCGCAATCGTGAACCACTGGCCGGCGGCGAAACGGGATTCCGCGCGCTGTGATCGGCAGCCTCTGCGTTTTCTGCGGCTCGAATTCGGGGGCCGATCCTATCTACGCGAATGTCGCGCGCGATTTCGGCGCGCTGCTGGCGAAGTCGAACATCGCGCTCGTGTACGGCGGCGGCCATGTCGGATTGATGGGAATCGTGGCCGATGCGGTGCTGGCCGGCGGCGGGAAAGCGATCGGCGTGATTCCGCGAATGTTGTGGAACCGCGAAGTCGGTCACCGCAATCTGACGGAGTTGCACATCGTCGAGACGATGCACGAACGGAAGGCGATGATGGCGTCGCTCTCCGATGCCTTCGTCGCGCTGCCCGGCGGCCTCGGCACACTCGAAGAGATTTTCGAAGTCTGGACGTGGGCGCAGCTCGGCATCCATCGCAAGCCGCTCGGCTTCCTCGACGCGAATGGGTTTTACGCGCCGCTGCTCGACTTTCTAGATCGCGCAGTCGATGCGGGCTTCATCCGCGCGCAGCATCGATCGATGGCCACCGTGGATGTCGATCCAAGGTCGCTGCTGCGGCGGATGTCGGAGTACCAACCGCCCGTTGTGGAGAAGTGGATCAGCGACAAACTGTCATCCTGAGCCGCCGGAGGCGTCGGAGCCGAAGGCAGAGCGCCGCAGGACGGTCGAAGGACCCCCAACCTGTTAACCCGGAAAGGGCGGCGGCATTTGAAAACGGCAAGCACGTAGGAGGTCCTTCGACCGTCCTGCGCGACTTCGCCTTCGGCTACATCGCTCCGGCGGCTCAGGATGACAGAGTGCACCGATCTTGCTTTTCCCCGCCGCGTGAAGCTCAAAGCCATCATCTTCGACGTTGACGGAACCCTCGTTGACTCCAACGACATCCATACCCGCTGCTGGATCGAGGCCTTCGAACATTTCGGCAAGCAGTTCGAGTGGGACGTCATCCGTCATCAGATCGGGAAGGGCGGTGATCTGCTCGTTCCCGATCTGCTCGACGCGCGCGAGATGCGCAAATTCGGTGAGACGTTAAAGGACTATCGGACCAGGCTTTACAAAGACAAATACGTGAAGGATGTGAAGCCCTTTCCGCGCGTGCGCGAGCTGTTCGAAGTGCTGCACGGGCGTGGCATCAAGCTCGCGCTCGGATCGTCCGGCGCGCAGGATGAGGTGCAGTACTATACGGCGCTTCTCGGCGTCGGCGACCTTCTGGAAGGCTCGACGTCGAAGCACGATGCGGACCTTTCCAAGCCATCGCCCGAGATTTTTCAGGCGGCGCTCGAAAAGCTCGGCACCGAGGCTGGCAACACGCTCACCGTCGGCGACACGCCCTACGACATCCTCGCTTCGCATCGCGCCTCGCTGGCGATCGCAGCAGTCTTGTCGGGCGGTTTCGAACGCGAGCTGTTGACGAAGGCGGAGTTTCTCTTCGACGATGTCGGGGAGCTGGTGAGAGAGATCGATCGAGTCGATGAGTACTTCAACAACGAATGAGCCGGCGTTGGCCGCTCCCCCATCCGTCCACACGCGCGCCATCATCGTCGATGGTCACTGCGACACGCCCTATCGCCTGATTCGCCACAATCTGCACCTCGGCGAGCACGACCCGGAGGCGCAGCTCGATCTGAAATCGCTGCGCGAGAGCGGGATCACCGCATCGTTTTTCGCTTCCTACGTGCCGCCGTTTTATGCAGGCCGAGGAGCCGCGCGATTCGCCTATCGCCTCATCGATGTCATTCACGACGAAGTTCGCCGCAATCCGGACGTGCTCACGTTCTGCAACGACTCGGCCGGGATTCGTCAGGCGAAAGCGGACGGCAAAATCGCGATCATGATCGGCGTCGAAGGCGGCCACGCCATCGAAGACTCGCTGTCGATCCTGCGCGATTTCTACAACCTCGGCGCGCGCTATCTCACGCTCACGCACGTCAACACGAACAACTGGTGCGATTCCTCGGGCGATGCTGGCCGCCACAACGGTCTCACCGATTTCGGACGCGACGTCGTGCGCACCATGAACGACCTCGGCATGATCGTCGACATCTCGCACGTCTCCGACGCGGCGTACTACGCCGTGCTTGAAACGACGCGCGTGCCGGTCGTGGCCACGCATTCGTCCTGCCGCGCGCTCTGCCGCCATCCGCGCAACATGACCGACGCGATGCTGCGCGATCTCGCGAAGAACGGCGGCGTCTGCATGATCAACTTCTTCTCCGCGTTCCTGAACGATCGCGTGGCCCAGGTCATCATCAATTCGCAGAAGCGCGTGAAGAGCGAATCGGCGGGCGGCACCGAGGAGATGCCGAACGACGCTACGGACTGGGACCTCTATCTCGAATGGTTCAACACCCTCGGCTGCCCGCAGGCAACGCTCGACGATGCCGCCGATCATGTGATTCATGCGGCCGAGGTTGCGGGCATCGATCACGTCGGGATCGGCAGCGACTTCGATGGCGTTCCAGCGTTGCCGAGCGGACTGCAGACGGCGGCTGGGCTGCCGTTGCTGACCGCGCGGCTGCTGGAGCGAGGGATGTCCGAGGGGGATGTGGAGAAGGTGCTGGGTGGAAACTTTTTGCGGGTGTTTGGGGAGATTGAGGCTGGGAGATTGTCATCCTGAGCCGCCGGAGCCGGGAGCCGCGAAGCGACGGAACGGCGGAGGACGGCGAAGGATTTCCAGATGCGCAACTCCTGCTAAAACCCGTGGGATTCAATGCTGCGTGGGAAGCTGGAGAAGCTTCGGCGTCCTGCGCCGTTCCGCTGCTTCGCAGCTCCCGGCTCCGGCAGCCTTAGGATGACAACCGCTTCAGCTTGGGGCTCGGTTAAAATCGCCCACCATGGCTAACGACGTACAACAACTTCGCGATCTGGCACGCGCGTTCTGGACGGGACAGCCGATCCCCTGTCCGAAACATCATGGCGCGACGATGACCGGCAATTTCGTGCAGACCACATTCGCCGATCACATCGTCCTGACCTGCCAGCGCGGCAGAGAGACCATCATCATTCCGCAGCGGCCGCGGCAGATGGAGTTTCACCGCCAGCAGGTCGAGGGCTTCCTCGAAAACATCGAGCGCGGCGACGCCAACCTCTGCTATCGCTGCCAATCTGAGCTGGTCATCGAGTCGTCGGCGAATCCCGACACGGGCCTGGCCGAATACTCCTTCACATGCGTGCGCTGCCTATCGTACGGAACCTGGAACGGCCAGACGGCCGAGCTCGCCGGCGTCAACACGTAGAAATTATTTTTGCGGCATGGGTAGGGATCGACGCCTTTCCGTCACTCCTAGAGTAGGAGATTGTTTGTGCAGGCGATGGCTGTGGAAACCTACGACTGGATTGATACGACGAACCTTTCTGCACTGGTAGCGAACTTCGCGCGCGTCCATATGCTCTTGTCGATGTTCGACGGAGACCCGCAGAAATGGATCGAGTTTCTGGAGTGGAACGGGACCGACGAGGAGCGCCGCCGCGACCTTCCCTTCGCCGAGGATTTGAAGCGGCGCATCGCGGAAGACCCGGAGTATCTGGACCGGCTGCGGCACCTGGTTCGCGACTTTTCGACGCTGGTGTGAGTCGGAGCGCCGTTCCGCGTCGGAACGCTGGCGTCCTCGCCGGCTGGCCCGGCGGCGTCTCGCCGCCGAACCGCCAAACCCTCAACATTTGCTGGTAACACGACGCCCGCGCAAAGCCTCCCATTCGGCGGCGAGGACGCCGCCGGTCCAGCCGGCGAGACGCCAGCGCTCCCTTCGCGGCGCTACGCTATTTCGCGATTTCGCCCACGATCGCGTCGATCGCTTTCAGCGCGTCGGACGAATCGCCGGCGTTGTGATTGACGATGATCGAGAAGTAGCGATGCCCGCCGTCCGGCATCTTCATGATGCCGCTCAGCGCGTTGACTCCGCTGATGCTGCCGGTCTTGCCGCGCATGCGATCGGCGAACGGCAGCAGGCGGCGGCGCAGCGTTCCTTCGTCGCCGGGACGGGCGAGCATCATCCACCACGTGGCCTGGCGCGATGGCTCGTTCATCCAGCGCAGGATGGTGACGATCGCGCGCGGCGTGACGAGATCGTCCGGCGAGAGGCCGCAGCCGTCGACGAATCGGAAGTCGCTGTTCGCAACGCCGGCCTCGGACGTCAGAAACCGCCGTTCGATGTCTTCCGACGCTTCGTACGACGCCGGCTGCGCACCAGCGGAAAGACCCTTGAACAACATCTCCGCGTAAAGGTTCTGACTCGGCTTGAGGACGACAGAGAGCAGTTGCCACAGCGGCGGCGACTGGACGATGGCGATCCGTTCCTGCCAGTTTCGCGGTATCGCATTCACCGCCGTCCTGCCCGTCACGCGAATCCCGGCGCGCTGCAGCGAATCGCGCAACGCCTGCGCCGCGTAGAGCGCGGGATCGGAGATACCGGCCAGCGTTTGAAAGTGCTCCGGCATGCTGCCGGTCATCGCGATCGCGTTCGAGGCATCGGACCGGACGTTCGGCTCCCCTCTTCCACACGCCACGTTCGCCATCGCGGACACGAACGACGGATCGGTGGCGACCACCGGCGCCGCGCAATGGTCGGCGACGATGCCAACGACGTTTTCGTTGTACGCAAGCGCGTCGGTCGGAACCGCGTAGTCGCTGCCGAGGTTGCCGACCTTCCAGGTGGAGGGGATGGTCACGCGGTCGAAGAGCGAGACGTCGGCGATGACATCGCGCACTTCGACGATCCCCTTTTGTTGCAGTGCGGCGACAAACGGAGCGAAGACGGCGTCGCGCTCGAAGGCCCAGCGTCCGCCGAGAGATGGATCGCCGCCGCCGCGGAGGACAAGGTCGTCGCCGTCGCGCCACAGCTCTGTCGCAATCTGGTGGTCGAGCCCTTCGCACGATGCGACGGTCGCGGCCACGAACAGTTTTCGGTTCGACGCCGGAACGAGCAGCGTCGTCTCATGGCGCGCATAGATCGTGCGGCCTGCGTCGTCGACGACATCGATGCCCCAGATCGCGCCGGCGAGTTGCGGCCGATGCCTGATGGCGTCGATGCGATGCGTTAACGATTGCGTTCGCGCCGTGGCGCACGCGGCGAAAAGGATGGCGAATAGCGGCAGCGCCTTACGCAAACGTCATCTCCTCCGACGATTTCTCCAGATTGCGATGCATCGCCGCCAGCATGCCATTGAAATCGGCGTTCGGAAATTTTGGACGAAGCCGCTTCGCGACCGCATGCGCTTTCAGACAGGCGCCGTAGTCGCGTGCGAAGGGGTATGTCTCGATTTGGGGTGTCGGGTGTCGGGTGTCGGGTGTCGGGGAGTTGATCCCGGCGAGGTGACTGGCGACGCGCGCAATCACCGCATCGTCGTTCGTCTGCAACGCCGCGTCGAAAAGAAACAGCGCGTGAGCGCTGAAGATATCGCCATCGTTGGCGATCACATTCGCTACAAGCGCGTTGCAAAGTGATTCGAGATCCGATCTCCGACCCCCGACTCCCGACTCTCCACCCCCGACGGCAACCATCTCCCATATGCCGACACGCAGCATCGCGTATCTCCCCTTCTCGCCGAGGAGATCCGCGAGGCGCATGGCGGCGGAGGCGACGATCAGCTTGTGGCCGAGGTCTTCGAAATCATCGGAAGCGACGGCGAAGTAGTCGGACGAAAAGTCCGCATTGTCGTAGCGCGAGGCCAGCCATCGTTCGGCGCGCAAACGATCCGACGCAGCGATCGCTGCGCGCAACTCCTCGACGTCTCCGCGCTGTCCCTCGTCGATCTTCGGCGGGTCGAGCATCGGCGGCTCGCTCCACGGCTGCCGGCTCGCCGCCGCGTAAATCGCGCACTGCACGATTGCCTCGTCAAACTTGATCTCCTCGCGAAGATCCCAAACCGACAGACACGCCAGCAGCGCGTGCATCGAATGCTGAGACGGCGCAAACGCCAGCACCGCGAATCGCGTCACAGCCGTCCAGGTCTCCTCGGCCGAATGCGCTGCGCGAAACTCGGCGACGACGGCGGGAATGGCAGGGAGATCGCGTTCGATGAAGGGCTCGTAGTTCATCGCGAACTACGCCTGTCGCCGAATCTCGTAAAGATCCGGCAGTCGCAAATCCGAGGCAACGACTTCCGGCAGCAACGGCATCAGCATCTGGGCGTTGATCCCGGGGCCTTGCAGCAACGGATTACGAATGATCTCGAGCAGCTCGGCGTGGTGGGGGTGACGGGGCGATGTGACGTCTGCGTTTGCGAACGCGGATTCATCGAACGCGCCGTAGTTCGTGAG
>JAFAOU010000093.1 GCA_019247495.1 Acidobacteriota bacterium
CCGGTCAGCTTCTTTCCTTTGGCGGCGTCGGCAGCGGCGGCGATGTCGGAGTCGGGCAGTCCGGCCAGCTCCTCTTTCGTATCGACCACGATCGCTGCGGCGGCGGTGTCGGCGAGGACATGCTCGCGGAACTTCGTCGTCAGCGACGACTCTTCCTGGTTGAGCGCGCGCAACGTTTTCTGGTCGGCGTCATTGAGCTGCGCGCCGGCGCGGACGAAGAATTTGTAATAGCGCTCGATGAGGTACTGCGACTCCGCATCGAGTCCGCTGCTGGCGCGCTTGTCGTACAGCGTTTTCACGCGCGCGTACAACTTCGGATTCATGAAGATCGCGTCGTTGTGCGCCGCCAATTTCGGCGACTCCTCGGCTTCGATCTTCTGGAATGTGTCGTTGGTATTCGACCCCGTCAGCGCGAAGAAGATTTTGGAGGCGCGCGTCAAAAGCGCTCCCGATTTCTCCATCGCCTCGATCGTGTTGGCGAAGGTCGGCGCCGCTTTCTGATCGGCGATGACCTTGATCTCGGCGAGCTGCTGCTTCATCCCCGCTTCGATGGCCGGCTTGTAGTCGCCGGTCTTGATCTTGTCGAAAGGCGGCGCGTGGAACGGCAGCGTGCTGGCCTTGAGCAGCGGATTCGGGCGTGCGGAGGTGGTGGTCTTAGCGTGCATTGCGAAGGAAGCCAGGACGATGGCTGCCGAGAAAAAAGTCATACGCATCGTTTTCATGACGGTGCGCAACACGGGAGGCGGGCGCCGTCATCCCGCCTCGGAAATCAGCGATTTCAGCGCTTCGCGAATCACGGCCACGACGTCGTCATCGATGTTTTCATCGCGCACTTTTTTCGGCGACGACAATGTGCCGGTCACGCGCCAGTTCATCGTTCGCAGCGTTTCGACGAGCGAGTCGCGTGCGAATTCGCCACCGATCGGCGAGGCGTTGATCAGCGCGACCGGCTTGTCGACCAGCGCACCGTCGGAGACGAGCCAGTCGAGCGCGTTTTTCAGCGAGCCGGGAACGCCGTGCGCGTATTCGGGGGAGGAGATGAGGATGCCGTCCGCGTCTGCCAGCAGGGCGCGAAGTTCCGCGACGGCCGGCGGCGGAGTCGCGCCTTCGACATCGTCATCGGGATTGAAGTGCGGGAGGGATCCCAACCCGCCGTAGATCTGAACGTCGATCCCGAGATTGGTCGCGGCGCGCAGCAGCGCCAGGTTCGACGATTGCGCGCGGAGGCTCCCGCAGATGGCGATGATTTTCATTCGGCAACAAAAACGCGGGCCGAGGCCCGCGTTTGGTGTGGATCGATCGAATTGTGGTTACGCCGTGGCCGGCTTGGCCGCAGGACGTTTCGCGGACGTCTCTTTGTCGAGCGCGGTGCGGAGCTGCTGCTTGTTCAGCGCGCCTTTCGCAGCCTCGGCGAACGCCGTGAACGCGGCGGCGTCGCGGACGGCGATGTCGGCCAGGATCTTCCGGTCGACCAGCGAACCGGAGGCCTTCAGGCCGGCGATCAGCTGCGAATAGGAAATCCCATTCAGGCGGGCGGCAGCATTGATGCGGGCGATCCACAACTTGCGGAAATCACCTTTGCGATCTTTGCGGCCGGCGAACGCGGAGTTCAGGCCCTTTTCGACCTGCTGCTTCGCGATCCGGTGACCGCGCGACTTCATTCCCCAGTAGCCCTTGGCGAGCTTCAGGATCTTCGCGCGGCGGTTCTTTCTTTTTGGACCTCGTTTGACTCTCGGCATCTTGTCTCCTCGTTTGAATCGTTCTGAGCGGGCGGGTCAGGAGTGGTGATTACCGCGCCTCGCTCGGGGTTGTGGCTGTCGATGGACGACGGCCGTTTACAGGTACGGAAGCATGCGCTTCACGGTCTTCTCGTTCGCCTTCGACACCTGCGTCTCCCGTGCTAGCTCCGCTTTGCGGCCGGGCGACTTCTTGGTGAGGATGTGCGAGTGGAAGGCGTGATTGCGCTGAATCTTGCCCGTTCCCGACTTCTTGAACCGCTTGGCGGCTCCCCGATGCGTCTTCATTTTCGGCATAGCTTGGCTCCTAACTGGCTGAGCAGAATGTGAATTCCTGGGGTGTGGGAGTAGGAGGTCGGGAGTCGGGGGTCGGAGAAAAAGCGTCCTTCGTTTCTCCGACCCCCGACTCCCGACTGCCGACACCCTATTTCACCGGCGATATCACCATCGTCATGCGATTCCCCTGAACGTCGGGATGCGCATTCTCGGGAGCGCCGAACTCCTTGATCTCGTTCAGCAGACGGTCGAGCACGGCCCGGCCGAGCTCCATGTGGGTCATCTCGCGTCCGCGGAAGCGGATCGACGCTTTGACCTTGTCGCCGTGCTGCAGGAAACGGACGATGTTGTTCTTCTTGAAATCGAAATCGTGCTCGTCGATGCGGGGGCGGAACTGCACCTCCTTCACCACGATCACCTTCTGTTTCTTCTTGGCCTCGGTTTGCTTCTTCTTCTGCTGGAAAACGTACTTACCGTAATCCATGACCTTACAGACGGGAGGGTTCGCGGTCGGCGAAATCTCCACGAGATCGAGGTCTTTTTCTCGGGCCATGTCCTGCGCCTGCTGCAGCGGGACGACTCCGATCTGTGCGCCGTCGGCTCCGATGAGGCGAACCTCACTGATGCCGCGGATCATGTCGTTGATTCTGGACTCAGGTTCTGCCGGTCTCCGGTCGAATCGCGATCCTCGTCGTGGTGGGAAAATGCGGAAATCCTCCTGTTATGCGCTAGCGCGGAAGCGCATCCATTTAATGCTCGGAAGCGCGAAATCTACGAATAAACCTCTACAAAGTCAACGAGCGCCCGGCGATGACCCGCCTGGCCTCGGCTACGAATTCGTCGATCGACATCGACAACTGCTCGCCGCCCGTCCGCTTCCGGACCGACACCGTTCCCGCCGCCACTTCCTTCTCACCGACCACCAGCATGTACGGGATCTTCTTCAACTGCGCGTCGCGGATCTTCGCGCCGAGCTTCTCGTTCGAATCGTCCATTTCGACGCGCAGCCCGGCCGCGCGAATCTTCGCTGCCGTCTCGCGGCCGTAGTCGAGAAACTTCTCCGACAGCGGCAGCACCGACGCCTGCACCGGAGCGAGCCACAACGGAAACGCGCCGGCAAAGTGTTCGATGATGATGCCGATGAACCGCTCGATGGAGCCGAGTATTGCGCGGTGGATCATGACCGGCTGGTGCTCGGCGTTGTCGGCGCCGATGTAGCGGAGCTGGAAGCGCTCCGGCAGCGCGTAGTCGAGCTGGATCGTGCCGAGCTGCCACGGCCGGCCGATCGCGTCCGTGACCTGGAACTCCAGCTTCGGCCCGTAGAACGCCCCCTCGCCGGGATTGATGTGGTACTCGACGCCATTCTTCTTCAGCGCGTTCTCGAGCGCGCTCTCCGCGTTGTCCCACATCGCGTCGTCGCCGAGCCGCTTTTCGGGGCGGGTGGAGAGCGCGATGCGGACTTCCTTGAAGTCGAAGATGTCGTAGATCTCTTTGATCAAACGGAGCTCGCGATCGATCTCGCTCTCGATCTGATCGTCAGTCACGAACAGATGCGCGTCGTCCTGCGCGAACGAACGGACGCGCACGAGGCCGTGCGTCACGCCCGAGCGCTCGTAGCGATGCAGCCGCGCGAAGTCGGCGTAACGGATCGGGAGATCGCGATACGAGCGCCGCTCCATCGCGAAAATCTGCGTGTGGCCGGGGCAGTTCATCGGCTTCACGCCGTACTCCCGTTCGTCCACCTCGGAGAAGAACATGTTGTCTTTGTAGTTGTCGTAGTGGCCGGAGATTTTGAAGATCTCGGTGTCCCAGATCAGCGGCGTGACCACTTCGCTGTAGCCGTCGCGCAGATAGAACTTGCGGACGAAGTCGACCAGCTCGTTGTAGATCGCCGCGCCCTTCGGGAGGAAGACCGGCATCGACGGCGCGAAGTTCGAAAACATGAACAGGCCGAGCTGCTTGCCGAGCTTGCGGTGATCGCGGGCATGCGCCTCTTCGATACGCGTCAGGTACGCGGACAGCTCGTCCTTGTCCGCCCATGCGGTCCCGTAGATGCGTTGCAGCATCGCGTTGTGCTCATCGCCGCGCCAGTACGCGCCGGCGACGGAGGTGAGCTTGAACGCGCCGAGGCGGCCGGTGGAGGGGACGTGAGGTCCGCGGCAGAGATCGAACCATTCGCCCTGGTGATAGACCGAGAGCGGCTCATCGCCGGGGATCCCTTTGATGATCTCGACCTTGTACTTTTCGCCGAGCTTCTCGAACATCGCGATGGCCTCATCGCGCGAAACCACTTCGCGGCGGACGGGGAGATCGCGCTTCACGATCTCGGACATCTTCTCTTCGATGCGGCGAAGGTCGTCGTCGGTGAACGGACGATCGGTGCCGAAGTCGTAGAAGAAGCCGTTGTCGATGACCGGACCGATGGTGACTTGAGTGCCGGGAAACAGCTCCTGCACCGCCATCGCCATCAAATGTGCAGTCGAGTGGCGGATCGTATCGAGCCCGGCCTCGCTCTTCGGCGTAACGATCTCGATCTTGGCGTTGTCGTAAACGGGCGTATAGACGTCGACGACTTTCCCATTCACCTTGCCGGCGATTGCGGCTTTGGCCAGGCCGCGTCCGATCGACGCGGCTACGTCGGCTACGGTGGCGCCGTCGGGGACTTCGCGCTTCGATCCGTCTGGTAATTCGACTTGCATCGTTCTCTCCAAAATCAAACAGGGCCGATTGCTCGGCCCTGTCGCATGTTCATTTCGAGTTCAGATCATCGACAGGGCGGAGGAGGCGTCTCCGTCGTTCGCGTAGTGGCGGTCGTCGATGACGTTCGCATGGAACGGCGGATTGTAGCAGACGAGAGAACCCAGCACCTTGCTTCCGCTCGGGTGGCAGGCGACACTGAGGACCGTGATGACCTTCGGCGCAGACGATCCGGTGAGAGTGCGAGCGGCTGGAGTCGATGGTCCCTTTGCACGGCTCGAGTACTCGCAGTTCTTTGGCCGCTTTCGAAGTGAGGCCGACGCAGCGGGCTTCGTGCTGGCGCGCCTCGAGGCTGATCCTCATCACGACGTGCAGAGGCACACCCACGAAACGGCGCACTTCATCTTTCTGCTGCGCGGGCAGTACATCAGCAGCGCGTTCGGCGCACCGGACGTTTGCGGCGAGCCGATGCTGATCTACAACCCTCCCGGGACGACCCATCGGGACCGCTTCCGGCAGCAGGGCAGCGGATTCGACGGCGAATTCCTTTCGATTTCGATCGCGCCCGATCGGATGCGTAGCCTTCGCGAGGGCCTCGATCTCAGCGACCAACCCGTGCGTGTCGATAGCGCCGAGGCATTCGGGCTGGCCGCAAATGCGGTGTCGGAACTGGCGCAGTGGGAGCCGGCCTCGGTACTGGCCGTGGAAGAGATCTGCCTGGAGCTGGCGGCGTTCGTTGCGCGTCGCGACGTCGCCGCGAAACACGCTCCGCCATGGCTGGCGATCGCTCGCGAGCTTCTGCACGACTGCGGAGATGCGGGCCTCTCGATCGGGGAGATCGCGCGGGAGTGTGCGGTTCACCCGGTTCACCTGGCGCGCACATTCCGGCGGTTCTTCGGTTGTTCGCCGGGAGCGTATCTCCGGCGGACGCGGATCCGCCGCGCGGCTGCGCTGCTTCGCACCGGCCGGACGCCGCTCACGGACGTCGCGTTGCGCAGCGGCTTCGCCGATCAAAGTCACATGACGCGCGCTTTTCAGCGCGCGCTCGCGCTCACGCCGGCGGCCTATCGCAGGACTGCAAGAGGCGACTGCGGCGACTGATGTTGCAGGCGTTCAAGACGCGGGCAGAGGACGGCGCGTACCTTGCCAGCATGCGCATGGCTCGAATCACGCTGTTCACGGTCGTTCTGCTCGGTATCACAGCGTTTGGCCAGTCGCAGGACGGGAAGAACGACCCGGTCGGGTTGTGGGGAACCGAGTCGCGTTTCGGTCCGCTCGTTCGCGGCGAGCTGACACTGGAGCGGACGAAGAGCTCGTGGACGATCCGCGTCGCGGGGCTCGAGTTTTCCGTTCCGCGGAGCGGCGACGACGTGCGCGCGACATTCCCCGGAGGACAGGGCGAACTGCGCGCGAAGATCGAGGACGGCGGCCAGCGAATCCGCGGCTTCTGGATTCAGCCTCGCGGGAACCTCGGGCAGTTCGCCTCGCCGATCGTGCTCGCGCGCGTGCGCGACGGCGCGTGGCGCGGAACGGTCACCCCTCTGGACGATCAATTCTCGTTGTATCTCCGGATCACGCGGCAGGAGGATGGGTCGTTGCGCGGGTCGTTCCTCAATCCTGAGGTCAACTGGTACGGACGGGCGCCCTGGTTCCGCGTGACGGAAAAGGACGAGCGGCTGCTCTTTACCGATCCGTCGACAGGCAAGACACCGTTCTCGCAGCCGTACGATCGTGGACAGCGCCGGATCGACATGGATTTCGGCGCTCCGATCGCTCTGACGCCGCATACGCCCGAGAATGCCGTCGGCTATCTGCCGCGCACGCCCGCGATGACCTACGTCTACCGGACGCCGTTGCCTGGCCACGACGGATGGAGGGTGGCGCGGGCGGGGGAGGTTGACGTGGACGAAGAGCGGCTTCGCGCCTTCGTCGGGAAGATCCTCTCCTTCGATCCGGCCCTACACGATTCGCCTCGCATCCATTCGCTGCTCGTGGCGCGGCGCGGGAAGCTGATCCTGGACGAATACTTTTTCGGATTCACGGCCGATCGCCCGCACGATTTGCGTTCGGCGTCCAAGACCTTCACCTCGGTGTTGGCTGGCATCGTCATGGATCGAAACCGGTCGCTGAGGCTGGATACACCGATCGACCAGACGCGCGGGATCACCCTCGCCCACCTGCTCACGCACAGCTCCGGTCTCGCCTGCGACGACAACGATCCGGCGTCTCCCGGCAACGAAGACACGATGCAGGAGCAACAGGAGCAGCGCGATTGGTATCGCTACTTTCTCGACCTGCCCGTCACTGCGAAGCCGGGAACGAAATACGCGTACTGCTCGGCAGGGATCAACTTCGCCGCGGGTATGACAGCGAAGGCGGCAAGTATGGAGCTGTCCGAGCTCTTCGACCGCTTCCTCGCACGTCCCCTGCAGATGCAGCACTATCACCTTAATCTGATGCCGAACGGTGAGGCGTATGGCGCTGGCGGGATCTACATGCGTCCGCGCGACTTTCTCAAAGTGGGGCAGGCCTATCTCGACGGCGGCGTCTGGAATGGGAGGCGGATCGTTTCGAAGTCATGGGTGTCCCAATCGACAGCGCACCAGATCGACGTGCCGGGAAACGGTTCCGATGGCTACGGCTGGCATCGCCACACCCTCACGGCGGTCGGACGAACCTTCGAATCCTACGAGGCCAGCGGCAACGGCGGCCAGTTCCTGATCGTCGTACCGAAGCTCGAACTGGTCGTGGTGCTCACCGCCGGCAACTACGGGCAATTCCCGGTGTGGCGCACGTTCCGCGATGAACTTGTCCCGGAATATGTGCTAGCCGCGTGCATGGACGCGGACCAGGGTAGGTAAACGAGCCGTTCGAAGCTCTCCTCAATGAGAGGAGCCATACATATGTCGAGCATCGTGATCTGTTGCGACGGAACCTGGAACAGCGCCGACCAGGAAAAGAAGAAGGTCATGGTCAAGGGGAAGGAAGTCGAAGAGATCTGCGTCACGAACGTCCTGAAGCTCGCCTGCCGGCTGTGCAAGAGAACGAAAAACGGCGACCACCAGATCGTCTACTACGATCAGGGTGTCGGTACCGGCAACTTTGCGGATCGAATCGGCGGCGGTGCGTTCGGCGATGGGCTGACGGCGAACATCAATGACACCTATCGCTTTCTGATCGCGAACTACGAGCCGGGCGACAAGATCTACATCTTCGGATTCAGCCGCGGCGCGTACACGGCCCGGAGCATTGCCGGGATGATCCGCCGCTGCGGCATCCTCCGGCGCGATGCGGTACGGCAATATCCCGAGGCGCGGGCGTTGTACGCGAGCGGGACGCCGGCCACCGCTCCGGCCGCGGTCAAGTTCCGGGAGGCCAATGCCATCGAGACTGAGACCCCCATTCAGTGCGTCGGCGTGTGGGACACGGTCGGTGCGCTCGGAATCCCGCTGCGCGCGTTCGGCTCTGCGAATCAGAAGAAGTTTCAATTCCTGGATACAGCTCTCAGTCACGTCGTCAAATTCGCGTTTCACGCGTTGGCGGTCGACGAGCATCGCCATCCATTTCTTCCGACGCTCTGGGAGACGAAGCCTGATGCCGGCCAGACCGTGCAACAAGTGTGGTTCGCCGGTGCGCACAGCGACGTCGGCGGCGGCTATCCCGAACAGGGCCTCTCCGACCTCGCCCTCGACTGGATGATGGACTCCGCCATGACTGCCGGTCTGGAAATCGATGCCGATGTCCGAGCGAAGCTGTCTACGAGTCCCGACTACAAGCAGAAGGTTCACAACTCGAAATCGGCGATCTATGTCTTCAGCGGCGCCGACCGCACGGTCGGTGGGACGAAGTTCGGAACGGAGTACTTTCACAAATCGATCGTCGAACGCTGGCGTGATGGCGCGGCCGATGGCCAATACCGGCCGAAGCCGCTCCAGCCGCATGCCGCCAAACTGGATACGCTCGCCAAGGGACCACTCAATGATGCGATCTATCCAATCTAGCTAACCCCGGCGCGGCGGCGCGGTCTAAGCGAGCATGAGAAAGCTCGCTCTCGCCGCCGCGCTCGTCCTCTTCGCCGCCACCGCCTTCGCGCAGCAACCGCGCATCGTGCACGGCACCGTTACCTCGGTCGCCGCCTCCGCCGACCTCGGCGCGCAGATTCGCGGTTCGCGAACGAAGTACATCGGATATGCGGTGCCGCAGATCGAAGGGGAGCACGTCATGTGCTGCTTCCAGAACTACGGCGACTTCCGTTCCGGGGGCACGTGCAAGCTCGATCACGAAGGGAACTTCTTCTCGAACGACGACCGCGACGAATTGCATCCGGTCAGTTCGGGCGTGTTCGCGGTTCTCTATAGCGTCGTGGATGGCGAGATCGAACGCGTGCGCAGCTACTCGATGGAATGTGTGCTCGACGCGAACGGCGCCGCCGTAACGTGGATCGAAGGCGT
>JAFAOU010000015.1 GCA_019247495.1 Acidobacteriota bacterium
GGCAGCGAGGATGCGCACGTCGATCGGGATGCGGCGCCGTCCGCCGAGCTTCTCGACCTCGCGCTCCTGCAGCACGCGCAGGAGCTTGGCCTGCAGCGTCAGCGGGATGTCGCCGATCTCGTCGAGGAAGATGGTGCCGCCTTTGGCGAGCTCGAATTTGCCGGGCCGCGCATCGACGCCGGTGGCGACGCCGCGCTCGATCCCGAAGAGCTCCGATTCGAGCAGCGTCTCGGGCAACGCGGCGCAGTTGATGGCTACGAACGGTCCGTCTTTGCGCGGCGAGTTGCCATGAATCAGGCGCGCCACCATCTCTTTGCCGGTGCCCGACTCGCCGCGAATGAGAACGCTGGCCTGCGAGTCGGCCACGCGCGCGACGAGGTCGATGACGCGCTGCATCTTCGGCGAGTCGCCGATCATCAGGCGGTCGCTGTAGTCGCGAAGCATGCGTTGCTTGAGGTTCCGGTTCTCGTCCTCGAGCGTTTCGCGGAGTACGGAGAGCTTGTGAAAGTTGCGGGCGTTGTCGATGGCCGCGCCGCCGATGGCCGCGAGCGAGGCCAGGAATCGGAGATCGTCTTCGACAAAACTTCCGCTCTTCGCGCCGCGCTCCTCCTTCCCACCGACGCCGATGATGCCGATGATTGTTTCGCCGGAGATCATCGGCGCGAGGAGCAGGTCGCTGCCCGCCCCGCCGAGAAACTTCGAGACGCTGACGGACATCGGCTCGCGCGACGCGAGCACCTGTTTGATGGGAGGCTCGTTCAGAATCGCGTTGGCCGGCGTCGGGATCTCGACACCGAACGTGAAAATCTGCTGGACGTTGAGCTTTTCATCGAGCGAGAAAACGAAGCCGACCGTGGCATCGAGGACGGCGATGGCGCGATGCATCAGCTCTTCGATCAGCTCCCCTTCCGGCCGCAGCGTGTTGAGCGCGCGGCCGACGTCGTAAAGCGCCTCCAACTGGAGGAGCTTGCGGCGAAGCTCGAAGGTGGATTGTTGCGCCACTAATCTCGTCCCATCGCCTTCCTGCATTCACCGAGCAGGAAGTCGCAGTTCCAGCTCGCATAGAACGCCGGATCCATCGCGTAGATTCTTACGAACAACGGCGCCGCTTCGTCGAACCGCCCGCGCTTCATCTCCGTCCGCGCCAGAAAGTAGATCGCGCGGATGGTCAGCGGATCGACCTCGTTCTTCTCGACGATGGCGCGAAAGCCTGCCTCGGCCTCCGTGAATGCGCGACGTTGATAGGCGCAGAGCGCTTTGGAGTAGTCGTCGGTCGCGCCGCAGGTACTCGGCGGCTTCGCGTTGGCGGCGGTCGCGAGCAGGAGGAGTAGGACAGACCAGCGCATTGACCTCAGTGTAGAACGGTTTCACGCGGGGCACGCGGAGGGGCGAAGAACTCCCTCTCTCCGCCTCTCCGCGAGCTCCGCGTGAAACCGTCTTCTTTCGAAATACACTCGACTCATGAAACTCGGCATCATCGGCGGCGGCCGCGCAGCGTGGGCCTTCGCAAGCACCTGGAAGCGAATCGGCTGGCCGATCAACGGCATCGCGAGGCGAGGAGCCGAGTGGGATCTCGAAAAACTTGCAGCGACCAGCGAGATCATCCTCGTCGCCGTCAGCGATCGCGCCATCGAAGAAGTTGCGGCGGCGATTCCGGAGACGACCGCCATCATCATCCACCCCAGCGGCGCGCTTCCCGCGTTGCGCGGCGGGTTCTCGCTGCATCCTCTGAAATCGCTGCCGCCGGTTGGGGAACCGTCCGATCTCGAAGGAACGCTGCTCGTCTTCGAAGGCGCGCATCGCGACATCGCGGAGCAGATTGCGGTCACAGCCGGCGCGCGATTCGCCGAGATCTCCGCCGAGGAAAAAATCCGCTACCACGCCGGAGCCGTATTCGGATCGAACTACATCGCGGCCCTGCTCGACATCGCCGAGGAGTTGATCGGAATGGACGGCGCTCGCGACGACATCGCGGTGCTGGCGAGGTCCGCGATTGACAACTGGGCCGCGCACACCGATGCGCGGCGATTCACCGGGCCGGCGTCGCGCGGCGACGACGCCGTCATGCAGCAGCATCGCGGCGCATTGCGCGATTCGCCGGAACTTGCAGAGATCTACAGACTTCTGGCCGCGCGCATTGTTGCGGCTGCAAAGTAGCGGGTGCTACCATCGACCCCCTTTCGATCGGAGCGCGGGCGGAATGGTTTTCTTCAATTACGCGACGATGCAGATGGCCGCGAAGATCGTTTACTACGGTCCGGGCCTCTGTGGAAAGACGACCAATCTGCATCACATCTACGCCAAGACCTCGCCGCAGAGCCGCGGCGAAATGGTCAGCCTGGAGACGGAAACCGACCGCACCCTCTTCTTCGATCTGCTCCCCATCGACGTCGGCGTCATCGGCGGTTTCAAGACCCGCCTGCAGCTCTACACCATCCCGGGCCAGGTCTTCTACAACACCACCCGCAAGCTCGTGCTGAAAGGCGTCGACGGCATCGTCTTCGTCGCCGACTCGCAGAAAGCGATGCTCGACGCGAACCTCGAGAGCTTCAAAAACCTGCGCGAGAACCTCGCCGAGATCGGCCTTTCCATCGACGAGATCCCGCTGGTTTTGCAGCTCAATAAACGCGATCTCCCCAACATCGCGCCGGTTGACGACGTCGTCGATGTCATCGATCCGGAGCGCAAGTACGATTTCGTCGAAGCGGTGGCATCGCGCGGCGACGGCGTCTTCGAGACGCTGAAAGTCATCTCGAAACTCACCCTTCGGACGCTGCGCCGGCGCATGACCGGCGAGGAGCCGGTGAAGGCAGTGCCGCGACGTCCCGCGCCCGACGTTGCGTTTCGCGTTCGTGAAGATACGGCGCCACTGCCCGCGATGCCGGCGTCGCCGGCCGCCACCGCGCCGATCAAGGCTTACAACCCGGACGCCGAGCCTGTCGTCGAGCCTGTCACTGAAAAGGTTGTTGAACCGGTTGAGGAGATCGCCGTCGATGCGTTCATTCCTCCACCTCCCGAGCCGGTATCTTCGCCCACGCCGCCGCCGGTCGTTGTAACGCCCGAACCTCCGCCGCCACAATCTCCCGCGCCGCCCCCACCCGAGCCGGAGATCGATTTCGGACAGACTGAGAAGCAGGCCAGGGCCGCGCCCGAGGTCAAGCACGTCAAGGTGCGGTCGTCGGTGGACATCATGGCGGAGCTCGAATCGCTCCGGAAACGCGCCACGCAATCGTCGCCGAAACAGACCGCGAAGAAAGAGACGTCGCCGCTCGATGCGCTGCGACATCCACCGAAGCCGAAGCGCGATGTGCATCGCACCGTGACCCTTCCGATGGCGCCGGGGACGCTGCCGAAGTCGAAGCAGTTGCGCCTTACGGTATCCTTTGAAAATGACAGCGGGGTCGTTCAGTCTCAGGAACAATCGATCGACCTCGGCGAAACGAGCGACATCCAGTCGCTCTCGGTCAATCTGAAGTTCGAAGATACTTAAGTGTCGGGAGGGTGAGGCGATGATTAAGGAGCGAGCGGTCGTTCTGCTGATCGCCATTTACGCTGTCGCCTGCGCCTCCTCCACCCCCGCGCCGAAACCCGCCGCCGCACCCGCGCTGCAGCCTCCGTCCGCCGCGAAATTGCAGGCTGAGGAGTATCGGAAGGCGCTGGAAGCCGCGTACGGCGAGATCGTCGCGCGCGAAGGGAAGCCGGTCGCCATTCCGACGGTCGACGTCGAAGCCGCGGCGTCGATTCCGATTCCGGATCATCCGACCATTCGAGGCGCGCTGCAGTACTTCACGACCGATCTCAAGCCGAGCATCCAGGAGTCGCTGCTCCGCTCCGGCAAGTACAAGAAGCTGATCGACAAAGCGCTCGACGACTACAAGCTGCCGCACGGACTGGCCTACCTGCCGGTGATCGAGAGCGCGTACGTGCCGTCGGTCACGTCGCGCGCCGGCGCGCACGGCATCTGGCAGTTCATGCCGGAGACGGCGCGCGACTACGGCCTCCGTGTCGACTGGTGGGTCGATGAGCGCGCCGATCCCGAGCGCTCCACGCGCGCCGCCGCCGCGTACCTGAAAGATCTCTATCGCCAGTTCAACGACTGGCCGCTCGCGCTGGCCGCGTACAACGCCGGCCCGGGCCGCATCCGCCGCGCGATGCAGTCGTCAGGCTCCGTCACGTTCTGGGACCTGCTCGAAAACGAAGCCGTCCCGAAAGAGACTCGCGGCTACGTCCCGACATTCTTCGCCACGCTGACCATCGCCAGCGATCCAGCAACTTACGGTTTCCAACTCGGCCAGCCGATCGACTTCGACCGAAGCGCCGTCGAGATCGAGGGTCCTCTCTCGCTCCGTTACCTCGCCTCGGTCGCGCACGTCGACGAAGCACTGTTGCGCGACCTGAACCCCGCGCTCCGTCAAGGCATCGTGCCGCCGGGCAAGATCACGGTGCGCGTTCCGTCGAAGTCGGCGGAAACCGTTGCCGCGCGCGCCGCAACGCTAAGAAATGAGGATGCGAACGTCGCTATCTGTTCCTACAGACTGCGCGAAGGCGAGTCGCTCAAGCGCATCGCTCGTTCCCTCGGCACCGACGTCGACATACTCGTGGCGATGAACAACCTCCGCTCGCCCGACGCGATCGGCGAAGGCGACGCGGTCTACCTCCCCGTCCGCGCCCGCGAGCTCGGCGCGCTCCTCTCGCACAGCGACGCCTACTACGCC
Organism: Acidobacteriota bacterium; assembly: GCA_019247495.1. Taxonomy (GTDB): domain Bacteria; phylum Acidobacteriota; class Thermoanaerobaculia; order Gp7-AA8; family Gp7-AA8; genus JADGNZ01. The sequence continues at coordinate 4,716 of JAFAOU010000015.1, forward strand.
GTCAAGAAGGGCGACACGTACTACTCGATCGCCAAGAGCCACAACCTGACCGTAGATGAGCTCCTCGAACTCAACGAGCTCGAAGTCGAGCACAAACTCCATCCCGGCGAACGGCTGCGCGTTACCGCGCCGCGCGCGGTCAGCGCCGGCGGGATGTGATCCGCAGATGGCCGCAGATAAGAAGCTGTTTCTTGCTCTCATCTGTTTCATCTGCGTCATCTGCGGATCGGCCTTCGCCCGCGTCGATCACATCGACATCACCTCCCGCTCGGAGTACCTCGGCGGAAAGTCGTTCGGCCTTGCCGGCAAGTACGAACGGATTCAGGGCCGCGCGTACTTTGCGCTCAATCCTTCCAACCCGCATGACCGCGTGATCGTCGATCTCGACAAGGCGCCGCGGAACGCGAAGGGAGAGGTTGAGTTTTCGGCCGACATCGATGTCCTCGTCCCGAGCCACGGCAACGGGACGCTCTTTATCAATGTGCCCAACCGCGGCGGACGCTTCTTCATCCGCGAACAGAATGTCGACGACTACTACCTGCGTCAGGGATACACGCTTGCCGAGGTGGGATGGCAGTTCGACATCCGGCCCGATCCGAAACTGCTACGGCTTTACGCGCCGGTCGTGCGCGGGATCACCGGCCGCGTTCGCGCCGACTTCGTGGTGGTCGACAAGCTGCTCGACCATCCGCTCGGCCACGTGATCACGGGAACCATCGGCGGCACCGGCTATCCGGTCGCCGACATTCGCGCGAAGGATGCCGTCCTCACCGAGCGCGATGCACCGCTGGCGCAGCGGAAGACGATCGCCGCGAAGCGTTGGCGGTTCACCGACGATCGCACGATTCACTTCGACGACGGATTCGTTCCCGGAAGGATCTACGAAGTCATCTACACGGCGAAAGACCCTGCCGTAGTCGGCTGCGGACTGGCCGCCGTCCGCGACTTCGCCGCGTACGTGAAACACGACCCGCAATCGTTCGTGCACGCCGAGCGCGCCTACGCCATGGGCATCTCGCAGACGGGCCGTTTTCTCCGACACCTCGTCTGGCAAGGGTTCAATGCGGACGAAGAGGGACGCCAGGTGTTCGACGCGCTGCTCGTCTATGTTGCCGGCGCAGGACGCGGGTCGTTCAACCATCGTTTCGCGCAGCCGTCGCGCGACGCGCAGCCGCTGTCGCCGCTGTTCTATCCGACGGACGTCTTCCCGTTCACCGACAACCCCGAGACCGATCCGCGCACGGGCGTCACCGCCGGGCTGCTCGACGCCGCGCGCGCCGAGCACGTCGTGCCGAAGATCTTCTACGTGAACACCGCGTATGAATACTGGTCGCGCGGCGCGTCGCTCATCCACACCTCGCCGGACGGTAAGTTCGACGTTCCGATTCCGGCCGACGTGCGCATCTACTTCATCGCCGGCGTGGCGCATATCGGCGGAGCGTTTCCTCCCGCAAAGAACGCCGAGCTCTCAATCCGAGGCCAGCAGCTCGACAATCCGCTGCGCATCGAGCAGTTGCGTCACGGCTTGACGGCCGCGCTCGACGAATGGGCGCGCGATGGCGTGGCCCCGCCGGACAGCCGTTATCCGCGCGTTCTGTTTCGCCAGCTCGTTCCGGTCTCCGAACTGGCGACGAAGATCGTTCACGGCGTCGAGCTTCCGCGCTTCAATTACGAGGTCTACCGGACCGACTTCGGCGCCGAATGGGCTCACGGCATCGTCACCGAACCGCCGCGCGTCGACGGCGTCTATCCCTCGCTGGTGCCGCAGGTGAATGCCGACGGACTCGAAATCGCCGGCGTTCATCTGCCGGAAATCGACGTCCCGCTGGCGACGTACACCGGCTGGAACCGGCGCGATCCGCAGACCGGCTTTCCCGATTCGCGCGCCAGCTTCGTCGGCTCGTACATCCCATGGACAAAGAGCGAAATCGACAAGCGCTACAACAGTGCTGAGGACTACTTCGGCCGCTTCACCCTCACCGCGCTGAACCTCCTGCGCGAACGCTTTCTCGTCGTTGACGATGTGCCAGCCGTCCTGAAGCGCGCAGTCGAGGAGTGGAATTACGCCACGAAATAGGCAGGCGCGCGACGTGCACGCCGGTCTTTGCTATGGCAAGAGGATTCGAAAGTAAGGCAGTTGAGTCGAACCGGCAGGATGCCGAGGACGAGCGCGCCGCGCGCGGCAAGCGCCGTCCGGATGTCCGCGAAATCGAGACACGTCAGAAACGCGAAGGGCTGGAGCTGTCGCGGCGGCGCATCCTTCACGAGATGGAGAATGCGAACGAACGCCGGCGCGCATCGCTGCAGGCCGCGCTCGCGCATCTCGACGGAGAGCTGGCGAAGATTCAATAGTCGCGGCGCGGTTGAAATGATGGGCCTCGGCTGTTAGTTTCGCCGCCCACCATGGCCGAAAGCAGTGACTACAAGAAGACGCTGAACCTTCCGCAGACCTCCTTCTCGATGAAGGCCAACCTGCCCGTCAACGAGCCGAAGCGGCTCGAGCAGTGGCGCCTCATCGATCTCTACAAGCTCATTCGCGAGAAGTCGGAAGGGCGGCCGAAGTCGGTCCTGCACGACGGGCCTCCGTACGCGAACGGCCACATTCATATGGGCCACGCGCTCAACAAGATCCTCAAAGACATCGTCGTCAAGTCGAAGACGATGATGGGCTTCGACTCGCCGTATGTGCCGGGTTGGGACTGTCACGGATTACCGATCGAGCATGCCGTCGACAAGGAGATCGGCAGCTCGAAGCGGAAGGAGATGTCGCCTGCCGACTTCCGCCGCGCCTGCCGCGAGTTCGCCGAGAAGTTCGTCTCGATCCAGCGTCAGGATTTCATCCGCCTCGGCGTTCTCGGCGACTGGTTCCATCCGTACATGACGATGGCCTACCAGTACGAAGCGGACATCGCCTACGCCCTCGGCCGCTTCTTCCGCACAGGCATGGTCTACAAAGGACTGAAGCCGGTTCATTGGTGTACCTACGACCAGTCGGCGTTGGCGGAAGCGGAAGTTGAGTACGCAGATCACACATCGCCGTCGGTGTACGTGCGATTCCGGCTGACCGACGAATCGGTGCAGAGCCTCGACCTGCCGATCGAGAAGCCGTGCTACGCGGTCATCTGGACGACGACGCCGTGGACGCTTCCCGCAAATCTCGCCATCGCGCTCAAACCGGACTTCGATTACGACGTCGTCGAGCACGACGGCGAGAACTTCATCATCGCCTCGGAGTTAGTGAAAGCGGTCGCCCCGAAATTCGGATGGACTGACTACCGCGTCGTCAAAGTGTTCAAAGGCTCGGCGTTCGAGCACCTCCGCTACCGCCACGCCTTCCTTCCGCGCGAAGGCATCTTCGTCCTCGGCGAGTACGTCACGCTCGAAGCCGGAACTGGTCTCGTGCACACCGCGCCCGGACATGGCGCCGACGATTTCTACACCGGCCAGCGCTACGGTCTCGAGACCTACACGCCGGTGAATCATCGCGGCGAGTTCACGCCGGACGTTCCGCTGTGGGCCGGCCTGCATGTGTTCAAAGCGAATCCGCAGATCATCGAGCTGCTGCGCGAGCGCGGCGCGTTGCTGTACTCCGAGACGATCACGCATTCGTATCCGCACTGTTGGCGCTGCAAGCATCCGGTCATCTTCCGCGCCACCGAGCAGTGGTTCATCTCGATGGACGATCACGATCTTCGCGGCCGCGCGCTCGAAGAAGTTCACAAGGTGAAGTGGTTCCCCGCCTGGGGTGAGGACCGCATGGCCGGCATGGTCGAGAACCGCCCCGACTGGTGCATCTCGCGCCAGCGCACCTGGGGCGTTCCGATCACCGTTCTCTATTGCGAATCGTGCGGCGAGCCGGTCACGTCGCCCGAGCTGTTCGAGAAGGTGAAGGAGATTTTCTCAACCGAAGGCGCCGACTCCTGGTACGACCGCCCATCGACGGACTTTCTCCCGAGCGGCTACGCGTGCGCGAAGTGCAGCGGGACCGCATTCCGCAAAGAGCTGGACATCCTCGACGTCTGGTTCGACTCCGGCTGCTCGCACATCGCCGTGCTGAAAGAGCGTCCGGAGTTGACATGGCCGAGTGACGTCTACATCGAAGGGCACGATCAGCATCGCGGCTGGTTTCAATCGTCGCTGCTGGTCGGAACCGGCATCGAAGGCGGCGCGCCGTACCGGCAGGTCATCACCTGCGGATTCCTGATCAACGAACAGGGCGACAAGATGTCGAAGTCGGCCGGCAACGCGCTCTCGCCGCAGGACGTGCTCAAGCAGCACGGCGCCGACGTCATCCGCCTGTGGGTAGCGATGATCGATTACCAGAACGACATGTCGATCGGCCCGCAGATCATGAGCCGCAGCGCCGAGTCGTACAAGAAGCTGCGCAACACGGCGCGCTATTTGTTGTCGAATCTGACCGGCTTCGATCCGGAAACGGATGCGGTTCCGCACGACGAGCTTCGCGACGTCGACAAGTGGGTGCTGTCGCGCGCCGCGGAAGTTTTTGATCGCTGCAGGCGCGCGTACGAAGAGTACGAGTTCCACATCGTCTATCACCGCATCCTCGATCTCTGCACGGTCGTGCTGTCCTCGCTCTATCTCGACATGTCGAAGGACACGCTGTACTGCGACGGCCCCGCCTCGCCGACGCGCCGCTCCGCGCAGACGGCGATGTACGAAATCCTGCGGGGCCTGGTCAGCTACCTCGCGCCGATCCTCAGTTTTACAGCCGAGGAGATCTACGAGGCGATGCCGGGAACGAAGGAGCAGTCGGTGCATTTGACCGACTTCCCAACGATCACCGCGCCGGCAATTGACAGCGCCGCGTGGGAGCGGATCTTCCGCATCCGCGAGGCGGTGTCGAAGGTGCTCGAGACCGCGCGCGCGGCCGGCACGATCGGACAATCACTCGAAGCCGACATCCAGCTTCACGGCGTCACACGCGACGCGCTCGCGGGATCGCTCGACGTGGATCTGGCGAAAGTCTTCATCGTGTCGCACGTCGACTTCGTTGCCACTCCAGCCACCGACCCGATCGACATCGAAGGCGTCGGCCCGATCGCCATCACCATGTCGCCGGCACGCGGCAAAAAGTGTGGACGCTGCTGGCAGTATCGCGAAGAGGTCATCGAAGACGGCGCCCTCTGCGCTCGCTGCGATGAGGTGATTGTGAATTTGGTCGTTCCCGAACAGCCGACGGTGTAAACGACTGTCATCCTGAGCCGCCGAAGGCACGTAGCGCGAAGCGCGGAGTGCCGCAGGACGGTCGAAGGACCCCCATCTGCTAACACCGCCCACCCGGGTTAGCAGGAACGGGGGGTCCTTCGACCGTCCTCCGCCGGCCGCGCTTCGCGCGACTCGGCTCCGGCGGCTCAGGATGACAGTGATGACAACCCTGCTACGCTTCGCGCTTGCGTTACTCCGACCTGCACACGCACACCTATCACTCCGACGGCACCCGTTCGCCGGCGGAGGTGATCGATGTCGCGCGCGCGCATGGGATCGAGATTGTCGCCATCAGCGATCACGACAACCTCGCCGCCTACTTTGAGATCAAGACGTACGCCGATTCGAAAGGCGTCGCCCTGATTCCTGCGACGGAGCTTTCGTGCGCGTACGAAGGCGTCGACATCCACATCCTCGCGTACGCGTTCGATGCGCATGACGAGCGGATCGAGGCGAAGCTGCAGCGGTTTCGCGGCGCGCGGCAGACGCGCGGACGGCGCATCGTGGAGCGGTTGCGCGCGCTGAACTACAACATCAGTTCCGAGCGCGTCGAGCAACTCGCGGCCGGCGGCGCGGTCGGGCGGCCGCACGTGGCGCGTGCGCTGGTGGAAGCGGGCTACGTCGCGTCGGTGTCCGAGGCGTTCGACAAACTGCTGCGTCCGGGCAAGCCCGGATACGTGGAGAAGGATCGTTTCGCCATCGACGAAGCGGTGGCGTTGATGCGCGCAACCGGCGGGCTTACGTCGATCGCCCATCCGACGCTTTATCCCGATCACGAACGCATCGTTCCGCAACTGCTCGACGCCGGGATCGACGGCATCGAAGTCCTGCACCCCGACGTCAACGCGGAATGGCGCGAGGTGTACAGCAACATGGCGCGCTTCCGCGGCAAGATGCTCACCGGCGGCTCGGACGATCACGGCACCGTCAAGAAAACGGAGACGCTCGGGACGATCAAGGTGCCGGAGGATTGGATCGGAGCGATCCTGGAACGGCTGTAGTCGTGCTCCTTCGCCTCGTCTTCTTCGCTTTCATCCTCCTCGCGCTCCTCGGCGACGCGCGCATCTTCCTCTTCGTGCTGAACCGCTTCGTCTTCGGCAGCCATCGCGACGAACAGAGCGAATGGAAATGGCTGATGTTTGCGACGCCGCCCGTGTTGATCGTTCTGACGGCGCTGATCTGGCCGCTCAATCAATGGATCGACTGGCTGCTTTCAACGCGCGTCGTCGAGCGATTCACGCCGCAGCGCGTGGAGGAGATCGCCTGGTCGCTGGCGCTCGCGAAGGTCGGTGCCGTGTGGCTGATCATCGCCGCGGCCGTGGGCAGCTACTGGATCCTCGATCGCGTTCGCGTGAACTACCTTCCGCCCGCGCCGCTGGTCGGGATTCGCGACCAGCCGAGCGATGTGATCGCGCTCCGGAGAGCACACGTTCCGTTTGCGTGGCTGCGCCGCCTCGGCGCACACAACGACGTTTACGACATCGAAGTCACGCGGCACGAGATCATCATCGACGACCTGCCGGCGGCGTTCGACGGTTACCGCATCGCGTTTCTCACCGACACGCACGTGGCGTCGTTCATGCGCCGGCGCTTTTATCGCGAGGTCGTCAAGCAGGTGCAGCGATTCGCGCCCGACGTGATCCTCTTCGGCGGCGACTTCGTTTCGTTCACCCGGCACATTCAGTTGCTGCCCGAGATTCTCCTCGACGGTCTTCACGCGCCCGACGGCCTTTTCGCAATCCTCGGCAATCACGATTACTGGGCCGGCGCCGGCGAGATCACCGGCATCCTGCGGGCGCACGGCATCCGCTTCATCACCAACGATGCGGTGATGCTCGCACGGGGATCAGCGAGATTGCCGCTGGCCGGTATCGACGAGATTTATCGCGGCACTCCCGACGTCGCGCGCGCGTTCGCGGGACTCGATCCGGCCAGGCCGTGCATCGCCATCAGCCATCATCCGGACATCGTCGACATCATTCGCGGCCAGCGCATCGATCTGTTGCTTTGCGGGCACACACACGGCGGCCAGATCCGCTTTCCGTTCTTCGGCTCCGTCGTCGTTCCGTCGCGCCACGAAGCGGAGTACGCGGCCGGATTTCACCGCATCGGGGCGGTGTTGCTGTACGTCAGCCGCGGCATCGGAGCGATTCCGCCGTTGCGCATCCTCTGCCGTCCGGAGGTCGCAACGTTCGTGCTGAAGCGCGGCAGCCGAACCGAATGATCACCCGCCTATCCGAGGTCTGGCCGAACGTCGAGCGCGTTGCGCGTGGCGAGGGAGTGGCGCGCGTGGGCGCGAGCAAACTCGATGACGATCACAACGCGCTCTTTGACGCGTGGCTCGATCGTGGGCATCACGCGACGATGCAGTACCTCGCGAAAACAGCAGCGATCCGCGGCAATCCATCCGCGCGATTTCCGTGGGCAAAATCAGCGATCGTGATTCTCGTTCCGTATTCGCCGGCACGGCCCGAGGCTCCGGAGGGCGCGCTGTCGAATCACATCGCCCGCTACGCACTCGGCGACGACTATCACGACGTCCTCGATGGCATTCTGCGGAAGATTGAAGCCGAGGTCGCGCCGCATGGGAAGACATGGCGCTATGTCGATACCGGCCCGCTTTCCGACCGCGCGCTGGCGACGCAGGCGGGACTCGGCTGGATCGCCAAGAACGCGATGCTGATCAACGAACAGATCGGTTCGTACACGTTCATCGGCACTCTGCTGACGTCGCTTGAAAACGACATCGAGCCGGACGCAGTCGCCGATCGCTGCGGCACCTGCACGCGCTGCCTCGACGCCTGTCCGACGAACGCGATTCTGCCGAATCGCACGGTCGCCTCAGAACATTGCATCAGCTACGCGACGATCGAACATCGCGGCGACCTGCCGAATATCCCACTCGCATCGAACGCCTTCGGCTGCGACATCTGCCAGGAAGTGTGCCCCTGGAACAGCGAGCCCGCCGCAACGCACCCTGCCTTCGCCCCCCGCGACGAATACCGCGCCACGCCGATCACGGATCTACTTCGTTACGAGCAGGCGGATTTCTCCGTGATGTTTCGCAAGTCGGCGATCAAACGCGCCAAACTCGCCGGCATGCAACGGAACGTGGCCGCGTTGACAGAGGCCGAAAGCCGAGGGATGCTGAAGCGATGACGAAGGATGTGACAGTTGCCGAGTTGCAGAACGACCTTCCGCGGCATCTGGCGGACGTTAGCGATGGCGTAACAATTCGTGTTCTAGACAACGGAGAGGCAGTCGCACAGCTCGGTCCTTCAGAAACTGACGACGATTTCTTCGCCCATCTGCCGGATCCAGCCCTAGGACCGCTAGGAGATTGGATGCCGCCTTCGCTGCGCCTCGGCTGGGATCCGGTTCCTGATCTAATCGCGGAACGAGACAAGTACCGGTGATTGTTTATCTGGACGCTTCGGTCATCCTCCGTCACGTCCTGTTTGAGCCGAATACCTGGCTCGGATGGGATCAGATTGCGCAAGGAGTCAGCAGCCAGATTGCGGTCGTCGAATGCCGCCGCGGTTTGTACAAGGCACACTCGATCGGCCGTATCGATGACGCTGCGCTTAAGACTGCGCGCCGTGCGGTGGAGGCGATTCTCAATGGATTGAAGATGGTCAGACTCACGAATGCGGTCACTGAGTCCTCATCCCAACCCTCATCCGTGATCCTCGGTGCTCTTGACGCGATCCACCTCGGAAGCGCAATTGAATTCCGCAAACGGAGTGGCGAAGAGCTGATCCATTTCGCTACGCACGACCGCCAGTTGGCTCTCGCTGCGGAGGAAATGCACTTTCCTATTCTCGGCGCCTAAGGCAATTCGAACGTACGCCCGATGATGGACGGGTCGATCGACCGGTCCAGGTACTCCCACACCGCGAGCGCGTCCGGATGGTCGGCGATGGCGGGGGCGGCGGTGCGGGTGGCCGGGTCGGCGATCGTGAGGCGCGCGCGGCGGTACCAGTGCATGGCCTCGTCGGGATTGAGGCGCAGCTCTTCGCGGACGCACTGGATCAGGAGGTATTGCTCGGTGGGCACGCCCGGCATTTCGTTCGCGTGCGACGCCAGTTGCCGCGCGCGGGCGCGGATCACTTTCAGTTTCAGCGATAGCGAATGCGTATCGAGGATCGCGGCGCCGGCTTCGCAGAGGTGTCCGATGGCGAGGCGGAGCAATTCGGGCTTCTCGTCGATGATCAAGCCGCTGCGGTATGTCGACGGATTGACCGACTTCATCGACGACCAGGCCACCGCCGCGTTGACGGAGACGCTCAGCTGGCCGACCGCGAACGACAGCGTGCCGGTCGAGGATGACGCGAGCGGACGCGACGTCTCGATCCGTGCGCCGCGGGCCGAGAGATTTTCGATCATCGTGTGCTCGCGGTTCCACGTCGCCTCGAGGACCGGCGCAATGTCGAAGCGATCCGTCGAGCGCAACTCCTCGATGCGCGTCGTCCGCTTCATCCCTTGCAGATGTGCGAGTACGCCCTCGATGACATTCGGCTCGACGTAGGTGCGCACGCCGGTCACGAAGCGTCCGGCGGCGGCGGGATCGGGTTTCGTCCAGACCACGACCGCTTCGAAATTCGTCGGCGGAAGGCCTTCGATCGCGACCTGCAGCAGCGACTTCTGCCCCATTTCCACGGGTTGAGCGTGCCGGAATCGCGCACCCTTCACCGAGATGTCCGAGACGAGCACCGGCGACGACGCGAAGCGGCCATTCAGCGCAGGGGCGATGAGGAAACGTTCAGCGGTGCGCAGACTTCTGGCGGCGGCTTCGTACATGCGGAGTGAGGGAAGGTATAGCACGGGCACAGCCGTCCTTGTGAGCCGGATCACTCATAATGCGCGGCCGTGCCTCGCTACGACGTCATCACGTTCGACTGCTACGGAACGCTCATCGATTGGGAGTCTGGCATCGCGAACGCGTTCCTCACCACTGCGGCAGCGGACGGCGTGACGCTCACGCGCGAGGCCGTGCTGCGCGCGTACGCGGAGACCGAACATCGCGTCCAGGCGCAGAGCTATCGTCCCTATCGCGACATCCTTCGCGACACCGCTGTGCGCGTTGCGGCGCTCATCGGCTGGCCGCTCACGGCCGAACGCGCAGACTTTCTCGCCGACAGTCTGCCCTCATGGCAACCATTTCCCGACACCAACGCAGCGCTGGAACGGCTAGCCGCAGTCAGCCGTCTCGGCATCCTCTCGAACATCGACGACGACCTGCTCGCAGCGACGCGAGAGCATTTCACCGTCGCCTTCGACGTCATCGTCACCGCGCAGCAGGTGCGTTCGTACAAGCCGGGCCATGCGCACTTTCTAACCGCACGCGAGCTGATCGGATCGGCGTCATGGCTGCACGCGGCCGAGAGCAATTTCCACGACATCGTCCCGACGAACACCCTCGGCATTGACAACGCCTGGATCAATCGCCAGCGTCAGAAGGAACTGCCCGGCGGCACGCCGAAGTACAAATTCGACGACTTGGCCGGCCTCGCGGAGGCGATGACCTAGCGACTCAGAACCGGACGCTCACTCCCAAAGATGCTTTGAACTCCGGATCGGCCACCTTCGAACGATAGCTGCCGAGGACCTGCTTTGCATCGAGGCGGACTCCGATCGCCGGATTGAACTGCAGCGCGATGCCACCGGAAACTTCGGGGTCGATCGTCTGTGACGCTACGAAACTGATGTGCCGTGCGGCCGCATGGAAGGTGTCCTTCACATAACGCATGCCGCCGCCGATATACGGCCTCCACCGGCTGTTCGTCAGCAATTGATACGAGACATTCAGATCGAGCGGATAAAGATGAGTCGTGACGGTCGCGTAGACCGGCTCGCTCGTCGGGCCGACTAACTCGACGAACCGTCGCGCGCGCTCGCTGCTCACCGACAACTCCGCCGAGAATCGATCGCCGAACATGCGATCGAAGGATGCTCCATACGCGGAGTCGACTCTCGCGCCGCCGGCGTCAGAACTGCTGCTCGCGAAGATAAAAACGGTGTTGCGCAGGGAGGGTTGTTGCGCGAATGCCGAGGAAGCAATGAGGAAAAGAGAGGAAAGGGCGAGGGTCAAACGGGGCATGGTCATCTCGGCAGGCTGATACGAGCTGGCCGCGCGAAACGTCACGGACTCAACTGCACGCTTCCTCTTTCCGCCATCGCGTAGAATCCGGCGTCCGTTCCATCTCGGCAGAAGAGAGGTAAGTGAATGCGTAGTCGAATCGTCGCAGTAACTGTGATGCTGTTCCTCGCAAGTGTCGCCGGCTTCGGCCAGACGCCGAATCCGGCTCCAACTCCTGCGCCGTCTCCGGTGCCGCAACCGTACGTCCAGACAACGCCCGACGCGATCCACGACTGCACGCAGCCCGGGAGCAATCAATACTGCGGCGACCAACGCAGTTCCCTCATCGCCGATGTCTACCTCGGCGAAGCGGTCGACAACTTCGCCGGTGACACGACGCTGAAGTATCTCAATCCGCAGGCCGCCAACAGCAATTTGCTGCGCGCTATCGCGGGCGTCGATTTCCAGTACCGCTTCCTTGGTGACAAGAGCTCGAAGAAGCAGCTCTGGGTTTATGGACAGACCGTGTACGGCGTTCGCAGCACCGACGTCGATTGCAAGAACCCGAACACGATCCAGCTCTCGATCTGCACGAACAACATCGGCTCGACGACGACGGACACGGTTCTGAAAGCCGCGCCCGATCAATTCATCGCCATTCTCCGAGGCGCCAGCAGCCTCGAGGCGTTCGTCGGCGCGCGTTACGAAACGGCGCTGCTGCAGTCGGGCACCGATAGTCCGGCGCGCATTTTCGTCGACCTGCAGCTCGGATTCCTGAGCGTCGCCGGCAGCGGAACGGACGCCGTCGACATGCACCACCTCGGCGTCGGTGCGATGGCCGTGAACGGGATGTTCCAGCAGAGCTTTCTGGAAGCCGGCATCGGCAAGGACGACCTCTTCCAACGCAACCGGAATCGACGCCTCGTCGTAGACGGCTACCTCACCGTCGATCCGCACTACATCCCGGGATTCAAGAACATCGTCGGCGCCGGCTCACGTATCCGGCCCTTCATCGAGTTGACCGGCAACTTCGACGGCGGGCACGGCTCCGACAGCATCCAGACCTACTTCGGCCTGAACTTCGATCTCGATTACTGGCACGGAAACGGGCGGTAATCAGAAGCGGAAGCTCAATCCGACCGAGCCGGTAAACGACCTTTCGCCGAGGACGGAACCGCTGTTGCCGACGATCTGCTTCGCGTCGAAACGAAGTCCGAGCGTCGGGCGAAACTGAAAGACTACGCCGCCGGAAATTTCGGGATCGACGGTCCGAGTCGTCAGCCGCTGGTTACCCAACGGACCGCCTGTGAGGATGACGGAGTTGTTCAGGTATCTCAAGCCCCCGCCGAGGTATGGCTTCCAACGGCTGTCGGTGAGGAAGTGATACGAGATGCTTGCGTCGATCGGATGGAAGTGAACCGTAGATGAGGAAGTCACAGGCTGTCCGTTGGTGACGAACGTCGAGAAGTAGCGCCGCGCCGGTTGGCTCGTTAACGACACTTCGGCCGAGATGTGTCTGTTGAACATGTGATCGAACGCGCCACCGTAGCTGGCGTCCAGTCTCGATCCGCTTGAGCTCGAATAACTCACCACTGCGTCCGAGATGAAGACTGAGACAGTATTCGAAGGAGTAGCGCGCTGTTGGGCGAATGCAGAGGCGACAACGAACAGCAGTGACACCGCGATGACGATCGATTTCCGCATGATTCCCTCCAGCCGAAACGTCTATACATCCTTCGACGGCGAAGGGAGCGGCACGTTACGGATTGTCACAATGGTCGTTGACGACCGTCACACCCGCTCGATGATCATCGCCGCCGCCTCGCCGCCGCCGATGCAGATCGCCGCCATGCCGCGCTTCTTGTTCTGCGATTCGAGCGCGTGCATCAGCGTCACGAGGATGCGTGCGCCGCTGGAGCCGATCGGGTGCCCGAGGGCGACCGCGCCGCCGTAGACATTCATCTTTTCGTGCGGGATGTTCGCGTCTTTCATCGCAGCCATGGCTACGACCGCGAATGCTTCGTTGATTTCGAAGAGATCGATGTCATCGACGGTCATCCCGGCGCGTTTCAACGCGATGGCGATCGCCTTGGCGGGAGCAGTCGTGAACCACTCCGGCTCCTGCGCCGAGGTGGCCTGGGCGATGATGCGCGCCATCGGTGTGCGGCCGTTTTTCTCCGCCCATTCGGCCGATGACACGATCAGCGCGGCCGCGCCGTCGTTGATCTTCGACGCATTCGCCGCGGTCACCGTGCCGCCCTCTTTCTGAAAGGCCGGCTTCAGCGATCCCATCTTGTCGAGCGGCGCCGCGAACGGCTCCTCATCGTCGACGATCGTCGTCGATCCCTTCTTCCCCGGCACCTCGACGACGGCGATCTCTTTTCTGAATTTGCCCGTTCGCACCGCATCCTGCGCGCGGCGGTACGACTCACGCGAGAAGTCGTCCTGCTCTTCGCGCGTGAAGTGGTACTTCGCCGCGCAAAGCTCCGCACAATTGCCCATGTGCTTGTCGCCGTACGGATCCCACAGGCCGTCGTGGATCATGATGTCGATCATCTTCCCGTTGCCCATGCGATAGCCGCTGCGCGCTTGTGTCAGAGCATATGGTGCGTTCGACATCGACTCCATGCCGCCGGCAACGGCGACATCGTATTCATCGCAGCGGATGTCGTTGGCCGCGTACATCACCGCCTTCAGCCCCGAGCCGCAGACCTTGTTGACGGTCACCGCGCCCGCGCCGACCGGGATTCCCGCACCAATTCCGGCCTGCCGCGCCGGCGCCTGTCCGACGCCCGCCTGGAGGACGTTGCCCATGATCACCTGCTCGATCTGATCGGCTGACACGCCTGAATTTTCGAGCGCGCAGCGGATGGCGATCGACCCCAGCTTCGGCGCCGCCATCGACGACAGTGTTCCCTGAAACGATCCGATCGGCGTGCGTGCGCCGCCGAGAATGACGATGTCTTTCATGGTTCTCCTTGTACTTCATTTTCATCCGCAGATGACGCCGGTGTCCGCAGATGGATATGATCGCAACGCTTCTGAGGAGCCTTCTATGTCCATTTCCGCCATCACGGACCGGCGCGTCCACATCCAACCCAGCGATGTCCACAACGTTCTGTCCCGGCACATGCTAGCGGACGGTTACGACGTCGTCATGGACCTCAACCGCTCGAAAGGCTCCTGGCTTTTCGATGCCCGCCGCGGCCGCGCCGTGCTCGATTTTTTCACCAACTTCGCCTCGATCCCGATCGGCTACAACCATCCGCGGCTCGACAATCCTGAGTTTCGCGACCGCATCGCCACCGCTGCCATCAACAAGCCCGCCAACTCCGACATCTACACGACCTACATGGCCGAGTTCGTGGAGACGTTCTCGCGGCTCGCCGTCCCCCCCTCCCTCAACAAGCACATGTTTTTTATCGAAGGGGGCGCCCTCGGCATCGAGAACGCGGTGAAGACGGCCTTCGACTGGAAAGTGCGCAAGAACATGCGCAAAGGACTCGGCGAGCGCGGCACGCAGATCATGCATCTGCGCGAGGCCTTCCACGGCCGCACCGGCTACACGCTCTCGCTGACGAATACCGATCCGAAGAAGACGCAGTACTTCCCGAAGTTCGATTGGCCGCGCATCGAAAATCCAAAGCTGAAGTTTCCGCTTACTCAAAGTGTGGTTGAGGATGTCGAGCAGCGCGAACAGGCAGCGATCGCGCAAGCCAAACAATTTCTCGCCGAACGCAAGGACGACGTCGCCGCGTTCATCATGGAACCGATCCAGGGCGAAGGGGGCGACAACCATTTCCGCCCCGAGTTCTTCCGCGCCGTCCGTCAACTCTGCGACGAAAACGACGTGCTCCTCATCTTTGACGAGGTGCAGTCCGGCGTCGGCCTGACCGGAAAGATGTGGGCTTTTCAGCACTACGGCGTCGAACCCGACCTCTTCTGCTTCGGCAAAAAGACGCAGGTCTGCGGCTTCGCGGCCGGCGAGCGCATTTTCGACATCGACGACAACGTCTTCGCCGTCAGCTCGCGCATCAACTCCACGTGGGGCGGCAATCTGACCGACATGGTCCGCTCCCAGCGCTACTTCGAAGTGATCGACGAAGAGGACCTCGTCGAAAACGCCGCGACCGTCGGCGCGTACTTTGTCGGCGAACTGCAGCGCTTCGCGGAGGAGTTCCCAACCCTCGTCTCGAACGTGCGCGGACGCGGATTGATGGCTGCGTTCGACCTCCCCAGCGGCGAGGTCCGCGATACAGCGCTGAAGTCGTTCATGGCCAACGACGTGATGGTCCTTTCCTCCGGCAATCGCTCCGCCCGCTTCCGTCCGTCGCTGAACCTCTCGATGGACGAAGCGGCCGAAGGCATCAAGCGGATGGAGAAGGCGCTGCAGGAGCTGGCGTAAAGCGTTTCACCACAGAGGCACAGAGGACACAAAGAAATCTCTGTGCGCTCTGTGTCTCTGTGGTGAAAAGCCGTCTGTGCCACACTCTCGCGCCACATGAACCGCGAAAAACTCACGCGCGCTGACTGGCTCCTCATCGCTGCGTGCGTCGCGGTCGCGGCCATCTCCATCTTCATCGTCGTCAACTGGTTCGGCGCCGCGTTCCCCGAGGCCTCGATCGAGTTTCGCTACGACCGCGGGTCATCGGAAAAGATCGCCGACGGCGTCCTTGCCGAACAGCTCATCGACACGCGCGGCATGAAGCACGCCGCCACCTTCGACTCCGACGACGAGGCACGCATCTTCCTCGAGCGCTCCCTCGGCCTGAAGAAAACGAACGAAATCCTCAAGCGCGACGTTCGCCTCTGGGCCTGGTCGCATCGCTGGTTTCGTCCGTTGCAGGAAGAAGAGTTCCGGGTCGACATCGCGCCGACCGGTGAAGTGATCGGCTTCAGCGATCACCTCCCCGAGGATCGCGCCATCAACTCGCCGGACGTGAATGCCGCTCGTTCGATCGCGGAACGATTCCTCGGCAACGTCCACGCCTTCGACGATCTCAAACTGGTTGCGCAAAGCGAGCGCCGTTTGCCGAAACGGATGCAACGCATCTTCACGTACGACTCGCAATCGATTCATCCGGCGGGTGCGCCATATCGCACGATCGTCACCGTCGACGGCGATCGCGTCGGCAGCTTTTCGCGCCGCATCAAAGTCCCCGAGGACTGGCAGCGTTCGTATCGCGAGCTGCGTTCGAAGAACAATCTCGCAGGCAACGTCGACACCGTCTTTCTCATCATCACCATGGTCTGCGTCGTGGCCATCTTCGTGATTCGCCTGCTTCGCGGCGACCTGCAACTCCGCCTACTCCTCGGCATCGGCATCGCGGCGGTCATCCTCGTCACCGGCACGTCGCTCAACTCCTTCCCGAGCGCGCTGGCCGGCTACAACACCACCGAGTCGTATCCCGCGTTCCTGGCCCGCTTCGGATTCGGCGCGCTCATTCAGGGCATCGGCGTCGCGATGATGCTCGTCGTAGTCGTCGGCGCGGGCGAGGTTCTCTTCCGGGAACGCCTCCCGAAGAAACTCTCCGTCGCGCGCATCTGGAACCGCCGCGCGCTGACGTCGAAGCGCGTCTTCCTCTCCTTCATCATCGGCTACACGCTCGTGGCCTTCTTCCTCGGATACCAGGTCGCGTTCTACCTGATCGCCGACAAATTCGGGGCGTGGGCGCCTGCCGAGGTGCCGTACGACGACATGCTGAACACGGCGTTTCCGTGGATCGCCGTGCTCTTCGCCGGATTCTTTCCCGCGCTCAGCGAAGAGTTCATGTCGCGCGCGTTCTCGATCCCGTTCTTCGAAAAAGTGTTGCGTTCGAAGTGGGCAGCCATCGTCGCGGCAGGTTTCATCTGGGGATTCGGGCATGCCACCTATCCCAACCAGCCCTTCTACATCCGCGGCGTCGAAGTCGGCTGCGCGGGCGTGCTCATCGGATTCCTGATGATGCGCTTCGGAATCGTGCCGCTGCTGATCTGGCACTACACCGTCGACGCGCTCTACACCGCCATGCTGCTGCGGTCGGGCAACAACTACTACGTCGTGTCGGGAGCGCTGGCCAGTCTCGTTTTCGCCATCCCGATGCTCGTCTCGATCGCGCTGTACGTTCGCAACAAAGGCTTCGTGCCGGATGACGAACTTTCGAACGAGACGATTCCGATCAAGCCTGCTCCTGAACGGGCGCCGGAACCGGAGCGTCCCGCATTTACGTTTCCGCACATCCCGGTCACGCGCGGCAAGCTCCTGATCTGCATCGTGCTCGTCGTACTTGCCGCCGGCGCGATCGCGTCCAACCCGCCATCGATCGACGACGCCGTCGATTACCGCATCACCAAAGAGGAAGCGAAGCGCATCGCCGCGCCCGCCGGCCCGCCGCCCGCCGCCGCGATGCGCACGATCGCAACGCCCGTCGAAGGCTTCCGCAAGTGGGAGCGCGGCTCCTCGCGCGAAGAAGGCGGCGGCCCCGGCGACTTCGACGCCGTCGCCGTCGACTACCTCCTCCGCCACGGCCTGTCGATGCAGTCGCTGCTCACAGTCATGCGCACGAAGATCCCGACGGCGACCTGGATGGTTCGCGACTTCGCGCCGCAGGTGAAGGACGAGTACTTCATCGAAATCGATCCGCGCACGTCACGCGTGGCCGGC
>JAFAOU010000228.1 GCA_019247495.1 Acidobacteriota bacterium
GATTCTTCTGCGCCTGCCGCTTGACGTGATCGAGAGCCTTGTTGATCGCGTCCTGCATCGAGTCATCCGACTCCTGCACCGACTTGACGTCGTGCTCTTTGCCGGTGATGAGGATCTCGCAGATGTTGCGGTACTTCTCGACCTGCAGCACGACGCGCACGTCGATGACGTCGTCGAACAGTTTCCCGACGATCTTGTCGAGCTTCTTCGTGATCAGGTCACGGATGTCCTTCGTGACTTCGTAGTGGCGCCCGGTAATTGATGTTGCCATGGCGCCTATCGTACTCCGAGGCGTTGAACCACAGAGACACAGAGGTCGCAGACAGAGAGTCTTCTCTGTGTCCTCTGTGCCTCTGTGGTGAAAGCGCTTTTCAGCTCAGGCGCTCTTCGTCCTCGGCCGGCACGTCGCCATGGCGATGGTGATCGCGGATTTTCTCGCGATTCTTCTGCGCCTGGCGCTTGACGTGATCGATGGCGGAGTTGATGGCGTCCGGCATCGACGACTGCGACTCCTGAACCGATTTCACATCGTGCTCTTTGCCGACGATGAGGATCTCGCAGATGTTGCGGTACTTCTCGACCTCGAGCATGACGCGAACGCTGATGACGTCGTCGAAGAGGCGATCTTCGACGCGCCCGAGTTTGGACTCGACCATCTCGCGGATGTCAGGCGTGACTTCGAAATTGCGCCCAACGATCTCGGGCGTGACTGCGGACATTCGGAACCTCTTTCTAGAAAATTTGCTTGCGGTCCGTCGACGAGGGGATGTTCAGCTCATCGCGGTACTTCGCCACGGTACGACGGGCAATATTGATGCCCTCGTCGTTGAGGATCTTCATGATCTTGGAATCCGAGAGCGGTTTCCGCGGATCCTCGCCGTCGATGAAGCCCTGAATCTTTTTCTTGACGGTGAGGCTGGAGATGTCCTCGCCGGTATCGGAGTCGATGCCGCTGTGGAAGAAGTACTTCATCAGGAACAGCCCGCGCGGCGTGTGCATGTACTTGTTGGAGACGACGCGGGAGACTGTCGACTCGTGCATCTGGATGTCGTCGGCGACGTCGCGCAGGACGAGCGGGCGAAGGAAGTCGATGCCCTTCTCCAGGAACTCGCGCTGATGCTTGACGATCGACTCGGCCACTTTGTAGATGGTGCGCTGGCGCTGGTCGAGCGATTTGATGAGCCACACGGCCGAGCGGATTTTGTCTTTGATGTAGTTGACCGTCTCGCCGTCGGACTTCGAGTCCATCGAGTGGAGCATGTTGCGGTAGCTGCCGTTGATGCGCAGCTTGGGCATGCCGTCTTCGTTGAGAACGATGATGTATTCGTCGCCGACTTTCTGGATGTAGACGTCGGGCTCGACGTAAATGGCGCGCTCGTTCGAATACTTGCGCCCCGGCTTGGGATCGAGATGCTTGATGATCTCAACGACTCCCTCGAGGGTCTTCATGTCGATCGCCAGCGCCTTGGCGATCTGCACGAAGTGGCGCTGCATGAACATGTCCCAGTGGTCGCGGACGATCGACTCGACCATGGGGTTGTCGACTTCGAGAAATTCGAGTTGGAGCAACAGGCACTCGCGAAGATCGCGCGCACCGACGCCGATCGGATCGAGCGACTGGATGGCGGAGATCGCTTTCTCGACGTCGGCCGGATCGTACGGACCGGCGGCGGCGATCTCGTCGCTCGTGGCGCGCAGATAGCCGTCTTCGTCGATGTTGCCGATGATGAAGGCGCCGATCTCTTTTACCGCCGGCGAGCAGTCGCTCATGCCGAGCTGCCAGGCCAGGTGATCGGTGAGGTTGGGCGGACGGGTGAGCGTGTTCTCGATGGGGAACTCTTCGTGGTCCTCCCCCATCCGCGGGTTGTAGCCGTACTCGATGTAGTCCTGGAAGTACGCGTCGTAGTCGATTTCGTCGAAGGAGTCCTTCTCCTTCTCCGGCGCCGGTTCCGCGGCTTTCGCCTCTTCCTCGGTTTGCGTCTTTTCCTGCGCTTCGGCTTCCGCTTCTTCCTGCTTCGCTTCCTCGGCCGATTCCTCGAGGAGCGGGTTTTCGAGGAGCTCCTGGTTCAGCACTTCCTGGAGCTCGAGTTTCGACAACTGCAGCAGCTTGATCGCCTGCTGCAGCGAAGGCGTCATGATCAGTTTCTGGGAGAGTTTTAGGTGGAGTTTTTGTTCTAGTGCCATTGGTCTGGGTGGGCAGGTTACTACGTATCGAGGCGCTCTCCGGTCAGTAAAGGTTGAAGGACTCGCCCAGGTAAATTCTTCGAACCTCTGCGTCTGCGGAGAGAGTCTCAGGAGCTCCCTGCCGGAAAATCTCGCCCTCTTTGATGATGTAGGCCCGATCCGTGATCTTCAACGTTTCGCGTACGTTGTGGTCGGTGATGAGGATTCCGATGCCGCGCGAGCGGAGCTGCGAAACGATGCGTTGAATTTCGAATACGGCAATTGGATCGATTCCTGCAAAGGGTTCATCTAGCAAGATGAATGCCGGGTTGATTGCCAGGCTCCTTGCGATCTCCACACGCCGCCGTTCTCCCCCCGAAAGTGAGAAAGCCCGATTGCGCGCAATGTGCGTGATGCCGAATTCTTCGAGCAGCATGCGCGTGCGCCGCTTCCGCTCCGCCAGCGGCAAATCCATCGTCTCGAATACCGCCAACAGATTCTCTTCGACGGTGAGCTTGCGAAAGACCGAGGCTTCCTGCGGCAGGTAGCTGATGCCGCGCTGCGCGCGCAGGTACATCGGCAGATTCGTGATGTCGTCGTCTCCGAGCGTCACGTGGCCGTCATCGGGACGAACGAGTCCAACGATCATGTAGAAGGTCGTGGTCTTGCCGGCGCCGTTCGGCCCGAGGAGTCCGACGATTTCGCCCTGCTTGATTTCGACGGAGACGTCGCGCACGACTTTGCGGCGCTTGTAGACCTTGACCAGGTGCTCCGCCGCCAGCCGCAGCGGCGCATCAGACGGACGATCGCGCTCGGCAGCCGTGAAGGGAACGACAGTTCGGCGATCAGACATTCAGGGTGCGGATGTTAACTGATGCGCGGTCCGCCTGAACGTCACGATCTGCCCTACGGCTTCGGCTTGTACGTCCCTTCCATCGCCGACTTCGGGCTGACCACGTCGACCTTGTTGCGCGCCAGGTCGATGGCCATCATCTCTCCGTTCTTACTTCCGTTCGGGTCGCTGACGACGGCCGGCGAGCCGGTGAGGTAAATCATGCGCCGCCCGACGTTGTACGTGACGCGGTCGCCCGTTCCGCGCCGGCCAGTTCCTTTCTCCACGAACACGATCTTCTCCTGCGCCTCGATGTGATCCATCTTCTTGTTGGCGTCGAAGAAGAACGAGGCGTGTTCGGACGTGAGATGGCGCTGCTCGCCGTCGTCGATCTGGACGTTGCCGTTGAGATCGATGCGCCGGTCCCCTTTGTGCGCGATCAGCACGTCGCTCTTCGATTGCATCGGAACCTTGCGCTGCTCGGCGGTGGCGTTCGCGCTGGTGTTGTAAAGCAGCGTGCGCACGTTGCCCCGCGCCGTGACCTGATCGCCGGCGCCCTGCACCTGCAACTCCTGCGAGAAAACTGTGTTCGTCTCCTGCCACGCGCGAACGTTGCCGCTGAAGACGGCGATCTTGCTGGCCTGGCGCATGGTCACCGTGTCGGAGTTGACGAAGACCGGCTTGTTGGTCGGAAAGACGTTCGTGGAGTCGGCGCTGACGGCGGTGGCCGCGCCGTTGGCCTGTTTCGAAACGAGCTGCGCGATCACCTCGCCCGTCGCGCGCGCGGTGCCGGCGCGCGGCGAGAACTCGATCACCTTCGCCTTCAGCGTCTGGCCGTCCGCGACGACTGCAGGGAAAAAGCCGGGATCGCCGGTGAGGACGACCGAATCGTTGTTGATGTCGTAATTCGCGCGCACCGACCGCGCATCATTCTTCGGATCGTTGTAGTGGACGTCGCCCTCCAGATTCGCGCTGGTGGCCTTGTGCGTGGCCGGGTCGAAGTAGACGACGAGATGCCCCGAATTCATCTGGCGTTTGATTGGAGCAGTCTCCTTCATGACCACATTCTCGTCGGCCTTCATGTCGGTGACCTGCTTGTTGGCAATGCCGACCCGGAAGGTGTGCGCGACAAGATCGCGATTCGGCGGGCCTTCGATGACCGCGTGCGCTGGTGCGGTATCGCCGATGAAGTTGAGCGCGCTGATCTGCTGATTCGCGCCAATCTCGCTCCAGAATCGGTCGGCGGTGATGGTCTTGCGTCCCGCGGTTTCGGCCGGCTTACCCGTGGCCAGGTCGCCGCTCATGACCACGGTCAGATGCCCCTGCCCTTCCAGCGACAGCAGCGATTTGCGGTCGGCGCCGAAGCGGCCGAGGATGTGATCGACGTTGAAGCGGTCGGCGTCGCGCGTGGCCACGACGTCCTTCGTGAACTCGGCGTAGTTCTCCTTGCGGCGGAAGAACCCCTCCTGCCCTTTGATGTTCAACGGCGACTCGGCCGCCGTCTCGGGCGCCATCGTGGCGTCGACTTTGTCGTACA
The DNA here is from genome assembly GCA_019247495.1 of Acidobacteriota bacterium. Lineage (GTDB taxonomy): Bacteria > Acidobacteriota > Thermoanaerobaculia > Gp7-AA8 > Gp7-AA8 > JADGNZ01. The sequence goes on from JAFAOU010000228.1 coordinate 4,533, forward strand.
GCCGCACCATCTCGCCTGGGACGTCCATGTCCAGCGCGCCGCCGCTGCCGGTCCAGCGATCGACCTTGAAATTGACCGCGACGTGATTGGTGAGGTGATTGCCGTCGAAGTGGATCTGCGCGGTGGTGATCTCCACGCCGTCGCTCGACGTGACCCGCACGCCGCCCTTGGCGTCCGCCTCTTTGGTGTTGCTGTTGAACTGCGCCTGCGGGCAGACCAGTTCATAGGTCAGTCCCGTCGGCCGGTAAATGGTCATCTGCACGTTCTCGAGCGTGTTCCAGCCCGATTGAAACGCGACCACACGCTCGGCGCGGATCTTCGACGCGATCCGGCCGTTGACGGTCTGCGTGTCTTCGAACGTCACCGAGAGGATGGCCGGCTTGTCGTTCGGCCGCATCGTCGAGGTCACGGGAACGGAGCCGGCCTTGTCCTTGTGCGGTTTTCCGCGCCGCCAGTTGACGGCGATCACGGCGATGAAGGCGATGAAGAGGAGCGGAAGTGCTACGCGAAGGATGCGGATCGTGCGCTGCACGGGGCGGGTAACTTCTTGCCAGTAAAGGGTATTCCGATCCGCAGATTACGCAGATATCCGCAGATTCAGTTCAGCACTTGTAGACGGACGCGCATCGACGATCGTCAGCTTCGCTCCCGAGGCCGCGTAGCTGTCCGGCTCGATGTGAAACAGCAGGTCGATCGTCGCGCCGTTCTTCACTTCGCCCGCAAGCGCCTTCGCCGATGGCCACAGGACTGCCGCCGCCCGTCCCGTTCCGTCGTCGACGGTCAACTCGCAGCAGTCGGGCGCGAACTCGCGCGTGGCCGTTACGTTCGCATTGCGCGTCAGGAAGAGCGGCTGACGATTGCCCGCGCCGAATGGCTGCATCATCTCGTGCGCGTTCACGAACTCCTGGTCAACCTCCGCAAACGTGACTTCGGCGTCGACCTCTGCTTCGCGCCGGAACACGTCCTCATCGAACGCTGCGAATCGCTCCTCCAGCCGCCGCCGCAACTCGCCGACGTTCTCCGCCGGCAAGGCGAAGCCGCACGCGAATTCGTGTCCGCCGAAATGCGTGAAGAGATCCGCGACGGCAGCGAGCTGCTCGTGAAGATTGATCGTCGGAATGCTCCTGCCTGACCCGACCGCCAGGTCACCGTCGATCCCGATCGCCAACGTTGGGCGGTGATACCGCTGCGCGATGCGTCCGGCGGTCAGCCCGAGCACGCCCTTGTGCCAGTTGGTCCCGGCCAGGACAAAGACGCGCTCCGTCGATGTCGCTTCCACCATCGCCTCGGCCTCCTCGCGCACTCCCCGCTCCACTTCCTGCCGTTCGGCATTGAGTCGATCGAGCTCGGCGCAGAGCGTCCACGCCGATTCTTCGGAGGTTGCGGCGAAAAGGTCGATGGCGGTTTCCGCCGACGAGAGCCGTCCCGCGGCGTTGATGCGAGGTCCGATTTTGAAACCGACATCTACAGCTCGTAGAGGCCGGCCCAGCATCCCAAGACGGCGGATGAGCGCCCGCAAGCCGGGATTTCGCGGATCCGCAAGACCAGCCAGACCGAGCCAGGCGATCGTTCGATTCTCGCCGACCAGCGGCGCGACGTCCGCCACCGTTCCGATCGCCGCGATTTTCAGCAGCGAGGCGATGGCCATCTTCTTGCCGCTCCGCCGCAGCAACTCGCAGCAGAGTTTGAACGCTACTCCGACTCCGGCCAGTTCCTTGAACGGGTACTCACACCCCGGCTGCTTCGGATTCAGCACCGCCGCCGCCTCGGGCAACAGCTCCGGCGGCAGATGGTGATCGGTGACGATGACGTCGATCCCACGCTCGATGGCCTGACGCACCGGATCGACGCTTGTGATCCCGCAATCCACTGTGATGATGAGCTTTACGTCGCGATCGATCAGCACGCGATCGATGACCGAGGTCTTGAGACCGTAGCCGTCGACGAGCCGGTGCGGGACGACGTGCGCCGCATCGGCACCGATCGCGCGCAGCACCGTCTGCAGCAACACGATCGACGTCACGCCATCGACGTCGTAATCGCCATAAATGAGAATCGTTTCGCGGTCGCGCACGGCCCGCTCGATCCGCTCGCACGCCTCGCCGATGCCATGGATCGTGGCCGGATCGTGCAGATCGCCAATGCACGGCGCCGCATATCTCCTGAACTCCTCATCGGTCGTGATGCCCCGCCGCGCAACGATCGCGCGCAGCTTGTCGTTCGCAATGGGAAGCAGCGGAAGTTCCTGCAGCGGTTCCGCGAGGTGCCATGAGTCGTGGAGCATTCGAAGGAAAGTGTACGTGGATTTGTCATCCAGAGCCGTCCCGTCGCGCTGCGTTCGTGGCCGGAACGCTGGCGTCTCGCCGCCGAATGCGAGGCTTGCGCAGTCGTACCGTTACCAACGAAATTTGAGGGGTTGGCGGTTCGGCGGCGAAACGCCGCCGGGCCAGCCGGCGAGGACGCCAGCGCTCCTTTTCACACTTAAGTTAAGGCGTTTGGATGATAGGCGAAAAAGGCGATCCTGCTAATCGGACACTACGTCGCCGCCGGCGCGGTCGCAACGCGGAGGATGTCGTCGATCCGGGCATCGGCGTCGGACTCGCCGATCTCGATGAGGCGTTGCAGGTATTCGGGGACGAACATGAAGAGGCTCATGAAGTCGGCGTTCGAGGTCTCGCGCGTGCCGAGGCTGCGCGTCAGGAAACGGAATGGACGTGGGAGCTGCGGCTCGTATTCGGCGGCGAGTTTGCCGATGTCCTGCGACGGACGAATGACCACAAAATCGATGGGCCGGTAGCCGCGGCGAAGCTCGGGAGGCAAGTCGAGGAGAAACTCGTTGGAGCGCTGCAGGCGAAGCGTGTCCTCATCCATCACGTCGAGAAAGATCGCGTCCATCAACTGCCCGAGAATCTGCGCCGGCGGCGGGTATCCCGCGGTCTCCGGCTCGTTCGCCTCGGAAACCGATTTGGCGTAGTGCGTCGACACCGTCAGCATGCGCGTTGCGCCGAGGTGCAGGGCCGGCGATAGCGGCGCGGAGAGGCGGATGCCGCCGTCGCCGAACCAGTGCTTTCCGATGCGGACGGCGGGAAACACGACCGGCAGCGACGCCGACGCCATGATGTGATCGATCGTGAGCGTTTCGCGCACGCCGCGCCGCAACGGCCGCTGCCACGCCTCGATGTCACACCCGTCCACCCACGTCACCGTTTGACCGGTGTTGTAATCGAGAGCCGTCATCGACACCGCCCGCGGGTGACAGCGGGCAACGTTCTCGGCAATCCCGGCGATCTCCCCTCGCTCGTTCGATGCAAAGATCCGTTGCAGAAGTTCGCGAAGTGGCGTCGTATCGACCAGGCCGCGGACGCGCGGCGCCACGGGCGTGCCGCCGGAAATGAGCTTCCCGCCCCAGCCAAAGACGTTCCGCGCCAGCGATCGCGAGTCGATGCGGATCACATCTTTCAACGTCAGCGTGCGCCAGACCTCGCACAGTTCTTCGATGACATTGGGGAGTGATGCGCTGCGCGATGCGAGGAAGGCCGCGTTGATCGCTCCGGCGGAGACTCCGGTGATGACGTCGAAGCTGTCCTTCGGAAGGTGCCGCGCCAGACAGCGCAGCACACCTACCTGATACGCCGCACGCGCGCCTCCGCCGGTGAGAACGAGCGCGAATGAATCAGGGGTCGTCGCCATCGAGAAACAGAATACTCGTTACACCAACGTGTGATCGTTTCCCATGAACTCTGCTACCGTCCGCACGATCCCAATGAGCTTGCCGGTCCGCCGTCGCGTGTTCGCCATTGTCCTCGTCGTCGCGGTGTCCGTGTCCGTGGCCGCGCCGCAACAGACGCTGACCGAATCGATCGAGGTTCGCGTAGCCAACATCGACGTCGTCGTGCGGGACAAGGCTGGGAATCCCGTCACCGGGCTCACCAAGGACGATTTCGAGCTCTTCGAAGACGGCAAGCAACAGCCCATCACGAATCTCTACGAGGTCCGCCGCAATGCCGACGTCATTGCCCCGCAAGCAACGCGACCCGACGAGACGCCCTCGGCGGTAACACCCGCGGCGCCCGTCGAGCAGCGTCCCCGGAAGCTGATTCTCTTCGTGGACAGCTTTTCCCTGCAGCCCTCTCGCAAGGCTCCAATTCTGGCCGCGGTCGAGCGATTCATCGACCGCCAGATGAAACCTGAAGACCAGGCCATGCTGGTCTCCTGGCGGCTCAGCGTAAGCGTGCTCACACCATTTACATCGGACAAGGCTGTGGTGAAGAACGGAATCGAGGCGCTCGGCCGGACGGTGCGGGGGCCGGATGAAGTCTCGAAGTTGAAGGCCGATATTCAGGAGCTCATCAGGATCGCTCTGACCGGCACACCCATGATGTCCATGGGCGAGGCTCGCGCGAGATCACTCCAGTTGGTCGATGCCTACGCAGCGGGCCTGGAGCTCCGCGAGCAGGATCTGCTCAATGACCTCGGGCGGATGGCGGCGACGCTGGCAGGCGTCGAAGGGAAAAAGGTGCTCGTGTTCACAGGCGAGAATCTCCCCGAGCATCCCGGCGCCGAACTCTATCGATACGTCAACGCGCAGTTCGCACCGTACCTGGGCCGTAATAGCAACCCGCTCGACATGCAAGAGGTCATGGGAACCACCGGGAATCGAATGCAGCAGACCATCACCAACGTTGCAAACCAGGCAGGGGCATACGGCGTCACGATTTACACGATCAATGCGGCCGATACGAACTCCGACTTTTCGGCGGATAACGACGGCGCACCTGACCCTTCCGAGAGCTTCACCCGGTACGCGAATACCTCGGCAGCACTCCAGACGATCGCCAGCATCACCGGCGGCGTCGCCATCGCGAACACGACGAACTTCGATCTTGCCTTCGACACGATCGGCCGCGACCTCGACTCGTACTACTCCCTCGGATACAAGCCACGCGAAAAAGGGAGCAGCACTCGCAAGATCGTGGTCAAGACGAAGAACCGGGCGTACAGAGTCCGAACTCCGCAGACTTTCATTCTCAGATCGACCGAGGATCAGATGAAGGACCGCACGATCGCAAACCTTTATGCGGAGATGCCGAGCGCATGGCCGGTCGCGATCCGAACTGCGCCCCCGAAGAAGGACGGGCGCGGCATTTACGCGATCCCGGTCCAGGTCGTGATGGCTTCGACGCTTACGCTTCTTCCCGAGGGCAAGGATCTCGTCGGCGGATTCGTCCTCTACTTCACCGTAGGCAGCGTCGCGGGCGGCCCGTCCGAAGTCATGCGCAGACCCGAGACTCTCAGGATTCCCGCCACAGCGGAAGCGGCTGTCCGCGCCAAACCGATGACGTTCACGACGACGATTCGCGTGAAACAGGGCGAGAGCATGCTCTCGGTCGGTGTCATCGACCAGACCAGCGCCACGACAGGCTTCGCTCGCTTGAAACTCGTCGCTCAGTGATGTTCGGCCACGCTTACGGATCGCGGGCAATCCTGAAGCCGTAGTCAGCGTAGCGAAACTCCGGCGGAAGACTCGACCGCGCGGCGCAGCGGCTGAATGGGACCTGATGCCGCCATGAGCCGCCACGCGATGCGCGGCGCGATCCGCTGTCGGGACCTCGGGGATTTCTGTCCGGCGAACGCTGATAGTAATCGGGCGCATACCAGTCGCTGCACCATTCGTGAACGTTCTCGCAGACGTCGTAGAGACCGTACGCGTTCGGCGTTCCTCGGCCAACGCGCCGCGGTTCATTCGTCGCGGCATTCGAAGGCAGCTCATCGCCCCACGGATATCGCACCCCTTCCACGCCGCCTCTTGCCGCGGACTCCCACTCCGCTTCGCTCGGCAGACGAACGCGCCGGTCGGAGTGTTTGCTCAACCACTCGCAGTACGCGACCGCGTCGAACCACGACACACCCACCACCGGCTGCTCCGGATCGTTGAACGGAGCCGGCGGCGGCGCATGGCCCGTAGCATTCGCGAACGCCGCATAGTCGAAGTTTGTGACCTGGCACTCTGCGATCTCAAACGCATCGACCCACACGCGATGGACCAGACGCTCATCGGGCCTGCCGTCGTCCGCTCCCATGAGGAAGGACTGCGCAGGGATGAGCGCGAACTTCAACGCGATGCGCACCCCGCGCCGGCGCAATCGAGCGCGACGAAAACCTCCGAGGCAATCGTCCACGATGGCAGGCCCGCGCTGGTGGTGGCCTTGCGCCAGACCGCGAGGTAGTCGCCACGCCAATCGGCGGTGCCGGCAGGAGTCGTGGTGTGGCCGGTCCAGGTGCCGCGCTCCGATGCGGCGGAATCGCTGCGGCTGATTTCGATCGTCGCCGGCGTACGCACGAAGACCAGATCCGGCTGCGAGCTCCAGCGCGATTCGATCCCCTGCTGGATGGCCGCGCGTCCTTGAGTCACTTTTCCGCTTGCGGCGACGACGGTTGCGTCATCTTTGAGAACCTGTGCGAACGCAGCGCCGTTATGCGCGGCTAGCGCTTCATTCGAGGCGGCGCGCGAGTCGCGGATTATGGTTTCGTCGCGCGGCGTCGACACCAGCGCGATCCGATCGCCGCGCGGGCTGATGGCGATCCGCGTCAGCCCCTGCAACTCGGGATTGTCGAACGTAGCTGCGACCCGCCAATCATCCGGCTTCGCCGGATTCCACTCGTAGATCGTGTGTCCGGACGCCATCAGCAATGTGCCGCGCGAGGTCCAGACGTGGCTCCCCGAGGTCGGAAATGAAATCGAAGAGAGCGTCGGGACCTGATAGTCGTCGAGATTGAGCTGGCGGAGAAAGAGCTTGCGCGGCGGTGGCACCACTCCTTCCGGGGACGGAAATGGCTCGACGGCGACGAAGCTCACGGCGCGCTTGCCGGGAATCCGGAACGGCGCCGTCATCGAACCGAGCGCCATCGTGTCGAGCGCCTTCGTCTTCGGGTCGTACATTACGATCCGGCGCTGCTTGTCGTTCATGTAGAGGACCCAGGTCTGCTCGTCGAATCGCGTGAAGTAGCCTGCGTCCTTCGTCTCAGTGAGCTGCGTCTCTTTCCCCGAGGCTTCGTGAAGGACGACGTGTCCATCGCGCAACAGCATCAGCGATCCATCAGCAGCCGGCGTCGGACTGAATCCGAGCGCGCCCGGCACCGGCGCCGACGTCCCCTTCGCGAAATCGTGAATCACGGCTTGCACCGCGTGTCCGGTCTCGTCGAGCACCGCGATCTGCGACGTGAACACGAGCTTCCCATCCGGAAAAAACGCCGGCTGGTTGTCGTATCCAGGATGCCTTGAGATGTTCATCAGATTCGAAACCGCGAACCGCCCGCCCGACATATCAAGTGAACCGGCCCAAACCTCGGAATCATTGATCTGCGCGTGCAGAGTCGCCGCGGACGCGAGAAGGAGGACGAGAACGATTCGACGCATGCAGGAGATCGTATCGCGAGGGCGCGCAAGCTAAAGTGTTGCGATGTCAATCCCACTGCCCCTCTTCACACCACGCGCGATCGGATTCGCGCGAACTCCGTTCAAGGAAACGGCGCAGGTTCCGAAGGGTCCCGGCACGAAACATGACGCGAATGGCCTGCTCGAAATCCTTCCCGAATTCGAAGCCGGTCTCACGCACATCGAAGGCTTTTCGCATCTCTTCGTGCTCTGGGTCTTCGATCATTCCGAAGGGTTCGAACTTCTCGGCGCGCCGCCCGGCGAAGAGACGCCGCACGGCGTCTTCGCGACGCGATCTCCCTTTCGTCCGAATCCGATCGCTCTCACCGTCGTCGAACTTCTTCGCCGCGACGGCGCCTCGCTTCACGTCCACGGCGTCGACATGCTCGACGGCACGCCGATCCTCGACATCAAGCCGTACATGTCGAGCATCCCCGTGGAAACGCTGCGGCGTGGCTGGCTGGAGGACGCAGAGCGCCGGCGCGCGAGCAGCGGCAGTTAGACCTTACGCACAGGTCCCGCGTACCGAGCGAGTTGCTCATCGGCCGTAAGAAGTGTGACGCCTTCGGCAAGAGCCTGAGCGAGCAGGATGCGATCGAACGGGTCCTTGTGCAGAGGCGGCAATGCGTCGATGCTCACAGCGTGTTCGCTTGTGATCGGGAGCTCGAAATATCCGTTGTCCAGCAATGCCTGCCGTAGCAGTCGAGGATCAACGCGAAAGTCGTCGCGGCCTAGAGAGCTCTTGATCGAGATTTCCCACAGGCTGCCAGCGCTGAAGATAAATTCGTTCGCTGCGTCGCTGAGTTCGTTCCGAAGTTCTTCCGAGAGGCGTTCTGGATCTCCCGCAATCCAAAGTAGGAGGTGCGTATCCAGCAGAAACTTCACACTTCTGCTCCGAACAGACCGGCGATTTCTTTCTCCCCCATCCGATCAAAGTCGTCGGGTACGGCTATCTCGCCTGCGAGAAAGCCGATGCGCCGGAGGCTCGAATCGGTGTGCAGAGCCTCAACCTTCACCAGCGGCTTGCCATCTTTCGCGATCACGAATGATTCGCCTTTGACGGCCTTGTCGACCAGGTTCGAAAGCTGCTTCTCCGCTTCTTCGATCTCTACCGTGTGCATGGCTGCCCCTCAATTGACGGAAGTAGTCTGGATTGTCGGTCCGGCTCCGTCAACAGGCAGCTCACGGCACCGCCGCCACCACTCTCCGATCTTCTTTGCCGGTGAGCACGATGAAGTGATCCTGGCGTTGGCCACGGATGTAGATGATCACGTGGACGAGCGTCTCCATCGTCAGGCGCGTGCTGTCGCCGGAGTAATTGACGAGCGCGATCTGGTAAGGACCGGCGGCCATGTGCGGCAAGGTGTAGGTCTCGGGTCCGAAACCGGCTGTGACATCGGCGTGGAGGAATCCATTCTTCGCGCTACGGGGATGGTTGTAGTAAACCTCCTCGCCGCCGGGTTCGACGACGTGGAGATCGATGTCGGTGTAGTTCGAGTCCCACATCGTTTCGATCTGTAGCTCGGCGTTAGGATCGATACGCGGATCGATGCCCGACTGACGGCGCTGCAACTCGGCCTGCAATGCGGCGTCCGTCTGCTGCATTCGTTCGTCGCGCGCGTACGACGCGTAGCGTTTCTGCCGCTCGGTGAGATCTTGCCCTTCGCGGATATCGAGGAGGAACAGTTCGCGCCAGGTCTGCGTCTCGCGCGGCGAAATCTCCAGCGCGCGTTCGAGGATCAGGCGCGCCAGATCGTCGCGGCCCCAGCCGCTGAGGACGCGTCCGATGATGCGCATCATCGCGGCGTCATCGGGATTCGTTTCGATCAGGTCGGTGAGAACGCGGACTGCCAACTCCGGCGAGACGTCGCGCATGACGATCGCGGCTTCGGCCTGGAAGAGTTTCTCGCCGCCGAGAATCCCGCGGGAGGCGAGGTAATAGCGGAAACGGCCGTCGGCAGAATTGAGCGTCTTCAACTTCGCCAGGACGTCATTGACGATGTTCAGGCGTTCTTCCGCGGTCTTGTGCGACAACGCATCGGACTGTGCCAGCTCCGTCCTCGCCGGATCGAGCAATTGATCGGCGAGCGTCGATCTGCCCGTCGAAACATTTGAGGCTACGGATGCCACGGTGATCATTTCTGGAGCCGAGCCCGTGACGGTGATCGATTCAGAGACGCCGGCGATAAGACTTAGGACGACGTGAGTTCCCTTCGCTGGATGATCGAGTCGTTGAACGGTTGGAGTGAAGCCAGAGAGCTGGGCCATCAACTGCGCGAAGACAGGAGCGGCGATTTTCGCAAAGCGGAAGCGGCCTTCATCATCCGTAATCTGAACGATCGGCTGGCGTCCTGACGGAATCAGCGTCACGGTGACGCCGGGCAGCGGCGTGTCGCGTTCCACGACTTGGCCCGTGATGAACCAGTCCGACCCAGCGTCTGCGGCGCTCCGGTCCGCTGCGAGCTGGACGCGGGCCTGCATGATCTCCCGCTGATTGCGCTCCCACGCGGCCCGCGCGTCACGAGCGCGCGCTTCCTCAGCCTCCTTCTGCTCCCGCAGATTGGGCGGAAGCGGCAGACCATTGCTCTCGTAGTCCTGCCAGCGTTCGAGAACGAGCAGCGATGTGCGCGGCGTGAGCTGGCTGAATTTGCGGCCGTGTTCGAGTACCTCCTCCGGCGTCGCGCCGTTCTCCAGCAACTCGCGCAGCCGCGCGCGTGCCCACGCGCGGCGAACGAGATCGATCCCCTCCTCCGTCTCGAGAACCTCCACAGGAATCTCGTGACGCGCGTTTCCGGTGACGACAGGAAACGCCACGATCGGATCACGCGACCGTCCGCTGACGGTGATCGATGCATCGCTCGTCGTCAGCACCGACGATGGCAGTACGTCACGGATTGGCGGCATGACCACGCGCACCATCATCAGCTCCGGCCGGCGCATGCTCGCCTCGGCAGCCGTAGCCGGATCAACGTGCGTGAGATCGAGGTACGAACCGCCGGTCGCGCGCGCCAGGCCGCCAAGGAACCGGTCGTCAGCCGATGGCGACGCGTTGATGATCGTCAGCGGCCGGCGAATCTTCGCAACCTGTTGGACGGCATGCGCCAGCCGCGCCGAGTCACCGATCGAGGTGATGCCGTCGGAGACGAGCACGATCCGCGATCCCGCCGGCTGCGATGCCGCGATGAGAGGCAGGTGATCGAGGAGTTCGGCGAGGTTCGTCGCGCCGGCGGCAGAGATCGCAGTAAGCGTCTGCTCCAGATTGCTCGCGTCTGTCTCCACGGCGGCATCGACGGAGATGTGAAAGGGCACGATGCTGATCGATGTCACCTTCTGCAGCGACAGCAATTGCCTGAGGTAGTCACGAACCTTCGCATCGTCGCGCTGCACCGCACTCGCGGACGCGTCGTACAGAACGGTCATATGCGTCGCCGGTTCGACGTCGCGTGACGTCGAGCGGACATTGACCGCCGCCGATGCGTACCAGTTCCCGTCCGCCGATCGCGCCGCAATCGCGGTCTCGCGTTTGTCGCGTACCGCGCGGATTACGCCATCGAGTTGGTACTGCGTCCGGTGCATCGACCAACGATCGCCCGACCTCGCCAGCGGCAGCCCCTCCGCATCAATGCGCGAATCGCTCTCGATCGTCAGCTCCACATTCGAAAGCGTCGCGCCGTACCGCAGATCGAGCTCGTACGGATTTGCCGTCAGCTCCTGGTCGTACGCGAGGTGAACCACCTTCACGCCATTCGCCGGAATCGGATAAATCCGAAAGTGAAGTGCGCGCGATGACGCGCTCCACTCCGCAAGCGCAGGATCGACGCGGCGGTGCACCGTCGTCTCGTAAATGCTCCTCGCCATCACTCGTTCGACCGGAACCGCGTGCCGCAGTCGGCCGTTGAAGTACAAGCCGAGGTCGCTGATCTCGGCGTCGGGCGGAAGGGGAAAGGCGAAGTCACCGTCGAGCTCGCGATTGGTGCCGTTGCGATACGTGAGGTCGTACGTCGTTCGCGCCAGATGCCCGCGAAGCAGCACGTGGATCTGGAGCGAGTCGAGAGCGAGCGGCAACGTGCCGTCATCGCCCTCCGGCACTGTTAGCCTCGGAATTGCCGCGTGCTGCGTCGCCGCAAACGCCGGCATGATCGTGAGGATCGTGAAGAGTACGGTGATCGCGCGCAACCGCATGAGAGCCTCCCCTTTCGCAACAGGAACTGGCTCACTTCGACACACGTCGCGCGTGTTGCGTAACAGGATCGCCGGTGACGGAACAGTGAAGTCGCGCGCCTACGGCGCTTTCATCGGCAGCCGCTTCTTGTCGATCTTCACCATGACCGTGTACTCGGGATCGACCATCTCGACGATTGGCGTCTTTGCGTTTTGCGAGACGAATTCGTAAGCGTCCATCTCGGCGAGGCCGGTCGTATCGATAATCCAGCGAACCATCTCCTTGAACGCGATGCGGGCGGCGTCTTCGAGCGGGCGACCGGCGCCGACGGTCATCATCGACTCGCTGTTCTCGATGCGCGGCCAGCGCGTAGTGCGGCCCTTGATCAGATCGACGGTGAGGTCGACGTTCATGGCACCCTCGATGGCGGTGCCGATGATCTCGCCGTCGCCCATCGCGTAGTGCCCGTCGCCGAAGGAGAGAAGCGCGCCCGGAACATTCACGCCGAGGTAGATCGTGTTGCCCGCGCGGACCTCGGGGCAGTCCATGTTGCCGCCGAAGAAATCAGGGACGATCGTGGAGCGCACCTCCTGGCCCGGCGAGACGCCGAGACATCCGAGGAACGGTGCGAGCGGCACTTCCCACGACAACTTGCCGTCGAGCGACTTCGTGCGGGCGATTCCTTTCGCGCGATCGACGTCGTAGAACCAGACCTTTTCCGGAAGATCGGCGCCGAGGACGGCAGTGCGGTCCGTGCCGTTGAGCGCTCCAAAGCCGGGAAAGAATGACGAGATCCCGTGATCGCGCGCCGGTTCGAGTTTGTTGATGTGAATGGCGATCGTGTCGCCTGCCCCCGCTCCGTCGATGAAAAATGGACCGGTCTGCGGATTGTCGTGGCCCGGCGGAATGACCTTCGTCGGTAGTTGATCCGGCTTCGTCACCGCGCCGTCGTAACAGTCCTCGGTCCACGTAACGATGCGCGTGCCGGGCTTAATGTGATGCGTCGGCGCGACGCCGCCGAACGTGTACTTCAGCTCATCGTGCTTCGGGACGTAGTTGAGAACCGGCTGATCGGCGGCGAAGAAAACAAACGCAATCGCAAGGACGCTCATAGAAAAGTCATTTCACCACAGAGACACAGAGAGATTCCTCTGTGCGCTCTGTGTCTCTGTGGTGAAGTGACTTTTACGACTTCTCGAACATCCCCATCTTCCGGAACTTCTTGTAGCGCTCTTCCGGAAGCGCGGACGGTTTGAGCTTCATCAGCTCTTTCAGCGCTTTTTCGAGATACGGCGCAAGGAGCTCCGCCGCTTTGGCAGGATCGGCGTGCGCGCCGCCGTTCGGCTCAGGGACGATTTCGTCGATGATCGCGAGGCGCTTGAGATCGGACGCCGTGATGCGCATCGCCGCCGCTGCTTCCGCTGCTGCCGACGGGTTTTTCCAGAGAATGGCCGCGCATCCCTCGGGGGAAATGACGGAGTAGACCGCGTGCTCGAGCATGAAAACGCGGTCGCCGACGCCGAGCGCGAGCGCGCCGCCGCTGCCGCCTTCGCCGATCACGATCACGATCACCGGCACGCTCAGCATGGCCATCTCGCGAAGGTTGACCGCGATCGCCTCGGCCTGGCCGCGCTCTTCCGCGCCGAGGCCGGGGTAGGCGCCCTGGGTGTCGATGAAGGTGAAGATCGGGAGGTTGAACTTCTCCGCCAGCTTCATCACCCGCAACGCTTTGCGGAATCCCTCGGGGCGCGGCTGGCCGAAGTTGCGGTGGATCTTCTCCTTCGTGTTGCGCCCCTTCTGATGGCCGATGATCGCGCAGGCCGTTCCGCGGAAGCGCGCAAAACCGGCCACGATGGCGGGATCGTCGGAGAACTTGCGGTCGCCGTGGATCTCCGTCCACTCGTCGAAAAGGTAGCCGATGAAGTCGAGGGTGTACGGCCGCTGCGGATGCCGCGCAACGAGCGTCTTCTGCCAGGGGGTGAGGTTGGCGAAGATTTGGTCGGCGAGTTTGGTAAGCTCTGCCTCAAGCGCCGCGACCTGACTCGGATCTCCTTCAGCCGCGGCGGTTTCCTCGATTCGACGCCGGAGCTGCAGAATCGGCTCCTCGAACTGCGTCGGGTCAGGATTCATAGGTGCGTGACCCTAACAGATGACCAGCATGCTCGCAACTGACGCAGAGCAGACCGCCGCGCCGCGGCCGTCGCTCGAAACATGGGCTCGCAATGAGCCGATGCGGCACGTTCCATCGGCGGAGTGGATGGCCTGGAAACTCGACCAGGACCTGCGCCGCCGGATCGAAATTCTTTTCACCGCGTTCTCGCATCTTCCCTCGGACGACGCGCGCAAATCGTCGGTAGAAGTTGAGTTTCGCACGCTCTGCCGCGCCATCGATCGCCTGTCGGAAGCCGCCCGCCACAACCGCGTCAATCACCCTCCGCACGACCTCGGCGACCGCATCGTGTGGGGCGTGAATCAGGCCGTGTCGAGCCTCAATTCGCTCGACCCCCACCTCATCGGCCGCCGCTTTCCATTCCACACCGGCGAGCGTTCCAAGGGGGAGCCGATCTACGGCGCGCTGCTCGTCGTGATCCAGCATGTCGAACGTGTACTGACGCTGGTACGCACGATCGACCGCAACGTCGACGAGCATTTGCTCGATGGCCTGGTCAAGCTCGAGACGCCGCTCCGTCCCCAGCCGATCGCATGACGATGCTCGACGCCGTTCGCCCGCTTTTCGCGCACATGGAATGGGCGGACGCGATGGTCTGGCGCGCCGTCCGCGAGTGCGGCGCCGCCGCCGCGGACGACAAGACGCTGCACGACCGTCTGTACCACATCCACGCGACCCAAACGGCCTTCCTCCAGGCGTGGCGCGGTGAGCAGGTTGTCTTCACCGGACCGGAGGACTTTCCCGGACTCGATGCCGTCCGCGGACTCCGCCGCGCGTTCTACGCCGCCGCACCGGGCTACGTCGCATCACTCTCCGCCGATGCCGTCGACCGCGAGATGGTCCTGCCCTGGTCGTCCTACTTCGCCAAACGCGCCGGGTTCGCCGCCCACCCTTCCACGCTCGGCGAGACGCTGCTGCAACTCCCCTCGCATTCGACCTATCACCGCGGACAGGTCAACACGCGTCTTCGCGAGCTTGGCGGAACGCCGCCGCTAGTCGATTTCATCGCCTGGGTTTGGGCGGGGAAACCAGCGGCGAAGTGGGTGAAGTCGTCAACGACGTAGCGCCGGCCGCTGGCCGGCTGGACCGCTGCCGGCTCGGCGGCGCGTACCGAAAAACGCCAGCGAGCCGCTGGCGGTCCAGCCGACGAGCCGTCGGCGCTACGATGCATCTCGTGTCACTCCGATTCACCGCCCGCAGCGTCATCCGCACGACTCCGGAACAGCTTTTCGCCTTTCACGAACTGCCGGATGCGTTCCCCCGCCTGCTTCCGCCCGGCGAAACGATTCGCGTGGTTCAAACCGCGCCCAACCTGGAGGCCGGAAGCCGGACCATCGTCAGAATTCGCATCGCATTCCTGTGGGTGACCTTCGAATCGCTGCACACCGGATACGATCCGCCGCATTCGTTCGAAGATCAGCAGGTGCGCGGCCCGTTCCGGAGCTGGCGCCATCGGCACATCGTCGAGCCGCATGCGGAGGGCGCCACCCTCATCGACGACATCGAATACACGCCGCCCTTCGGCATCCTCGGGCGCGCCGCCGACGGCATCGTGATCAAGCCGCGGCTGCGCAAGGTGTTCGCGTTCCGCCATCGCGTGACGCGCGAATACTGCGAGAATGCCCGGCCATGAACATCGACGAAGTGATCGCCGCAATGTACCAGAACGTCTCCTTCGAGCCGGGCACGCGCCCCGACTGGAAACGCGAATCCGAAATCTTCGCGCCGAACGCGCGCTTCGTCCGCGTCAATGACGACGGCGTCTTCGAATTCACCGTCGAGACCTTCCGCCAGAATTTCGAATCGATGATCGACTCCGGCGTCCTCCCCAGCTTCTGGGAAGGCGAAATCTGGCGCGAGACTCACCGATTCGACAACATCGCCCACGTTCTCAGCGCCTACGAAACCCGCTGGACCCGCGCCGGCGACGTCATCAACCGCGGCGTGAACAGCATCCAACTCTTCGAACGGGACGGGAGCTGGTGGATCAGCGCGATGATCTGGCGCCGCGATGGAAAGGACATCAAGATCCCGGAAACCGCGCCGGCCGCAACTTAACGCATCCGCGCTTTCTCATACTCGCTGATGTACTTCTTCGCCGGCAGGCGTCGAAGGGCTTCGCCGAGGACGTCGAGCGCGAGATCGTCGACGTTCTTGAAACGGATGCAGGCCTTTCCCATGTCGAGTTTCTTGCCGCTCTTCGCCCACGCCTCGCGAAACCATTGCATCAACCGGTTGTCGCTCACGCCCTCGACGCATCCGCAATACAGCCCCATGAGATACACGGACATGTAGTTCTTCTGCGACGCCAGCCCGGCGAACGGTAACCCCAATTTCGGATCGGCGTGGTACCCCGCCGGATAAACGCGATGCGGAACGTAGTACCCGATCATCCCGTACTGCATCCCCTCCTCGTAGTCCTTGTCGAGATTCGCCACGATGACCTTGCGTACCGTCTCGATCGCCACGCGACGGTCGGGCGGGAGGTAGGCAAGATAGTCGGAGACGATCGTCGCGTTGCTCTGCACGGGAGGAGTGTACCGGTGTCTATTTTATTGTTCAGTTGGAAATGGAATGGTCCGCTAAAACCAATAGTCGTGCATCCGCGCAAAGAATTCGGCGGTGATCGCGAAACCCGATGCGTCTCCGATCACCGAGTCGATACCGCACTCGGGGCAGAGCGCCGTCCTCTCCATCTCCAGGAACTCAGTCACCGTTGAAGCTGGGAAGATTTTGCAGCAATAGAAGCAACCGGCAAGTGCGCTCTTCGCCAGCGCACTCTCATTCGCGGTGCAGTGCGCATGAGCGTTCTCGAGCCCTCGGTCAAACAAGTTCGAACACCTCCTTCACGGTCGTATCTCCACCACCGTGCCGTTCGGCACCAGCTTCCAGATCTCCTCGATGTCCCTGTCGGAAACGGCGATGCAGCCCGCCGTCCAGTCGATGCGGTGAAACGCGAGGCTTAGCCATCTCCACCGATTCGGAGTGCCGTGAATCATGATCTCGCCGCCGGGTGAAACTCGCATCCGCCGCGCACGGGCGCGGTCGGCGGCACTGGGATACGAGACATGAAGCGCGAGGTGGTACTTGCTGGACGCATTGCGGCTGTCGATCGTGTAGAGACCTTCGGGAGTTTTCCCGAATAGATACGTAAGACCGACCGTGTCGTTTCTAGCGCTCAACACGTTCGATATTTTTCACGCGATCGATCTGGCGATCGAATGACGCAACGCGCTTGACGTCCGACATCTCTGCCAGCGCGGACAGATAGGCCTCCGCAAAGTCGAGTCGAAGGATTTCATAAATTTCGACGGTGCGCAGGAGCAGTTCATGATCACCGGTTTCGATTGAGGGAAGAGCCAGCAGCGAGCGCGCCGTCCGTGCGATGTCCGTTCTCGGAATTTCGTAAAACGACTCGAGGACGTAGACCATCTCCGCCAGCACCAGATCCGTGAGGATGAGTTCGTGCGAATCCCCAAGAAACGCAGTTGCCCGCTTCGCCTGTGCAGGCGGATCGCCAGTGAGATGGCGCACGAGTACATTCGTATCTACAAGCGCTCTCACTTTCGGACTGCCGCGCGATGACGCCAGGTACTAGCCTTAATCGCCGGCCACGACTTCCCTTTCTTTTCGGGTGACACCTTCACGCTGCCGGCGAGATCCAGGAAGTCCTCAACCTTTGCCAGAACAGCTCGCCCTTCGAGAATACGGAACAGGACGCGATCGCCCTCGTTCAGTTCTAAGGCATCGCGTACCGACTTTGGAAGGGTGATCTGTCCCTTCGAAGTCACGGTTGCTGGAATGTCCATTATTTGAGTCTCCTTACTTCGTATCGCCAGTAAGGATAACAGATCTGCCGCGCGGAATCCGGTCACAAAATATTGATCGGATCCACATCCACCGCCACCTCCACGCCTTTCCACTTTTTCCCCACCATCACCGATTCGACGGCTTTGCGGAGGGCGGTGCGGTGGGGGGAGCGGAGGAGGATTTGGTAGCGGTAGACGCCTTTGATCCGGGACATCGGAGCCGGAGCGGGGCCTTGGATGCGGGTGCCGGTCAGGGGGCGAATCGACTCTTCGAGGCGGCGGCCGGCATCCAACGCAGCGCGGTCGACGTCCGA
>JAFAOU010000082.1 GCA_019247495.1 Acidobacteriota bacterium
TGCTTCTCGACGATGAGTTCTCGGCGGATGTGCAGAAGTCGCAGCCGTCCTGGCGCCGCACGGTGGCCTTCGCGCAGGCGAACGGAATCGCGATCCCGGCGATGTCGGCGAGCCTCAGCTACTTCGACGCGTATCGCGCCGCCGAGCTGCCGCTCAATCTGACGCAGGCGCAACGCGATTACTTCGGATCACACACGTACCAGCGCAACGACAAAGGGCCGGATACGCCGTTCGTGCACACGGACTGGATTCACAAGTAAAGGCTTTTCACCACAGAGACACAGAGGGGATCTCTCTTTGTGTCCTCTGTGTCTCTGTGGTTCAAATCATTTGGCTCCGGCCCAAACGTCGAGCCGCACCGGAACCTCATCGTTCACCGTCACCAGCACGTTGTGCGGCACGGCGATCCCAAAGTCCGGCATGTGGATTTTGAAATCGGTCGTCGCGTGAATGCGTCCGTCGGGGATGAGGACGACGCGGACGGGGATGGCCATCCGCTTCGTCACGCCGTGCAGCGTCAGGTCGCCGGTGACGTTGATATCGGCGGGCGCGTTCGGCGCGATCGATGCGGGACCGGCCACGCTCACCGACTTGAACGTGGCCGTACCGAACTTCGTCGTTTCGAGGTAGCGCTCGCGCATCTCCTTGTTGCGCAGGCCGACGCCGGTGTCGAGCGCATCGACGTTGATGTTGATCAGCACGCTCGACGCGGCAGGATTGGCAGGATCGGCGACGATCGTCCCATTCACATCGCTCGTCTTTCCATCGAACGAGTCGTACGTATCCTCGGCATGAAACTGCGCGACGTTGTTGCCGCCTTTCGTGATCGCGTAGGTGCGCGATTGCGCATGAAGCGTTGTGGCCGCGAGAAGGATGCCGAGGACGATGGGAGCTTTCATGCCTCCCGCGAACAGCAAGCCGTCACTTGCCGATTCCGGCCAACCGTAACGCTTTGCGAACGTAGGACGGATGCGGGATGGCCGTCAGCGCAGCGGGATCGATCCACGCATACTCGCCGGCTCGCGCACGCGGTCGGCGCGCCACGGCGAAGACTTCGAATGTGATCCGGCGATTCGTCACCGTGTGGCGGAACGTTCCCAGCGTCGCGCCGGCGATCACCCGCAAAGGCGTTCCGGTCAGCAGTGTCGTGTCGCCGTGCGGGAGGTGGAACATGCCGCGCATGAGCCGGCCCGATTCGCGGCGCATCAATACGCGGCCGGTGCGATCGGTGACGAGATAGAGCGGGATGCGCAGCTCGCGCGTGGCCATCTTCGCTTTCGGGCGCGGTAGTTCGTCGACACGTTCGCTGACGAATGCCGCGCATTGACGGCGAAGCGGACATTGTCTGCACGACGGATTGCGCGGCGTGCAGACGAGCGCGCCGAGCTCCATCAACCCCTGATTGAAATCGCGCGGCGATCCGGAAGCTGCCACCAACTCCTCGGCACGAACCCACGCCTCGCGCATCAACGCGGGCGAAGCGAGCGGCGCCTCGATCGCGAAGAGTCTCGCCACGATCCGCGCCACGTTGCCATCGACGATCGGCGCGAGACGCCCATGCGCGATCGATGCGATCGCGCCCGCCGTGTATCGGCCGATTCCGGCGATCGTCATCAACTCATCGACGGTCGCCGGGATCACACTGCCGAAACGCGTCATCACATCGACCGCTCCATCGCGCAGCATCCGTGCACGCCGGTAGTAGCCAAGTCCCGACCACGCCGCGGTGACGTCATCGAAGCTCGCAGCCGCGAGCGACGCAACGTTCGGGAATCGCGTCATGAATCGCTCGTAATATCCGAGGACGACCTCCATCCTCGTCTGCTGCAACATCACCTCGGAGACCCACACGCCGTACGGGTCGTAGGCAGCGCGCCACGGCAACGACCGTTGATGTTTGCGGAACCAGTTTTCGATGAGGGAGGCGAGGCGGCGGGCTGACAAAACGGCTTGTATTGTATGCTTCGCGTCATCCCTCCGAGGCCCCGAACGACATGGAAGATCAAGCGCAGGCGAAGCAGCCCGAAACAGAACAGGGCAAGTACGTTTACTGCATCATCAAGACGGACATCCCGCGCGATTTCGGGCCGGTCGGCATCGGCGGCCGCGGCGACAAGGTTCACACCGTGCCGTACAAAGAATTCGCGGCCGTCGTCTCCAACTGTCCTCTGATCGTCTTCGATCCGACGCGCGAAAACGCGCTGGCGCACGAGCACGTGAACGAGCTCGTGATGAAGGATTTCACCGTGCTGCCGATGAGTTTCGGCGCCGTCTCCCGCACCGAGAACGACATCAAGGAGTTTCTCAAAGGCACGTACGACGCGCTCTCCGACGTGCTGCAGAAGATGGACGGCAAGATCGAGTTCGGCCTCAAGGTCAATTGGAACAAGGACCAGGTCGTCCACGAGATCGAGACGGAGAACGAAGAGATTCGCCGGCTGAAAGAGGAGATTCAGTCGAATACCTCGACGTCGACCTACTTCTCGCGCATGCAGCTCGGACGCGTGGTCGAGTCGGCGCTGCAGGCCAAAGCGGATGCGTATGTCAGCGAGATCTACGAGGCGCTGCGCGACGCTGCGATCGCATCGCGTTCGAACAAACCGATCGGCGACAAGATGATCCTTAACGCCGCGTTCCTGGTCGATCGCGAAAAGACGAAAACGTTCGACGACCAGATCACCGACATCGCCAAGAAGTACGAGAACAAGCTGTCGTTTCTCTACACCGGTCCGTGGCCGCCGTACAACTTCGTCAATATCCGGCTGAAGCTGGAGCGCGCGGAGCGGTAGCGCCGCAATGTTCCTCCTCGACGACATCCTCATGCTTCCGATGAAGCTCCCCATCGCGGGCTTCAACTGGATCATGAAGCAGATCCAGACGATGGCGAACGAGGAGCTGCTCAACGATCAGCCGTGGAAGGAACGGCTCATCGAGCTGCAGATGATGCTGGAAGTCGGCGACATCAGCGAAGAGGACTACGCGGTGCAGGAGGCCCAGGTCTTCCAGGCGCTGCGTGAGATTCGCGCGCGCCGTGAAGAGTTGGCGCGTCAGCAGCGCGGCGGTGATGATGACGATGGCGGCGTCGGCATCTACACCGGATACGGCCAGTGACGCTCGCGGCGGCGTTCGATCGCGTCGCCAGCCGCCGTGTGATTCTGTTCGGCGGCAAAGGCGGAGTCGGCAAGACCACGGTCTCGATCGCGGCGGCGCTGCATCTGGCGAAGTCGCGCCCGGTAATCCTCTTCACGACCGATCCCGCGTCGAATCTTTCCGACATCCTGCACGGCGAATTGCGCACCGAGGCGCTCGATGCGAGCGCGTTGTACCGCCGTTTCCTTGATCGCAATCTGGAAAGTTTCCTCGAGCTCGGCGACCGCGGAACGTATCTCGACAAAGACGAGCTGCGGCGATTCTTCGAGTTGTCGCTGCCCGGTGTCGACGAGCTGATGGCGTGGATGCGCATCGGCGAACTGGCCGAGGAGAATCGTGACGCAACGATCGTCGTCGATACCGCTCCCACCGGTCATACGCTACGCATGCTCTCCTCCGCCGATCACTTCCGCCAGTTTGGCGAGGCGCTCGACTCGATGCAGGCGAAGCATCGCGGGATGATGCGGCAGTTCACGCGCCGCGACGTCCGCGATGCGATGGATGCATTCGTCGATCAATTCGAAGCAGATGCGAAACGCCGCCGCGATCTGCTCACAGATCCGGCTCAGGCCGCGTTCGTGCCGGTGACATTGTCGGAACCGTGGGTGGTCGAGCAAACGGAGCGGCTGATTCGCGACGTGCGCGCGGATGGGATGGACGTGCCGTTCGTTGTCCTCAACCGCGCAGTATCCGACGACGACTGCGACCGCACTCGCGACGATGCCGCGCGCAAGCGACTCGCGCCGGTAGTCGACGCGCCGCGCGCGTGCGCGCCGCTGGACACCGCGGAAGCGATCGAGCGATGGAGCGCTGGCGAACGTAGCGCCGGCGGCCCGCCGGCTGGAACGCCGGCGGCTCGCCGGCAGTCCAGCGATCTTCAACTCGCCCGCCTCACCTTCCTCGCCGGCAAAGGCGGCGTCGGCAAAACGACGTCGGCCGCATCGATCGCGCTCCAACTCGCCGCGCAGCATCCCGAAAAAAACTACACAGTCATCTCCGTTGATCCCGCGCACACGCTGCGCGACGTGTTCGCGCACGAAACGCCACCGAAGAATCTCACCGTCGAAACGATCGACACCCGCGCCAAATGGCGTCGCTTCCGCGACAACCTCGGCGAAGAAATCGAACGCGCCATTGGCGCCATCACGCCCGGCGGTATGACTGTCGCCTACGACGCCGACGCGATGAAGAAACTCGTCGAGATCGCCCCACCCGGCGCCGACGAACTGTTCGCCATCACGCGGCTGGCCGATCTGATCGCCGACGATTCACAGTCCGCGATCATCGTCGACACCGCCCCCACCGGACACTTCCTCCGGCTCAGCGACCTCCCTGCCACCGCCGGCGAATGGGTTCGCGAGTTCATGCGCATCCTCCTGCGCTACCGCGAGCTGATTCCCGCCGGCTCACTCGGCGAAGAGCTGATCCGCGCGTCGAAGGCCTTGCACGCCCTCGAAGAAGCGATGCGCTCCGATTCGACGCGCGTCATCGTGGTCACGCGGCCCGAACGCATCGTCATCGCGGAGAGCAAACGGCTGATCGGCGAAGTCGAACAGCGCGGCATGCGCCTCGGCGGTGTCATCGCGAACTACATGACGCCCGAGAACGACTGCGGATGCGATCAATCGATGCGCGCCTACGAGATGGCCGCGCTCGAAACCCTCGGCCGCGATAACGTGGTCATGATCGAGCGCCGCGATGAGCCGGTGACAACGCTCGGCGATTTAGCGAGCCTGGTAC
The DNA here is from genome assembly GCA_019247495.1 of Acidobacteriota bacterium. Taxonomy (GTDB): domain Bacteria; phylum Acidobacteriota; class Thermoanaerobaculia; order Gp7-AA8; family Gp7-AA8; genus JADGNZ01. Next base: position 4,891 of record JAFAOU010000082.1, read on the forward strand.
CGATCTGAACCACAGAGACACAGAGAACACGAAGAACACCGCTGCGTCCTCTGTGCCTCAGTGGTTCAACTCCAGTAAAGTGCGCCCCGCAATGAACGACACCGCAAGCATCGGCATCATCGGCGGCTCCGGCCTCTACCAGATGGAAGGGCTGACCGTCCTCGACGAACGCAAACTCGAGACGCCGTTCGGCGATCCATCGGACGCCTACGTCATCGGCGAAATCGACGGCGTGCGCGTGGCTTTTCTCTCCCGCCACGGCCGC
>JAFAOU010000083.1 GCA_019247495.1 Acidobacteriota bacterium
ATTCTGCCTCAGCTGTTGAGAGAGCGACTGAGCTTTGCTTCTTAGAGAACCAAGAGATCAGACATCCACCTATGATTTGGCATGAACCAGTTGTGCTCTTTCTATCTATTTTGCAACCTGCATAATCTGCATCTGAAAATGCAATTAATCCAAACTCCCTTCCTTTAGGATACCAAAGTCCAAGATCTTTGGTTCCCACAAGATAGCGGAGTATTCTTTTTACAGCGCTCAAATGTGATTCTCTAGGATCACTTTGGAACCTAGCACAGATGCATGTACTAAACATTATATCAGGTCTACTTGCAGTTAGATAGAGTAATGATCCGATTATACCTCTGTAGAGCTTCTGATCAATCGATTTACCTTCGGTATCTTTATCTAATTTGGCTGATGTGTGAATTGGTGTACCAATTGATTTTGCACTTTCCATTCCAAACTTTCGCAAAATGTCTCTAAGATATTTTCCTTGGTTAATATATATCCCATCTTCCGATTGTTTGATTTGCAATCCAAGGAAGTACTTTAGTTCACCCATCATGCTCATTTCAAATTCAGATTGCATGGTCTTGGCAAATTTCTCACACAAGGATTCATTAGTTGACCCAAAAATAATATCATCTACATAAATTTGAACAAGTAACAGATGATTTTTATCACTTTTAATAAAGAGTGTTGAGTCAACTTTACCTCTGCTGAAGCCTTTTTCTAGCAAGAATGAGCTTAACCGGTCATACCAGGCACGAGGTGCTTGTTTCAGCCCATATAGTGCCTTAGTCAGCTGATACACATGCTGAGGATTTTTAATGTCCTCAAAACCTTCAGGCTGTTCTACATAGACTAGCTCTTTCAAGTAACCATTTAAGAATGCGCTCTTTACATCCATCTGAAAAAGCTTAAAGTTCATGTGAGCAGCAAAAGCAAGTAATAGACGTATAGCTTCTAACCTGGCGACTGGTGCAAAGGTTTCATCATAGTCTATACCTTCTTCTTGTGAGTAGCCCTTAGCAACTAGTCTTGCTTTATTTCTTACCACCTCTCCTTCTTCATTCATCTTATTCTTAAATACCCATTTAGTGCCTATCACTGAGTGTGACTTCGGTCTTGGTACAAGTGTCCAAACATTGTTTCTTTCGAAACCATGTAACTCTTCTTGCATTGCAAGGTACCAAGATTCATCGCTTAGAGCATCGATGGCACGTTTGGGTTCAACTTGAGAGACGAAGGCTGCACAAGCCATAAAGAGATTTCTTGGGGTTTTTGAGCGAGTGCGGATACCTTCTTTAATGTCACCAATTACATTGTCAAGTGGATGGCTCCTCCTATATTTGAATTGTCTTGGAGCAGTTGATGTGTTTGGATCAGCAGCAGTATTAGCCGGCTGAGTCAGCAGCTGATCCTCGTGTTCATTTTCCTGATTTTCATCATTAGGTACTTGCTGAGTTTCAATATGTTCCCCTTCCTCAAGTCTTGCCTCGGCTTCATTGTTCAGTCTAAAGGAGTCATCCTCGTCTTCTTGCTCGTGAGTTGTGATTTTGTTCCTTGCAAGAGGGTTAGTTTCATCGAAGACAACATGCACAGATTCCTCTATAACTAATGTATGTTTATTAAATACACGATAAGCTTTAGAGTCTAGAGAGTACCCAATGAAGATTCCTTCTGTGCTCTTCGCATCGAACTTACCAAGGTTGTCTTTGCCATTGTTCAGGATAAAGCATTTGCTTCCAAAGGCTCTAAGGTGAGATACTCTTGGTTTTCTTCCTCTCAGCAGCTCATACGGCGTCTTGTTCAGAATCGGTCGTATCATGGCTCTATTTATGATGTAACAAGCTGTTGCCACTGCTTCAGCCCAGAAATATTTAGGTAACAGATTCTCAACAAGCATAGTTCGGGCCATCTCTTCTAGTACGCGATTCTTTCTTTCAACTACCCCATTCTGCTGAGGAGTTCTTGGAGCTGAGAAGTTATGTGTGTATCCACGCTCATTGCATAATTTTGTGAATTCTTGATTCTGGAATTCCTTCCCATGATCACTCCGGATTGATATGATGCCTCTGTCAGTCAGTTTTTCAATCTGCTTGCTGAA
>JAFAOU010000094.1 GCA_019247495.1 Acidobacteriota bacterium
CCCTGCGCGAGTGCTCCGAGGCGTGTGCCGAAGCCGCCGGCGAGGATGGCGACCGTTGGAGAAGACGAATGTTGAATGTTGAATGTTGAATGTTCAATGTTGAGTGGACGAGTCACCGGAGTCACGCGCAACTCCTCGGCCATTCAACATTCAACCTTGAACATTCAACATTCAACATTCGCTTTTTAGCTCTTTCGCTTTACGCCTCGTGCCCGCCAAAGCCTCTTGAACGTCCACACCGTCGACTTCCAGCGCTGCAACGTCGAGGCGCCGATGCGGTCGCGGTATTCGATCGGGATCTCGGCCACGCGGTAGCCCATGCGGAACGGGATCACCAGCATGTCGACCGGAAGCGCCGGGCCGTTCGGGTCCCAGCTCACCTTTTCGAGCATCGACTTGCGGTATGCGCGCATGCCGCTGTGGACGTCCGTCGTGCGGATGCCGTGAAGGAGGCGCGCGGTCCACGCGAAGAGGCGGTTGGCGAGGTAATTCGCGAACGGCATCGCCTTCGGCCGCTTCGCCAGGCGCGTGGCGTTCACCAGGTCGTAGCCTTCGTCGATCAGCGCGACCATCGTCGGGATCGTCTCGACCGGATAGGTGTCGTCGCAATCGAGCGTGATGACGATGTCGCCAGCGGCATCGCGAACGGCGCGGTCCATGGCCGGCCCGTAGCCCTTCGGCGGAAACTGCTTGAAGACGCGGCAGCCGAGCTCCGTGGCGATTTCCGCCGTCCGATCCTTGCTCGAGTCGACAAGAAAGATCTCTGCTTCGGGCACGACGCGGCTGATGTCCGCGACAACCTTCGCAACCGCGCGCTCCTCATTGAGCGTGATCATGGAGATGGTGAGTTTCATGGTTTCCTGCGAGCTTCGAAAATCATCTGGAACGCGAGCGCGCCGGGCCAGGCGGAGGCAACGATGCGTTCGATCGGGTAGATCGTTTTCAGGTAGAGCTTGTACGGACGCGATTCGAGCAGCGAGGACGGATCGTGCGAGTCGCTGGCGGAGCCGCCGAGAAGTTTTTTTGCGAGTGGAACGAACGGGCGCACGAGACCGGGATTGTATGTGCGGCGGACGATTTCCAGTCCCGTCGATTCGATCATCTCGCGCGCCGTGCGCCGGGTGAAGAAACGGAGATGCGTTCGATCGAGCACGCCGGTTTCTTCATAGCGAAATCGGCCGAGGAGCAGGTTGAGGCGCACGGACCAGAGCCCGACGTTCGGCAGCGAGACGATGACGCTGCCGCCGTCTTTGAGCAGATCGAGATAGCTGCGCAGGACGCCGACCGGCCAGGCCAGATGTTCGAGAACGTCCGCGAAGATGATGACGTCGAAGCGGCGCCCGGCCAGCGGATGGTTTTGCAGATCGGCGTGAATGACTTCGCTCACGCGCGTGCGCGCAACCGCAACCGCCTCCCCGCTCGACTCAATTCCGGTGACGCGATTGCCGCGCTTCTCGATGTGCTGCGACGTCGTGGCGAATCCGCAGCCGACGTCGAGGACATCGAGATCCTTGCGGCCGCCCCAGAGACGGAGCAACCCCCAGTTGACGTCTTCGAAATATTGGTAGTTTGAAGATTCGTACATTTCAACTTCGCCCGACGCCGGATGGCGTCTCGTATGGTAGCCGGTGGTCGCGCGCGAAGCGCGAGACCACCGGAACACGAACGCGCCCGGTTTCCCGACCGCGGCAGCGGTCGCGGAGGGAATTCACTCCGCTTGGTATTTGATCCGCGACGCCCTCCGGGGTCGGTCCCTCTATCGCGGCCGTTAACCGGTGGTCTCCCGCTTCGCGCGTGACCACCGGCTACCCTCCGTGTCGCCATCCGGCGACGGTCCCGCGGTACGTCAACCTCTCGCGAGCACCGTCCGAACACATTCCTCGGAATCTTTTCACGGTGAACTTAGCTCCTTCGAAAGCGCAATAGCCCTTTCGATGCACACATCGCTATTGATGTAGTCGAACTGCGCGAAGCGGCCGAGGAGGTGCAGGCCGGTCGCGGCGACGGCGTTGCGCATCGCGGTGACGTTGGCGCGGTAGTCGAGATCGTAAACCGGGTAGCCGTAGAGGAAGCGGATCGCTTTGCGGTAGACGATGGTGTTCGGATCGGCGAGGCCGGTCATCTCCAGCTCGCGGATGGTGCGGTCGATGATGGCCTCGTCCGACATTTCCCACACGCCGTCTCCGCCTTCGTTCGTCGTGATCTCCGCCATGATCGAGGACGATCCCGCAGGCACGCAGTGCTCGCTGAAGGCTTTCGGAAACGAGAGACGGTGAAAGAGGAGATTCGGATCGGGAACGTAGAGCGCGGTGTAGGGATAGCCGCGATCTTCGTTGCAGCCAATGAGGACGTTGATGAGCGAGTTGTAGTGGAGCGTGGCGGCGAGTTTGTGCACGTCGTCGGGCGCGTCCGCCCAGACTTTCAGCAGCTCGTGAATCGGGAGCGTGGAGACGAGCGTGTCGTAGGTGCGCTCCTCGCCGCCGGCCGAGGTCACCCGCCACTGCTTGCCGTCGCGGGCGACCGAGGCAACGCGCCAATTCGTACGGATGTCGCCGCGAACATTTTTCGCGAAGGCGTGCACGAGCGATTCGTATCCGCCCTCAATCGGATAGTAGAAGTGGAGTTGATGCAGGTAGCCTTCGGTCGAAATTCCGATCGACGACTTGAGCACATCCTCCATCGGCGGCTTCGGAATGCGCTCGACGAATTCGAGGCCGAGCTTCGTGGCGGGATAGTTCCAGATCTTCTCGTTGTAGGGGATGAAGTACTTCTCGGAGATACCGGCGCCGAAGGTTTTGTACGACCACTCCGACAGGTTCGACGGCGTGTCGCCGGCGTGCGGATTGACGATGTATCCGTAGATGCAATCGAAGTTGTCCTGCGGCGGCAGAGACGCAAGATCGTTCTCGAACGGGTACTTCACGAAGCGGCCTTTGAACCAGATCTTATTCTCGCGGCGGCGCTGATGGACGTTGTCGCCGAGCGTCTCGACCATCAGGTTCAGCACCTCTTTGTTCTTGCTGAACATGATGTGCGGACCGGCGGCGTCGAACGTGAAGCCGTCCTCGACGATCGTTCCGCACAGGCCGCCGATACTGGGGCGCCGCTCGACGACTTCGACGTCGTCGCCGAGGAAGGAGGCGAGGGCGACACCGGAGATGCCGCCGCCGAGAATGCCGATGGAGCGATGAGTCATAAGGGCCGCGTATTGTAGCGGGCACGGCCCGCGGCGTTGGTTGCCCAAGGCTCGATCGACACGCGCGCAA
>JAFAOU010000025.1 GCA_019247495.1 Acidobacteriota bacterium
TCCAACTAAAACTTTTAGTATCAGGTCCTACGAACGCCTTGACGCTGCAAAAGTCGATGGGTATAGTCGCACGCCATTGTCTCGGAGGGGGGCCGGCCACCGCCCGGACAGCCTCACAGCCGCTTCAGAATCCGCGACGCACCACTACGCTTGGAGTTAGACATTTCATGAAAAAGGTGTTGTGCCTGATTGCGGCACTGACTCTCGCCCTCTCCTCGCTCGGCTGCACCAAGATCCGGGCGCGCATGGAGATCAAAGCGGCCAACGAGGCCTATCAGAAGGAAGATTACGCAGGCGCGTTGCCGCACTACCAGAAGGCGCGGCAGATCGATCCGAGCTTCCCGGATCTCGATCGCCTGGTTGGTTACTCCGAGATCGGACTCTACGTTCCGGATGACAAATCGCCGAACAACGAGAAGCACGCCGACCGCGCCATCCTCGAGCTGAACGGCTACCTCCAGAAACGGCCTGACGATCGGATCGCCCGCGACGCGCTGATCAACATGTATCTCAACGCGAATCGCACCTCGCAGGCCATCGACTACTTCCGCAACTACCTGACGGCGCATCCCGCCGATCTCGAGGCGGTGAAGTCGATCGCCACGCTCTACGCGAAGCAGGGCGACTTCAACGAGTCGCTGAACTGGTATCAGAAGATCACCCTCCTCGATTCGAAGAACCCCGAAGCGTTCTACATCTTCGGCGTGGTCTGCTACGAGAAGGTGTCCAAGAACCCGCCGGCCGATGTCGCCCAGAAGATGGACATCATCAACCGCGGGAAGGACGCGCTCCAGCATGCCATCGACATGAAGCCCGACTATGCCGAGGCCATGGCATACCTCAATCTGTTGTGGCGCCAGCAGGCCCTCGTCGATGCGTTGACCGATCCGGTCAAAGCGCAGGCTGACGTCGCTCAGGCTGACGCGATCCGCAACAAGACCATGCAGATCTTCGCCGCGAGGAAGGCCGCGGGCGCGAAGAAGAGTTAGCGCAACGCTTCTGACGAATACAGGCAAAGACAATGTTCGAATCTACCGTCGTCGAATCCAAGAAACAGAAAGTCGGCATCCAGCGGCTGTTGACGTTGCCCGTCTCCGTGGCGCTCCACATCGTCGTCGTTGTGGCAGTCGTGGTGGGCGCGCTCTGGAACATCGATTTTCCGACGAACTCGCCAGCTCAGGTGGCGCAGTACTCCGTCGCGTCCGCTCCGCCTCCACCGCCACCGCCCCCGCCGCCGCCCAAAGCCGCGACGGCCACGCAGGTCGTGAAGCCGGTCGAGGTTCCGAAGAACATCCAGGAAATGGCTCCGACTACCGTGCCTGAAAAGGTGCAACCGGTGGCCACGCAGGCCTCGGACGCCGGCGTTACGGGCGGCGTTGAAGGTGGCGTCGAAGGCGGTGTGGCCGGCGGTGTCGTCGGCGGCGTCGTCGGCGGTGTAATCACCGAGGCTCCTCAGCCGAAAGCGCCCGATGCGCCGTTGCGCGTCGGCGGCGACGTCAAGGCGCCGGTGGCCATCAGCAAGGTCGATCCCGTCTACCCCGAGGTGGCCCGTAAGGCGCGCATCTCCGGAATCGTCATCGTCGAGTGCACGATCAGCAAAAACGGCGACGTCACCGACATTCATGTCCTCAAGCCGCTGCCGTTCGGTCTCGACCAGGCCGCCGTCGATGCGGTCAGACGCTGGAAATTCAAACCGGGTACCCTCAACGGGCAGCCGGTGGATGTCATCTTCAATCTCACCGTCAATTTCAAACTGAACTAAGAACGTCCGGCCTGCGCTGACGTCATTGGAGGGAACTGCATCATGGATATGAGTCTCGGAGCGTTATGGGTTTCTATGTCGACGGCGGCAAAGGGCATCGTGATCGTGATGATCATCATGTCGATCTACTCAATCTGGGTCATGATTGAGCGCTTCATCACGTTCCAGGCGGCCAAGAATCAGTCGCTCAAACTGCTCGGCGCGCTTTCGAACGTGCTGACCAAGGGCGACTACCAGCAGGCCATCGACATCACCAAGAAGTACAAGCAGTCGCACCTGGCCAAGGTCATCTCGGCCGGCCTGCTCGAGTTTGAAGCGGCCCGCCGCGACAAACGCTACAGCGATCCGGAAGTCGCGGTTGAAGCAGCGCGCCAGGGTATGGACCGAACCGCCATGATCACCGTCGCAGAGCTGAAAGAGAACCTCGGCGTTCTCGCGACCATCGGCGCCACGGCACCGTTCGTCGGTCTCTTCGGCACGGTCATCGGCATCATGCACGCCTTCGGCAAGATGGCTACCTCGGGCGGCGGTATCGCCTCCGTGTCGGCCGGTATCGCCGAAGCACTTCTGACGACAGCCTTCGGTCTCTTCGTCGCCATCCCCGCGGTCTGGGCGTACAACTACTTCCAGAACCGCGTCGACCGCTTCACGGTCGAGATGTCGAACTCCGGCTCGGAGATGTCGATCTACTTGCTGAAGGAAGCCGGAACGCATGGCAACTCATCGGTGGCATAGCTCAGTCGGGAAGTTCACCGCGGCGTCGTTGACTTCCGACATCAACGTCACACCGCTGGTGGACGTCTGCCTCGTGCTGCTCATCATCTTCATGGTCGTTACGCCCATGCTGCAGAAAGGCGTGCCGGTCAACCTTCCGGTGACGGAAGAGCCCGAGAAGACTCCCGATACGGATAAGCAGCTCCAAATCTCCGTCAAGTCCGACGGTACCGTCTACCTCGGGTCGTTGCCGGTGCTCAAAGAGCAGATGCAGAGCGAGCTCCAGAAGATCCACGACCGCACGCCCGACCGTGAGATCGCGGTCAAAGGCGACAAGCTCTCGAAGTACGGCGCCGTGCTCGAAGCGCTCAAAGCCTGCCGCGAGGTCGGCTTTAACAACGTCGGACTGATCGCACAACCCAAACGGGGTCCGGGACAGGGGTAGTCAACTATGCAGGTAGGTGGCAGCGGAACAATCAAATCGGACATCAACGTCACGCCGCTCGTTGACGTCGTGTTGGTGCTCCTCATCATCTTCATGGTCATCACGCCGGTCGTTCAGATGGGCTACCTGGTGCGCGTTCCGCCCAAGGCGCCCCCGGGCCTCCCTCCGTCCGCGGTCAACGACCAGATCATCCTGCGTCTGATGCCGGACAATCACATGTACATCAACAAGGATGAAGTTGCTCCGGGCGATTTCGCGGTCCGCATCCACGACATCATGCACGGCAACCCGTCGAAGATGGTCTTCTTCCAGGGCTCGCCGGACGTCGACTATGACTCGACGATCAAGTTCCTGGACATGGCCCGCGCCAGCGGCGCGAAGAACATCGGCATCATCGTCGAAGCGGCGCAGTAGCAACCTAATTCAGCAACATTCAAAGCGGCGGCTTCGGTCGCCGCTTTTTGTTTTAAAGGCTGTTTCACCACAAAGACACAAAGGACACAAAGAAATCCCTTTGTGCTCTTTGTGCCTTTGTGGTGAAACGCATTTGGCGGATGAACGAGACGAAACAATCCAGCGGCTTCGCGCAGATCGTCGCCGCGCTGAGCCTCTTTGTGGCGCTCTATCTGGCTACGTTCTTCGTCGGCCGTTTCGCGTCGCAGATGGCCGGCGCGTTCTTCAACCAATGGGTGGCGTTGGTCAGCGTGGTGATGGCGACGTTCGGAACGATCGCCATTTTCGAACACGGTGCATGGAACCTCGGCATCTTCGTTCCTCCGAAACTAGCCACGCGCGAGTTCCTCCTCGGATGCGCATTCGCGGTCCTGCTCATCGGCGTCGCGGACGGTCTGGTCCTGCTCACGACGCGGCTTCACCACGTGGCCGGCAACGCCTTTCCGTGGGCCGAGCTGATCGCCGTCTACCTTCCGGCCGTCTTTCACGAAGAGCTGCTCTTCCGTGGCTATCCGTTTCAGAAAATCTGGAAGTGGCATCGCGGCGCTGCGATCTTCTTCTCATCGATCGTTTTCGCGGCGCTGCACGCCGGCAACAACGCCTTCTCGATCCTGGCGATGGCGAATCTCTTCTTCGCCGGCATCCTGCTCGCGCTCGCGTACGCGCGCTACGAGCGGCTCTGGTTCCCGATCGGCATCCATCTCGCCTGGAACCTCCTCTCCGGGCCCATCCTCGGATACAACGTCAGCGGCTACGAGTCGAGCGAAAGCGTCTTGCGCACCGTCGGCCGCGGCGAGCCCTGGCTCACCGGCGGCTACTTCGGTATCGAAGGCAGCGTCTGGATCGTGATCGTGGAACTTGCGGGGATCGCTCTGCTGTTACGACGAAAACAGTGGATTCGTAGATCAGTGGATTAGTAGATTAGGGCCGCGACGCGAGGCACACCGCTGATCGACTAATCTACTAGTCCACTAATCTACTTCGCCCATACCGCCGACATCACGAAGGAGTAATTTCCA
>JAFAOU010000044.1 GCA_019247495.1 Acidobacteriota bacterium
GCTTTCTTTTTTGCTGCTGGCCTGGACGGCTTTGCCGCCGCCTTTTTCTTTTGCGGAGCTTTTGCTGCTGGTTTCTTTCCCTGAGGTTTTGGTTTTGGCTGCTTTAGCTTTTGCTTTGTCGCCATCTTTCATTTCCAATCCTCGGCGACGCATGCTACGACAGCTAAGTTCCTGAGTCAACGACGTTTACGCGCGCGCCGCGCGTTCCGCCCATCGCGGCAGCCACCTAAACTGCTGAATTTAAGCGAGTTATAGACTGCACCGATTCATGTGCATTTTATTCGGCGACGACCGGCTCTTCTGTCTCGGAACCGGCCTCTTCGAACTCCGGCTTCGGGTCGTACGACAGGAACTCCTTCGCTTTCGCAGTCAGCGCAAAACTCTCGCGAGCCGCGTCAGTAGTCAGCATTCCCTTTTCAACCAGCGAGAACGCCGGCCCTTCGCCGCCGCCGGCCGGATGCTTGATGGCCTTGATGGCCGCGACTCCAAGCGACTCCACCGCCAGCCTCCGAAACTCCTGCAGCACCCGGATCTCCTGCTCCGTCATCCCTTTGATCAGCATGACGCGCATTCTAAGTGGCTTGGGATGACAGTGTCACCCTCCACTGTTTCCTCCTCCCGTGCCGCCGAAAATCTTCCTTCTCTCGCCCGCCAGCACGGGCGGGATTCGCGCGAAACAGTTCACATCGCCGCGAGCGAACTTCGAGGCCGCGCGCATGTATCGATCGCCTGAAGGCGTACCGATCGCGATGGCGTTCGCGTTCATGAGCTCTCTCTATTTTCGAGGCAAGATCGGATACGCGCTCCATTTCGCGCAGCCTTCCCCCGCAGCCGGTGGCCACGGGGTCTACATCATCGCGCCCGGCTTCGGACTCGTTCTGCCCGATTGGCGCGTGACGCCGGAGCGGATGAAGGTGATGTCACGTACGCCAGTCGACGTCGCCACGCGCGCCTACCGCAAGCCGCTCGAAGAGCATGCCCGCGCGCTGGCGGACAAACTCGAGCCGGACGCGCAAGTCGTCCTCCTCGGCAGCGTGGCAAGCGGCAAGTACGTCGACATCCTCTGGCCCGTATTTCAGCACCGGCTGCGTTTCCCCGCCGCGTTCGCGGGACTCGGCGACATGTCGCGCGGCGGCCTGATGCTACGCGCCGTCCGCGCCAATCGCGAGCTCGAATGCACCACGCTCGACGCGCCTCGGCATCGCACCAGCGGAGACGGGAAAATCCCCGAGGGCTGGTGAGTCTGGCCTAACCGCTGCACAATTCGCGGTGTGGCTGCCGCGAAACGTCTCGTCATCGATCCCGATGCCACCGACCTCACGCTGCAATTCGGCGCGCGCGAGGTGCGGCTCACCAACCTCAACAAGCTTTTCTGGAAAACGCTGAAGATCACCAAGCGCGATCTGCTGCAGTACTACGCCGATATCTCACCGTACCTGCTGCCGCATCTCACCGGACGCGCGATGGTGATGAAGCGCTATCCGAACGGCGCCGAAGGCGATTTTTTCTACATGAAACGCGCGCCGGAGCCGCGGCCGGAGTGGATCGAGATCTGTCCGATCATGCATTCGGAGATGGTCAATTTCCCCATCGTCCAGGACCTCCCCTCGCTCCTCTGGCTCATCAACCTCGGCTGCATCGATCTCAACCAGTGGTACGCGCCGTGCGACGATTACAACCGTCCCGACTACCTCCACTTCGATCTCGATCCCGGTCCTGGCGCCGATTTCAAAATGATTCGCGAGGTCGCCCTGCGCGTCCGCGACATCCTCGAACACCTCGGCATGCCGGTCTACGCGAAAACAACCGGATCGAAAGGCATCCACGTTTACATCCCGATCGTTCACGGACCGCTGCAAAAAGAGGTGTGGACGTTCGCAAAGGCGATCGCGATCGAGCTGGAGGCCCGCCATCCAAACATCATCACCGCCGAGTACCGCAAGGTGAAGCGCCCCTACGCTCGCGTGCTCGTCGACTACAACCAGAACGCCTGGGGCCGCACGCTGGCGTCGATCTACTCGGTGCGTCCCACGCCATTCGCCGGCGTTTCGACGCCGGTGACGTGGGAGGAGATCGAAGAGGGAATCGACATCCAGGACTTTCGCATCGACAACGTCCGCGAGCGGGTAGCCGAGCTGGGGGACTTGTGGAAGCCGGTGGCAGTGGGAAAGAAGAGGTTCGATTTAACGAAGGTGTTTGCCGCGCCGGAAAAGAAGAAACGGAAGTCAAAGGCCTAATCACCACAAAGACACAAAGGACACAAAGAGATCCCTTTGTGCTCTTTGTGTCTTTGCGGTGCAAAGACTTTTTGAGAAATCACAAGCATGCCTATCCCTAAAATAGCCACATCCGGGTTCCCGAAGCTCGATCTCCCCATCACGCCGCCCTACCCCCCAATGGAGGCGAAGCGCGTCGACAAAATCCCGTCCGGCGACGGCTGGCAGTTCGAGCCGAAGTGGGACGGATTCCGCGCCATCATCTTCAAGAGCGGCGAGAACGTCGTCGTGCAGTCGAAGGCAGGACAGCCGCTCGGTCGCTACTTCCCCGAGGTTGTGGAGGCGATGCGCGAGTTGAAGATGAACGACTTCGTCATCGACGGCGAGATCGTCGTCCCGGTCGGCGGACGGCTGTCGTTCGATGATCTGCTCCAGCGCATCCATCCCGCGGAGTCGCGCATCCGCAAACTCGCCGCGGAGATCCCGGCGCATTACTTCGCATTCGATCTGCTGGCGATGAAGGGCAAATTGATCGCGGACAAGCCGATCGAGGAACGCCGCGAATTGCTGGAGCGATTTTTCGAACGTGTCCCCGAGGGATCGCTGATCCGTCTCTCGCCCGCAACGACGGAGCGCAAAGTCGCGAACGACTGGTTCAACAAATTCGGCGGCGCCGGACTCGATGGCGTCATGGCCAAGCGCCTCGGCGAGCCGTATCACTCCGGCGATCGCGAAGGCATGATCAAGGTCAAGCACCTCAAAACCGCGGACTGTGTCGTCGGCGGCTTCCGCTACCTCGAAGGGACGCGCTCCGTTGGCTCGCTCCTCCTCGGCCTCTACGACGACGAAGGGCGGCTCGTCCACGTCGGCCACAGCTCGAGTATCAAAAAAGACGAACGGGACGCTCTCACGAAACAGCTCGAAGCGCTGCGAGGCGAGAATCCGTTCGAGGTGCGCGTTCCCGGCGGCCCGTCGCGCTGGGCGACCGGGAAGAGTGCGGAATGGGAACCGCTGCGGCCGGAGCTGGTCTGCGAAGTCGAGTATGACTACTTCTCGCAAGGCCGCTTCCGCCACGGCTCGAAGTTCCTGCGCTGGCGGCCGGAAAAGAAGCCGCGGCAGTGCACGATGGAGCAGGTGACTGGCAAGCCCGGAAGCTCGAAGGGCGACTTCACGTTGATCGCCTCGTGATTCGACGACTGCTCGTTCTCCTTTTCCTGATCACTGAAAGCAGTGCCTTCGCGCAAAGCGTGCAGATCACGCAGAAGCCGACGTCGCTCGTTTACGGCGACCTGCCGGTGCCGGTGACCACGACCGATCCCGTCGTGCGCGTGGCGCTCTTCATCAACGGCGTGAAGTACTCGGAAGGCACGGGCCGGATGATGGTGCTGCCGGTGAAGATCGGCGACTACATCCGCCGCCTGCGCATTCGCGCCGTCGGCTACGACGCACAGGGCAACGTTGCCGGCGAGGACGAGATGGTGGTCAACGATCCGCGTCCGCCATTCCGCGTCCGGCTGCATGCGAACCGAGGCGTGCTGGAAGCGAGCGTCGTCAAACCGCCGCAGCTCGGAATCAGCGGCGTCGATTTTTTCATCGGCGAAGAAAAGGTCTCGACGGCGACCGCGCCGCCGTACACCGCTCCATTCGACGCCGCAAAGTTTCCGAACGCCGTCTACGCACGCGTCGTCGTCCACGCGAGCGACGGTAGCGAGGCCAATGACGTCTTTTTCTTCGGAACGAATCCGAGCGAACAGGTGGATGTCTCGGTCCAACAGATCCCACTCTCCGTCGTCGGCGGCGACCGCATCCCGCGGCTGAACGAATTGACGTTGCTTGACAACGGCGCACCGCGAAAAATCGAGGCGCTCAACCCCGCATCCGATCAGCCGCTCTACGTAATCCTCCTGATCGACTACTCCGAATCGATGCTCGAAGAGCTGCCGGTCGTAAAAGCAGCGGCTCGGCAGTTCGCGCAACGCCTGCTCCGCCCGCAGGACCGCATCGCCGTCGTCGGCTTCAATCAACGAACATTCTGGCTGACGCCGTTCACGAACGATTTCAACGCCGCTGCTGCATCCGTCGATCGCGTCAAACCGTCCGGCGAGACGCATCTCTACGACACCGCCATCGAGATGCTGTACGAGCTGCAGAAGCAACCCGGCCGCCACGCGTTGGTCATCCTCACCGACGGCGTCGACCAGGGCAGCCACTTCAAACTCGACCACTTGGTCCACTACGCCCGCTACGCCGGCGTCCCGATTTATCCGATCATCAAGAACAAGATGCTGACCCGCTGGATGCGCTTCGGCGTCGGCTACGTCGAAGCGCGCCGCCTGCAGAACATCGCCAGGGACACAGGCGCCACGTACTTCATCATCAAAGCCGAACGCGAGCTGCCCAACGTCTACGCGAAGCTCGCGCAGGAGCTCCGCAATCAATACCAGCTGTCGTTCTACTCCGATCCTTCAGGCGCCGACCAGTGGCACGCCTTGGAGGTGCGATCGAGCGCTGGCCAGCAGTTGCGGGTACCGCGCGGGTATTTCCCGTAAAAGCTTTTCACGCGGAGCCGCGGGGGCGCGGAGGTAGTTACGGGGTTTCTCCCCGTCTCCGCGTCTCCGCGTGAACCGCATCGTGAAGCGCCTGGATACTTGCGATCGAAGCCTCGATATCCGGCCGCCGTCCGTGTTTGCGGAGCGCATCGCTGGTGGTCGGTCCGATGGAGGCAAGCAGCGCACCATCGAGCGAAGGAGCCGACGCGAAGAAGTTGTCGACCGTCGAGGCGCTGGTGAAGGTTACGACGTCGATGTCGTGGAGCTCGTCTGCGTTCAATGCGACAGGCACCGTTCGATAGGCGACGGCGAGGTGCACTTCCGCTCCCCGTTTTCGCATCTCGTCGATGAATTCGTCGCGTCCCTCGGCGGCGCGGATGACGGCGATGCGGATTTTTTGAAGATCGGCGTCGAAGTGCGGGATGAGGGCCGTGGACATGAACTTGTCCGGAATGAGATCCGGAGCGACGCCGCGAGAACGGAGAGACACCGCAGTCGTTTCGCCGACACAGGCGATGCGGATTCCGGCGAGCGAGCGGACGTCCTTCCTTTTCGCGAAGAGGCGCTCGAAAAACGCCGACACGCCGTTGACCGATGTGAAGACTAGCCAGTCGAAGTGTTTGTCGATAGCGGCGTCGAGCGAATCGAACGACTCGGGCGGAGCGATCTCGATCGTCGGAAACTGGATCACCGTCGCCCCTGATTCTTCGAATAGGCGTTTGAGCTCCGAGGCTTGCTCGCGGGCGCGGGTGACGACGATGCGTTTGCCGAAGAGCGGTTTCGATTCGAACCAGTTGATGACGTCGTGCAACTTCACGACTTCGCCGACGATGATCAACGCCGGTGTCGGAAGGTTCGCCTTCGCCACGTTTCCTTCGATCGTTGCCAGCGTGCCGGTCACTGTTCGCTGCTCGGGCGTTGTCGCTTTCGAAATGACGGCGACCGGACGATCGGGCGAGACGCCGTTCGCGGTCAGCCTCTCGGCGATGGTGGCCAGATTGGCGAAGCCCATCAGAAAGACGATCGTGCCGTCGAGCTGGGCCAGCCCTTCCCACTTGATTCCGGTCGATGCGTCCGCTTCGTGGCCGGTGACTAGCGTCAGCGAGGTTGCGTGCGATCGGTGGGTGACGGGGATGCCCGCATACGCGGGACCTGCGAGAGCGGACGAGATGCCCGGCACGATCTCGAACGCGACGCCTGCAGCCGCCAGTTCCTCGGCTTCCTCGCCGCCGCGTCCGAAGACGAACGGATCGCCGCCTTTGAGGCGAACGACGATCTTCCCTTTCTTCGCTTCGTCGATGAGGAGCTGGTTGATCTTGTCCTGCGGCAGCGCGTGTTTCGATGCGCGCTTGCCGACGTAGACGACTTCGGCGGTCTTCGGGGCGCGATCGGCGATCGCGTCGGATACCAGTGCATCGATGGCGATGAAATCGGCGCGCGCGATGAGACCGGCCGCGCGCATCGTCAGGAGACCGGGATCGCCGGGACCGGCGCCGATGAGGAAGACTCTGCCGGTCATGCGGTCACCAACTCCGTCGCGCCACGTTCGATCAATTCACGATGCACATCTTCAATGAGCGCATCCGCATCGCGTCCGCTGCGCGTCACGCGAATCGATCGATCGCCCTCCAGCTCTCCGAAGAACGCGCGAATGGTGATCGAACCCTCATCGAACGTCGCGTGGACAGCGCAGGCGGAGTAGCAGTCGAGCAGCGTTCCGAACTTCTGCAGGACTCCGCGTTCGCACTGCGCGGCAAGTGCTGTGGGCTCGTGGTTGATCGATGACGCAACCGTTGCTGCATCGCGCAGTGTTTCGATCGCGATGATTCCCTGGCCGCAAGCCGGCAGCATCTCGTCGATGGAAAAGTACGACGTGATCTCGGCGGCGCGGCCGAGGCGCTGTAGGCCGGCGGCGGCGAGGATGGCGCCGTCGTAGATACCGGCGCGGAGTTTGTTGATACGCGTATCGACGTTGCCGCGGATGTCGTCGATGCGCAGGTGCGGATGGAGGACGCGAAGCTGCGCGCGGCGGCGCGGCGCGCTGGTGCCGACGACCGCGCCGGACTGCAAGGATGTGATCGGCGTGCCGTCGAGATGAACCCAGGCGTCGCGCGGATCGGCGCGCTCCAGGAACGCTGCGAGTACGAAGTCGTCGCCGATGATCGACGGCACATCCTTCAAGCTGTGCACGGCCATATCGATCTCGCGGCGAAGTAGCGCGTCTTCCAGCTCCTTCACCCACAAACCCTTGCCGCCGATCGACGCGAGCGGCACGTCCTGGCGCTTGTCGGCGGTGGTTTTGAACGGAATGATTTGAGTCTGATAACCGCGCTCGGCGAGATGTTTCGACACCTCGTTGGCCTGCCAGAGCGCGAGCTGGCTGCCGCGCGTGCCGATTCGGATGGTCGCACTCATCGCAGGCCGAAAATCTTTCGAATCGTCTTCCGCAGCGTTTCGCGTTCGGCCGGCTCGTCGGCTTCCTTGAGCTGAAGGATCGGGTAGTGGAGGATCTTGTTGACCAGTTGCGTCGACAGTTGCTCGATCGCGGCGCGTTGATCGGCGCTCATCGGCCCCATCCTGCGCAGGCACTTCTCCAGTTCGTGGGCGCGGATGTCCTCGAGCCTTCCCTGCAATTCGACGATGGTCGGCACGGCGTCCTGCGCGACGAGGCGCCGGCGGAAGCCCTCCACTTCGCGCTCCACGATCTCCTCGGCCTCGTGCGCCTTCTGCATGCGCAACTCGCGGTTGGAGTTGGCGACCTGCTGCAGGTCGTCGATGTTGTAGAGGTACGCGCCGTCGATGCCGGCGATGGCAGGATCGATGTTGCGCGGCACGGAGAGGTCGATGAGGAACAGATTGCGGCGACGTCGCGTGGCCAGCGCGCGGTGAACGTGATCGGATTCGACGACGAAATGCGGCGCAGCGGTGGAGGCGATGACGATGTCGCACGACGCCAGATACGGCTCGACATTCTCGAACTTGACGGCCTGACCGTGGAAGCGTTCGGCCAGCTCGATTGCGCGATCGTGCGCGCGGTTGGCGACGAAGATCTGCTCCAGCCCGAACGCCGATAGATGTTCGGCGGTCAGCTCACCCATGTCGCCCGCGCCGAGGAGCAGGACCTGGAGGCCGTGAAGGTCCCCGAAGATTTTCTTCGCCAGCTCGACTGCGGCATACGGGACGGACACTGCGTGCTCGCCGATGCCGGTATCGGTGCGGACGCGTTTGGCAACGCGCATCGTTTGATCGAACACCTGCGAGAGGAGCGAGTCGAGTGCTCCCCGCTCGCGGCTGGCCAGGAAGGCCGCGCGAACCTGTCCTGCGATCTGCGGCTCGCCGACGATCATCGAATCGAGCCCCGAGGCGACGCGAAAGAGGTGTTTGAGAACGTCGCCGTGGCGGAGGATGTAGACGTGTTTTTCGAGCTCGGCGCGAGCTGTTCCGGCGCGCTGCGTCAGCCAATCGACGATCGGTTCGATGACATCCTCGGCGGAAGCGGAGACGATCGCTTCGACGCGATTGCAGGTCGAAAGGACGGACGCGCCGTTGATGCCGTCGAGCGCGCGAAGTTCATCGAGCGTATCGGCCATTCGCGACGGCGCGATGCTGAGCCGTTCGCGGACGTCGACCGCGGCCGTGCGGTGGTTCACGCCGACGACGATCAGCGGCATCGGCGCACCTTACGCATGATGAATCCCCAAAATCGCCACCATGATCGCTACGAATGCGCACGCGCCGATGACCGCCGTGCGGCGAGTGCGATACGTGTCGCTGATATACGCCTGCAGCACGATCGCGAAGAGGATCCAGGCGACGACTGCACCGACCTGCTTTACGCGCAGGTCCATCAGCCCGGCAGTCGTGCGATACGACCAGAGGATGCCCGCGAGAATGCCGAGCGTGTAGATGCTGAATCCGATCGCCAGCGCGCGGTAGCTGACGGTCTTGCAGACGTTGAGGCTCGGGATCCAGTCCCACAACGCGCCTCGGTTCTTTGTTTTCAGCGCCCGGTCCTGCGCCCAGGCCAGAACGCCGAAGGCGAGTCCGATCAACAATCCCGCGACACCGATTGTTGTAAGAAATACGTGAGTAATAAACAGCCGTGAAATACCAGCAGGAGTTTTGATGAATGGATCATGCACGACGGCGGATAACGTCAGCAGCATCAGCACGAGCGGGTAAACGAAGAATGACGCCGCGTGAACGCGATAGCGGATGAAGAGCGCCAGCTCGATCGCGAAAACGAGCCATGCCGTGAAGCCGGCGGCCTCCGGCAGGTTCGTGAGCGGCGGGTGATGCGTGCGGACGCAGATGGTGCCGATCCAGACCGTGTGCGCCACGAAGCCGGCGATCATCACGCCGAGGGCGACGTGCTGCGGGCGCTTCTCGCGCGTGAAGAGCGTCGCCAGCGCCACGATCGTTCCGGCGGCGTACAGCGCGAGCGCTGCGTAGAGGGTCAGATTCGGACTCATGTCAGCTCGGCGTCAGCTTCTTGCAGTAGACGACCTTGTCGTCTTCGATGCGGTAAAAATCCTTAATTCGTGAGATTTCATCGTAACCGCTTCGCTCGTAAAACCGCATCGTCGAGGCGTAGCTTTCCTTCGACGACGTTTCGATGAGCAGCATGCGCCCGCGTTTGCGGCGCACTTCGTTTTCGACGAAACGCAGCAGCAGTTGGCCGATGCCCTGTCCCTGCCGTTTCGGATCGACAGCGATCCAGTAGAGATCGAAAACGCCGTCGGTGAGCGGAGTCGGACCGTGGCAGACGTAACCTTGAACGGGACCACCGTCCGGCTCTTCGAGCACGTGAACGATGTAGTCGCCCTTCGCGGGATCGTCGTGCGCCTGATCGACGAGTTCCATCGCGCAACGCACTTCTTCTTCGGTGAAATGCGCGGTGGCGACCAGGATTTCGTGGATGCGCTCGCGGTCGCGCGCCTCGGCGGGACGAATTTTCATGGGCGGTTTGGTGCGGCGGCCATGATAAGCGCCTTCAGAAAATCGGCGAACGCGATGCCGGCCGCGTCGAGAGCCTTGCGGAAGCCGCTGCCGCGTCCGATGTCGGGGTTGGGATTGATGTCGACGATCCACAGTTTGCCTTCGCGCGACTGCCGCAAGTCGAAACGCACATAGCCGCGAAGTGAGAGTACGGAAGCGGCGCGAAGACAAACGTCCGCGATCTCACGCCGCAATGTGTCGTCGATCACAGCCGGCGTGCGGTTGCGCGTGCCGCGGTCCTCGCGCGACCCGCTGGCCCACTTCGCTTTCCATCCCACCACGCGTTCGTTGCTTGCGAGGTCGTCGTCGAAAACGATCTCGCCCGGCGGCAGGACGACCGGGCCATTCGTTGAGAAGTAGATGGACTGATTGAGCTCGCGTCCGTCGATGAACTCCTCGACCAGCGCAGGCTGGCGATAGGTCTCCTCGACGTACCTCGCTCGCGCTTCGATTTCGGATGTGGACGACACCACCGACGCGCCCTCGATGCCGATGCCGGCATCCTCGCGCGACGGTTTCACGATCCAGATCCCCCCTTCCTCGCCATGCCAGAAGCGTGGAGTCGGGATTCCGCTGGCGAGGAGGACGCGCTTGACGAGCTTCTTGTCCGTGCAGATGCCGAGGGCGATCGGTTCGCAGGAGGTGTGCGCGATGCCGAGCATATCCTGCCCGAGCGCGAAGTTCTTCTCCCAGTTCGGATGACCGAGTACGCCCTCGCAGAGGTTCACGACGATGTCGTACGCCCTGAGCTCGAGCAGCGACGCGGCGACATCGTCTTTGACCGCGACGAGTTGCGCGTCGATCAGCTCGGCGATTTCGCGCGCGGTGTCGATCACTTCCGCCTCGCCGAGTTTTTCGGTCTCGTTGAGGTGCGGCTTGAGATGGAGATCGTCGTTGTAGGCGACAGCGATCTTCATGCGGCCCACCGTTTGACCGCTGCGCCGATGATTCGTCCGATCAGATCCGCATGCGAGATTCCGGCGAGGCGCGCCAGGATCACGAGGTCGCTGTTGATCGGATGAACGCCAGGCAGCGGATTGACCTCGACGAAGTTGGCGACACCGCTGCGATCGCGGCGAATGTCGATTCGCGCGACGTCGCGAAGACCAAAGGCGCGCCAGACTTGCAGCGCGACCTCGGCCACGTCCGGCGCATCGACGAGGCGGTAGTCGACGCGATTGAGGTAGTCGCGCTTTACATCGAGCGAGTAGATGAAGTCCTTGTCGTCGCCGCGCGGAAGAACCTGCATCACGCCGAGAACGTCGCCTCCGATGATGCCGACCGTGAATTCATCGCCGGGGAGGAACTCTTCGACGAGAACCGGTCCGTATTTCGAAAGTCGTTCGATTGCGGCGTCGAGTTCAACTTGATCGCGGCAGAGCGAGCGATCGGTGATGCCCATCGATGAGCCTTCCGCCGCCGGCTTCGCGAAGACTGGAAACGTGAGGTTTGCGACATCAGACGCGGAGTCTGTGCTGCGGAGGCTCGGGACGCCGGTTACAAACCACGGCGCCGTCGCGATGCCGGCACTCTTCGCGACGATTTTCGCCAGCGCCTTGTCCAACGTCAGCGCGATTGCCAACGCATCGGAGCCGGTGCACGGGATGCCGAGCATTTCCAGCACCGCGGGCACTTGGGATTCCCTCCCTCGCCCACCCACGCCCTCGGCGATGTTGAAGACGCCGTCGACGCGTTCGCGCTGGAGCGCTTCGAGCATTTCCAATCCCCAGCCGAGGCGGATCGGCTCGTGGCCTGCGGCGCGAATGCCGGATTCCAACGCCTCGATCGTCTCTACCGAGTCGAATTCTTCGAACCGATCGCCCTCGGCGCCGACAGGCTTGAGGTTGTAGGTCAGTCCGATGCGGAGAGGAGTGTCGGATGTCGGGTGTCGGGTGTCGGAGCGCGACGGCTCGGCTACGGCTTCTCCGACTCTCGACTCCCGACCCCCGGCTCCCGATCTCACTACGTCTCGCGCCGTTTCTTCTTGATGTTCACTCCGCGCGGGATGTCGCGAACGGGCTGCGGCTCGAAGCGGTCGGCGGTGCGGTTGAGCAGCTTGGCCACGCCGCGCTCGTCGATGTGTTCGCGGTCGGAACAGCGATCGCATTCGTGCGATGCCGACGGCACATCGTCGTAGCGGCCGATCACGCCTTCGAAATTGCGATAGACCACGGAGTCGCCGTACTGGCCGAGAAGGTAGTTCGGCATCAGTGGGATCTTGCCGCCGCCGCCGGGCGCGTCCATCACGAATTGCGGGACCGCGAGGCCCGACGTGTGGCCGCGCAGAAACTCGATGATCTCGATTCCTTCGCCGACCGAGGTGCGGAAATGCTCGGCACCCATGACCTGGTCGCAGAGGTAGAGGTAGTACGGACGGACGCGAATCTTCATCAGTCCCTGCACGAGGTCGCGCATTGTGTACGGGCAATCGTTGACGCCGCGCAGCAGGACGGCCTGATTATTGACGGGGATTCCGGCGCGGAGCAAACGGTCGCAGGCCGCTGCAGATTCGGGCGTGATCTCGTTCGGATGATTGAAGTGCGTGTTGATCCAGACGGGGTGGTACTTCTCCAGCATCGCGCACATTTCTTCGTCGATACGCTGCGGGAGGAAGACCGGGACTCGCGAGCCGAACCGGATGATTTCGACGTGCGGGATGGCGCGCAGTCCGGCCAGGATTTTTTCGAGATACGTGAGCGAGAGCGACAGCGGGTCGCCGCCCGAAACGATGACGTCGCGAATCTCGGGATGTTCGGCGACGTACTGGATCATCGTTTCGATGCGCCGCTGGCCGGTGGTGCCGTCTTCGTCGACCCACTTCCGTTTGCGCGTGCAGTAGCGGCAGTAGAGCGGGCAATACGACGTGACCAGAAAGAGGCAGCGGTCGGGATAGCGATGCACGATGCCGGTGACCGGCGAATCGCCCTCTTCGTTCAACGGATCCCAGGTCAGCTCGCCGGGGTTGAGCAGCTCTTCGACGGTCGGCACTGCCTGTAAACGAAGGGGATCGTTGGGATTGTCGAAGTCGATGAGACAGAGGTAGTAAGGCGTGATGGCGGTGCGGTACAGCTCGAAGATATCGCCGAGCCGCGCCATCGTGATTTCATCGAACGGGAAGAGCGCCGACAACTCCGCCAGAGTGGTCACGCGATTTTTCTGCTGCCACTTCCAATCGTTCCACTGTTCGGCGGTGACGTCGGGATAGAGCCGCGCGCGATTGGAAAGGTAGGTTTGAAGATGGGTGGGGCGGGGTTGAGGCGGGGAGAGTGGAGATGGCTCTTCGGAAATGGAAAGAGAGCTCACGGCACACATCCTTTTCGTCGATGACTGGGGATTTTTCGGAGCCGGATGAGACAGGGTCCGGGTCGGTAGGAAAGAGTCATGATGTTCAGCTCACCTTGGCGGGCTTTAGCAAACTTGCTGCCGCGTAGGCTTCGAAGTGATGGAGGACGTCGCGGGGAATCCACGCGGTGATGAGCATGGCGGCATCGGTGACGCGCTGTTCGTAGACTTCGGCGAGCTCGTGAAGCCGGGCGATGACGCGCGCGTCGTTGTGCGGAATCTCGAGATGCAGCACTTCGCCGTTTTCGAGCTCGCGGTCGCGGATGATGTCGATGAGGCGATCGATGTTGCGGCCGGTCAGCGCGGAAACACTCAAGCGGCCGGGTGTCGGGCGTCGGGTGTCGGGTGTCGGAGGAACGAGGTGAACGCGTTCATCTCCGACTCCCGACTCCCGACTCCCGGCACCCGACTCCGTGACGTCACTCTTGTTGTAGACCTCAATCACTCGATCCAGGTGAACGCCGAGGTCGCGCAGAACGTCTTCGCCGACGGCGCGCTGGTCTTCGAACTGTGGATGGCTGGAATCGATCACGTGCAGCACGAGATCGGCCGCCACCGCTTCTTCCATCGTCGAACGGAACGAAGCGACGAGATCGTGCGGGAGTTTGCGGATGAAGCCGACGGTGTCGATGACGACGGTTTCGCGCGGCATCTCGAAGACGGCCTTCGATGATTTGGCGTCGAGCGTGGCGAAGAGTTGGTCGGCCGCTTCGGCGGACCCGCTGGTGAGGCGATTGAACAGCGTTGACTTCCCCGCGTTCGTGTAGCCGACCAATGCGACGGTGTACGCGGCGTTGCGCGATTTGCGTTGCGTCTCGCGGATCCGCTCGATCTTGGTCAGATCTTCTTTCAATCGCGCGATACGGTTGCGGATGATGCGGCGGTCGAGCTCGAGCTGCGTCTCACCGACGCCGCGCGTTCCGATGCCGCCCGCCTGCCGCTCGAGGTGCGTCCATGCGCGCGTCAGGCGCGGCAGCATGTATTCGAGCTGCGCCAGCTCCACCTGGGTTCGCGCTTCGCGGCTGCGCGCGCGACCGGCGAAAATATCCAGAATCAGTCCGCTCCGATCGATCACCTTGACCTCGGTGATCTTCTCGAGATTGCGCGCCTGGGCCGGCGAAAGGTCGTCGTCGAAGACGATCAACTTCGCGCCGTTGTTTGCAGCGAGAGACTTGAGCTGCTCCGCTTTTCCGCTGCCGATGTACGTGGCGGGATCGGGACGCGGGCGTTTGGCGAAGACGCGATCGACGACGGCGCCGCCGGCCGTCTCGATCAGTTTTTCCAGTTCGGAGAGGTGTTCTTCGGCGACGCTGCGAGTGAGGTCCGGAAGAATCAGGGCGACTGCGATGGCGTTTTCGGGCACGTTGTCTTGGGGAAAAGATGATACAGAGTTTTTTCCGAATGAAAAGAAAAAGGCGCCGCGATTCGCGGCGCCTTTTTGCGTGAAATGCAAATCGAAATCAGCGGTGGTCGTTGAAGAACGTCCACTGTGCGACCGGCACATTGGCCTTGAGCTGCATCGCCTGCAGGTAACCATCGATCGCGGCGACAATTGACACCAAGCCCGAGACCGTGCCGCAGGTGAAGAACAGTCCGAGAACCCAGGCGATGACGGCGACGATGCCTTTCATCTTCTGGCCGATCATAAAGTAGCCGAGGCAGCCGGCCACGATGAGATTGAGCACCGCGATCAGCACCGGATCTTTCGGCGGCTGCTGCGGGTAAACCAGATCGCCGCCGGGAGCGGCAGGCGTTCCGCCCGTCGGAGGCGGAGGGGGTGGTGGTGGAGTGTAGGAACCGCCAGGCGTATCCATCGTTGTCTCTCCTCTTATGACTACATCTTGTCAGCGAAGTCGCTGATGACCGGAATGCGGAAGCGCTGCCCGCCGACGCCCTTGACAATGCACATGACGCGCACGAACAGGAAGCCGATCCAGACGACGCATTCGACCGCGGCAAGACCGCAGCCAAGCGGCGCGAGGATGCGGCGGAGTGCGAAGCCGGCGATCGTGAAAACAATCCAGATTACGATTTCCGCGCCGAGAAGGGCCAGGCCGTTCTTGGCGTGCCACTGGACTTCCTTGTCGTCCTTCTTGGTAAGCAGCGGGATCAGGCCGAGGATCCAGAGATAGGACAGGACAACCATGATCGTTCTGTCGCCGCCACCGGCTGAAGGCGCACCGGGCGGAGGCGGCGGAGGCGGCGTGTAACTTCCACCGGGCGGAGGCGGGGGCGGCGGCGTGTAGGACGGAATGTCGCTCATTGCTTCTCCTGTCAGTTATCGAGTTAGTGATTGGTTCGCCGCGATTCTAGCGGCTTTCGGAAAGCGCAGTTAAACGTTTTTCCGCGGCGACGAGAGGGAACACGCAAAGCGCAATCGAGAGTGTGACCGCAGTCACGAGCGGGATGAGATCCGTGGCAAGTGCTTCGTGTTCGAGTCCGAAAAAGCGCGAGAAGAAGTAGCGCGTCACCGGCTTCGCCATCAGCATCATCATCCCGCCGGCATATGCGAGCGCCGCGCCCATGTAGGCGAAGCCGCCGAGCGAGAGTCCGACCTGCAGCGGATTCTCAGCGTTGAAATCGGGAGCGAGCGCGCCGAGTCCGACGCCCATGCTGACGAGCGTCACTCCGAGCATCGAGGCGCCGATGAGGGTGAGGGTCCAGACCACGCGGTTGGCGTCGAGCAAAACGTCGGCGAACGCCGTCAGCAGAATCGAAAGGATCGTCAGCGGCGCACCGTAGACGAGCACTTTGACGATGAGCAGTCGCCGGTACGACACCGGCGCGCTTTGCAGCATCCAGAACGCTTTGCCTTCGGAGGAGATTGACGGATAGGCGAAGCGGAGGCAGATCGCGGCCACCACGAATCCGGCCATGCCGAGGTTCGCGTAGGCGACGATCGTGGCGCGCGCGTCGCCGCCGAGCGGCAACATGCGGATGTTGTAGAGGTAGAGAAAAAGCAGCGCGATGAAAAGAAAGAGCTGCGACCACTGCGCGACGTCGCGCGTCAGCGTTCGCACTTCCTTGCCGATCATGGCGCGCGTCGGCGGCGAGAACGGTTTCAGCATGCGGTCGACGAAATTGGTCAGACCCGCCGCGCCGAGTGCCGATGGGGCCATGCTCTCGCGTGCGCGCACGAAGGCCGGGAAATAAATCCGACGCGCGATGAGAAGGAACGCGCCGAAGAGCACAAGCGCAGTGACGGCGATCGTTGGCGGCAACACGCTGGCGGGACGGCCGTTTGCCATCGCCACCATCGAGTCAGCCAGCGCCGTTCCGGGATAACGGTCGAGCGCTGGGAGTTCGACGGAGCGAAGGACGCGCGTGACATCGTCGGTGTTGATGCTGGCGAAGAGCCGCTCCGGCCTGGTCATTCGAAAGGAGATGACGGCCACGGTCAGCACGATGATGGCGATCGTGGCCACGATCTGACTGACGCGCTGGATCGGAAAGTAGCGCACCAGCACGACGATCACCAGCGCGCCGAGCGTGACGGGGATGGCCAGCAGCAGCGCCAGATTGATCATCGCGATCGGATAGAGCCGCATCGGCGTGTGATAGCGCTGCGCGAAGGCAACGAACATCGGTGCGATGAAGAGGTAGACCATCGTGGCGCTCTGCGCGAAGGTCTTCGCCCACCGGCTCACGACGATGCGCGTTTTCGATATCGGCGCGGCGTGAAAGATGTCGAGATCGAGATCGCTGAAAAATGCGCCGATGGCCGCGGTCATCGCGGACGAGAAAAGCATCACCACCGCGGCGAGAAAGACGAGCGCCAGCAGGTTGCGCAGCAGCCCGAGCGCAAAGAACGGCGTGGCCTCCTCAACCTTGGCCATGGCCGCGAAGAGGCGGCGAAAGAGCGCGAAGTCTCCGTACAGAAATGCGGCGAAGAGCGCGGCCACGATGGTCGTGCGCGTGATCGCCGCCGCATTGACGGGGCGGAGTTTGGACGCTGCGATTTTGACTGGCCAGAGCATGGGTTAAAAAAAGGCTTAATCACCACAGAGACACAAAGGACACAAAGGGTTTTCTCTGTGCCCTTTGTGTCTTTGTGGTGAAAAGCCTTTTCTACACGATCCGCTTCACCTCATCGAACCACTTCATCGCCCCATCCTGCCGCGTGACGCGGGCGCGGAAGCGCTCAATTCCAAGCTCGATGATCCGCTCGATCAGGCGCGAGTACTTCAGCTCCGTGGCTTCCCACAGCTTCGGATACATGGAGATGTTCGTGAAGCCGGGAATGGTGTTGATCTCGTTGAGGTAGAGCCGGTTCTTGCCGCGTTCGAGAAAAAAATCGACGCGCGCAAATCCCGATGCTCCGATCGCTTTGAACGCAGCGACCGCAAGGCGCCGGAACTCTTCGACCTTTTCCTTCGGCAGCGCGGCGGGGATGACGAGCTGCGTCTTGTCGTCGACGTACTTGTCCTCGTAATCGTAGAACTCGCGGCCGGCGATGATCTCGCCGGGGAGACTGGCCTGCGGATCGTCGTTGCCGAGGACCGCCACCTCGATCTCGCGGGCATCGATGCCGCGTTCGACGAGCGCCTTTTCGTCGAAGCGGAACGCCTTCTCGATTGCGGCGCCGAGGTCCTGATCGTTCTTCACTTTCGTTACGCCGACGGACGAACCGCCGTTCGCCGGCTTCACGAAGTAGGGCAGGCGCAACGCGTTGTTGACGGCGCGCAGAATCCGTTCGCGCTCGTTGTGCCAGTCGTGCTCGTGCACCTGGACGAATTCGACCAGCGGCAGTTTCGCGGCGGCGAAGGCGTGTTTCATGTGGCCCTTGTCCATGCCGATAGCCGAGGCCGTGACGCCGCTGCCGGTGTAGGGAAGGCCGAGGAGCTCGAGGTAGCCCTGCAGCGTACCGTCCTCGCCGCCGGTGCCGTGGATCAGCGGGAAAACGCAGTCGATGCCGGCCGTGCGCACCCACGACTCCATCGAAAAATCGGAGTTGCCGGCGTCGCTCTTATCGTTGTCATCGAGAATCTTCGCGCTCCGCTCAGGGGTCACGAAGCGGCCGTCGCGCGCGATGCACATCGGCACGATCTCGATCCGTTCCTTCGGAGCCGCCCTGGCCACGGAACGCGCGGAGAGGATCGACACTTCGTGCTCGGCGCTGCGGCCGCCAAAAAGGAGAAGGGTGCGAATCGGCATGCGAAGGAGAGTGTACCTGTCCTCCGGAAACGGTCTACGATCCGCGGTCTTAGGAGATTTCGATGAAGCGATTTGCATTCATTCTGGCGCTGCTCTTCACGGCTTTCGCGCTGTCCGCCGCACCGATCACGTTGCGCGTCGATGCGACGAACGTGGCTTCGAACATCTATCACGCGCATCTGAACATCCCGGCGGCGCCGGGACCGATGACCTTGTTCTATCCGAAGTGGATCCCGGGCGAGCATGGACCGACCGGTCCGATCAACGGTCTGGCTGGGCTGCGCATCACCGCGAATGGACAGCCGGTGATCTGGCTGCGCGATCCGGTGGAGATGTTCGCGCTCAACGTCGACGTCCCCGCCGGTGCGACGTCGCTCGACGTCGATCTCGACTTCCTCGCGCCCGCGCCCGGCGCGAACTTCACCGCAGGCGCGTCGACCACGCCGCGGCTCGCGCTGTTGAGCTGGAACACAGTCCTGCTCTATCCACGCGGTGTGGCCAGCGATTCGATTCAGGTCGATGCATCGCTGCGCATCCCCGCCGGCTGGCTGTATGCAACCGCGCTGGAAACGCGCGGACGCAACGGCGACGAGATCCACTTCGAGCCGGCCTCGTTGACCACGGTCGTCGACTCGCCGGTCGAGATCGGGCAGGTGCTGCGCAAGATCGATCTGGTCAGCCACTCGCCGCTACGGCACACGCTGAACCTTCTCTCCGACAGCGCCGAGGCCACGGTGACGCCGGACGATTTCGCGACGCAGTATGGAAGGCTCGTCGACGAGACCACGGCCGTCTTCGGCGCGAACCACTATCGCCACTACGACTGGCTGCTGACGCTCAGCGACAACGTCGCGCACTTCGGCCTCGAGCATCACGAGTCGAGCGACGATCGTGTCGAGGAATCGACGCTGCGCGAAGACACGAGCCGCAAGTGGGTCTCGGGTCTGATGGCGCACGAGTTCGTGCATTCGTGGAACGGCAAGTACCGCCGTCCGGCCGGTCTGGCCACGAACAATTACGACAAGCCGATGACAGGCGAGCTTCTCTGGGTCTACGAGGGCCTGACCGAATACCTCGGAGATCTCCTCCCGGTGCGCAGCGGCATCCTGAGCGCCGACGACTATCGCGAAAACCTGGCGTTGATCGCCGCGCAAATGACGCAACACACTGGACGCACCTGGCGACCGCTGCTCGATACTGCCGTTGCTGCGCAGCTCTTGTACGACGCGCCCGGCGCATCGACGAACTGGCGCCGCAGCGTCGACTACTACCCGGAAGGCGAACTGCTCTGGCTCGACGCGGACATGACCATCCGCGCGCAGACCGGCGGCAAGAAGTCGCTCGACGATTTCACGCGATCGTTCTACGGCGGCGCCAGTGGACATCCCGATCTGAAGCCATACACGTTCGACGACATCGTCAACGCGCTCAACGCGGTCGCGCCATACGACTGGCGCGGCTTTCTAAACCAGCGCCTGACGTCGATGTCCGCCACGCCTCCGCTCGGTGGCATCGAGCAGTCCGGCTGGCACCTCATCTACAACGACAAGCCGAACACAGCGCTGCAATATCAGGAAGGGCGCTCCAAAGGCGCAGACCTGAACGCGTCCCTCGGCTTCAACATCCGCGACAACGGTTCGATCGGCGATGTCGTGCCTGAATCGATCGCCGCCCGCGCCGGTCTCGCGCCAGGAGCGCGCATTGTTGCCGTCAACGGCCGCGCCTACAGCACCGCACGTTTGCGTGACGCATTGAAAGCATCCGGCAGCGCCACGACGCCGCTGACGCTCATCGTGCAGAACGGCGAGTTCTTCACGACCGCGTCGATCGACTATCACGGCGGCGAACGCTATCCACATCTGGAACGAACCACCGGCAAGCCCGATTGGATGGAGACGCTGATCAAGCCACTTGCACCGCCGGCAGTGACGAAGAAAAAGTGAGATCACCACAGAGACACAGAGAACACAAAGAACTCTCCGTGCCCTCTGTGTCTCTGTGGTTGAGCGCTTTTAAACCCAAACAACCAAAAGGGCGCGGTCGCCCGCGCCCTGCCGTACTGCGTTACCGACCAGCGAATTAGTCTTTGTGCATCCGGCGGTGATGATGCTTCGTGGTCGTCTTGGCCGTCGTGTCGGTGTCAGTCGTGGTCGTTGTCGTCTGCGTCGTCTCGGTCGTGCTCGAGCTCATCGGAGCGGGAGTCTCGACGATGACGGGCGTCGGAATCGGGGCAGGCGTCTCCACAATCACAGGCGTCGGGGCCGGCGTTTCGACGATCACAGGCGTCGGTGCGGGCGCCGGCGTGATCACGGTCGTTTCGGTCGTCGTCGTGCTCGCGGTCGTATCGACGGTGGCCGGCGACTGCGTGATCGTCACGTCGGAACTGCTCTTCTTGGGGATGAGGTTCACGTTGGTGTTGGTGCCGATGCCAGAGCCGTTGCCGGTTGCGCCGACTGCGCTGCTGGTGTAGGCGCGGCCGCTGTTGTCAACCGCCGCAGGGCCGGAGATCACGGCCGGCGTGGAAGACGTGCCGACGCCTTCCGTATTCGCCGGCGCCTGGACCGTCGCAACAGTGGTGCTGCTGCTGTCCGCCGTAGCCGGCGCCTCGGTGCGGATCTGCCCGTAGCCCTGATCCGCTACTGCGTCGTGGTGTGCACACGCGCTCATCGCGATTACGAGCGCCGCCGACCCCAGGCCGGCAACTGCCTTTTTTAGAATCGATTCTGTTCTCATTTTCCTGCTCCTTGCTGCCTTCGAACGGCAGCTGTCAAATGCCTCGCGGCACTCAACGGAAGAGCAACTAGCTTGCCTGATTTGATTTCAATAACATGCAGCTCGTGACCGAGCGCGTCTGGAAAGTAAGTGAGCTCATCCGTCAGATCAACGTTGAGCTCTTTCGTTACAACGACATAAGCGTCGAAGGCGAAGCGACCAATGTGGTCCGTTCCGCCGCCGGTCATATTTATTTTTCGATCAAGGACTCCCGGGCTCAGATGCGGGTCGTGCTTTTCGCCACGAACGCACGCTTCCTCCGTTTCCGCATCGAAAACGGATTGCAGCTCGTCGTGCGCGGCCGCGTCACTCTGTACGAGCAGAAGGGCGAGTTCCAGCTCAACGCGGTTGCCGTCGAACCGGCCGGCCTCGGCGCGTTGCAACTGGCGTTCGAGCAGCTCAAAAAGCAGCTCGCCGACGAAGGTCTCTTCGACCCCGCTCGCAAGAAGGCGATTCCGATGCTGCCGCAGCGCATCGCCATCGTCACCAGCCCGACCGGCGCCGCCATCCGCGACGTCCTCAACGTCCTCGGACGCCGCTTCGAGGGACTGAGCGTTCAGATTTATCCGGTGCGCGTGCAAGGGCGCGACGCCTCACGCGAGATCGCCATTGCCATCCGCCACCTCTCGCGGTGGCAGCTTCACGACGTCGTCCTGATCTGCCGCGGCGGAGGATCGCTTGAGGATCTCTGGGCCTTCAACGAAGAATCCGTCGCGCGCGCCGTTGCGGCCTGCTCGATTCCGACGATCTCCGCCATCGGCCACGAGACCGACTTCACCATCTGCGACTTCGTGGCCGACCTGCGCGCGCCGACGCCGTCCGCCGCAGCCGAAATCGTGATCCGCGCCAAGAGCGAGATCTGTACGCAGATCGATCACATGGCGCGGCGCGTGCGGCACGTCGTCGAATCGCGCGTCCGCAACTACCGCCACGAGCTTCGCCATCTCGCCTCCTCCGACCGGCTCGGACTCCTGCCGCGCCGGATCGCGTCGCGGCGCGAACGGCTCGATCGCAGCCGCGTCACGCTCTTTCGCATGCTCGAAGCGCGAGCGCGTTCGATGCGCTCTCGCCTAGCCGCCGTCAACGCACCGCTGCTGCGCTTCCCGTCGCAAGTCGCGCGCGAACGCGAACGCCTCCGCTCGACCGCCGCCACCCTCGGCGCCGTCTCGCCGCTTTCCGTCCTCTCCCGCGGCTACGCCATCGCCTTCTCACGCACGAAACGCGGGAAGCGCAAGCCGATCATGGATGTCAGCGCCGTCGCGATCGGCGAACCGATCGAAGTCCAGTTGAAAACCGGCCGGCTCGAATGCACGGTTGACGCAAAGACCATGGGGCTTGAGACTGTGTGGCCCACAACAGGCGAGTGATGGCCCGCAAGTCGAACGAATTCGAAAAAGCCTTTCAGCATCTCGAGACGATCGTGAAGCGTCTGGAGTCGGAGGAGATGCCGCTCGATGAGTCCCTCCAGCTCTTCGAGGAGGGCATCCGCCTCTCGCGATTCTGCAATCAGAAGCTCGAAGAGGTAGAGAAGAAGATCGAGCTGATCCTGGCCGATGCGAAAGGCCAGCCGCGCATCGAGCCGTTCGAGAGCGAGGAGCTTGATGACGTTGCCGAGGATCACGAGGAGTGAGCGAGCTCGCCGACTATTTGAAGTCGAAACGGCAAGTTGTCGATCGCGTGCTCGACGCGAACCTTCCTCCAGCTGAAACGCCTCCGAACGTCATTCACGAAGCGATGCGCTACGCGGTTCTCGGCGGCGGCAAACGCATTCGTCCGATCGTTGCCATCGCCGCGGCGGAAGCGTGCGGCGCGAATGTCGACGAATTGCTCGTCCCGATCGCTGCGCTGGAGCTGATCCACACCTACTCGCTCGTCCACGACGACCTTCCAGCGCTCGATGACGACGATCTTCGGCGCGGCCAGAAAACCACGCACGTCGTTTTCGGCGAAGCGATGGGCATTCTCACCGGCGATGCGTTGCTCACCGAAGCATTCGCGTGGCTGGCGAAACCCATTGCTGCGGTTGACGCGGCGCATCAGCTTCGCGCCATTCGCGAGGTCGCCGTCGCCGTCGATTCGCAGGGGATGATCGGCGGACAGGTTGCCGACATCATCGCCACAGGCACCGACGAATCGACGCCCGAGTTGCTCGATTTCATCCACCGCAACAAAACCAGCAAGCTGCTGACGGCCTCGGTCGTTCTCGGCGGGCTGCTGGCGAATGCGTCTGACGAGAAAATCGAAGCTCTGCGCAAGTATGGCAGCGCCATCGGCCTGGCATTCCAGATCGTCGACGATCTCCTCGATCAGGAAGAGGACGCGGCCACGCTCGGCAAAACGGCGGGGAAGGATGTTGCACAGGGCAAGCTCACCTACCCCGCGCTTTTCGGCACGGATGCGGCACGAGCTAAGGTCGAGTCGCTCCTCGGCGAGGCCCTCCGCAACGCTGCTATCATCGCCGGCCCTGTGAACTATCTTCCCGGCATCGCGCGTTTCATCTGCGAACGGCGATCCTGAGAGGCGCCGCAACCTGCCATGACGCTCCTCGACACCATCAACTCGCCGCAAGATCTCCGCAAGCTCGATCGGAAGCAGCTTCACCAGCTCGCGGACGAGATCCGCCACCGCATCATCGAAGTGGTCTCGAAGATCGGCGGCCATTTCGGCGGCAACCTCGGCATCGTCGAGCTGACGCTGGCGCTGCACTACGTCTTCGACACGCCGCGCGATCAGGTCGTCTTCGATACCGGCCATCAAACGTATCCGCACAAGTTGATCACCGGACGCCGCGATACGTTCGACACGATCCGCATGCACGGCGGCATCTCAGGATTTTGCAAGCGCGAGGAGTCGGAGTACGACGTCTTCAACGCCGGCCACGCATCGACTTCGATCTCTGCCGCCCTCGGCATCGCCGTGGCGCGCGACATCAAACATGACGACTACCGCGTGGTTGCCATCATCGGCGACGGCGCGCTCTCCGGCGGCCTGGCACTCGAAGGACTGAACCAGGCGGGCCATCTCAAGCGCAAGCTGATGATCATCCTCAACGACAACGACATGTCGATCTCGACGAACGTCGGCGCCATGTCGGGATACCTGAACGGGATCATCAAAGGGCAGGCGTACAACCAGGCCAAGGATCTGGCCCGCGGCATCATGGATCGCATCCCTCTCGTCGGCGGCAAGATCCACGGCATGGCCAGCGACATGGAGCAGCTCTTCAAACACATGATCGTGCCCGGCACGCTCTTCGAGGAGCTCGGCTTCAAATACCTCGGACCTTACGACGGCCACGATCTCGATTTCCTGATCGACCTCTTCGAGAAGAACAAGGATTACAACGGCCCGCTCCTCGTGCACGTGATCACGAAAAAAGGGAAAGGCTACGTGCCGGCGGAGAACAGGCCGATCTGGTCGCACGGAGTCTCGCCGTTCGATATCGATTCGGGCGACGTCGTGAAATCGACGAAGCCGTCGCCGCCCAGCTACACCGCGGTTTTCGCGGAAGCGCTCATCGAGCTCGCCAAACGCGATCCGAAAATCGTCGGCATCACCGCGGCGATGCCCGACGGTACGGGGATGGACAAGTTCGCGAAAGCCTTTCCCGATCGTGCGTTCGATGTCGGGATTGCCGAAGAACACGCGGTGACGTTCTGCGGCGGCATGGCCACGCAGGGGATGAAGCCGATCGCGGCGATCTATTCGACATTCCTGCAACGCGCCTTCGATCAGGTCTTCCACGATGTGGCCATCATGGATCTGCCGGTGGTCTTCGCCCTCGACCGCGGCGGCATCGCCGGCGCCGACGGACCGACGCACCACGGCATCTACGACATGGCCTACCTGCGTATTTTCCCGAACATGGTCTGCATGGCGCCGAAGGACGAGAACGAGCTGCGGCACATGCTGAAGACGTCGTTCGAGACCGGTCATCCGACATCACTGCGCTACCCGCGCGGCAATGGTTTCGGTGTGACGATGGACGCGGAACTGCAGTCGCTGCCGATCGGCAAGGGCGAAGTCATGCGCGACGGCAACGCCGGCGCGATCTTCGCCATCGGCAACGAAGTCTGGCCGGCCATGCAGGCGGCGGAAATCCTGGCGAAGGAAGGGATCGAGATCGCCGTCATCAACGCCCGTTTCATCAAGCCGCTCGACGACGAACTGATCGCGAAGTACTGCCGCCCGTTCGCGAAAATCATCACTGTCGAAGAAGGATCCCTCGCCGGCGGCTTCGGCGCCGCGATCATGGAGCGCGTTCAGCAACTCGGCATCCGCGACGTCGCCTTCCATCGCATCGGCATCCCGGACGAGTACGTCCACCACGGCGCGCAAGACGTGCTGCGCGCGCAGTACGACCTCGACGCGAATGGGATCGCGAAGAGGGTTCGGGAGTTTGTTGGAGGAGCGTTCGAATCCGATGACCTGAGTCCTGAGATGAAGGCGTTGATTGCAAATGGCGCGACGGCAGGTGAAATCGCCGAGTTTCTGACGCGTGACATTCCCGCGGCGGAGTGGCGTCATCGAAACGCCGAAGGCCACGATTCAGACCACATCGACGAAGTCGTCTACGGTATGAAACGGCGCGCCGCGAAGTAATGGCTGTCTACTTCGCCGACACCTGGTACCTCATCGCGTTGTTCGATCCGCACGACGCGCATCATGCACAAGCGCGGCGTCTTGATCGCGTCACGGCGCGCGATTTCATCGCCACTCATGATGGTGTTTTCAGCGAGATGCTGGCGTACTTCTCCGCTGATGGCGGCACGATTCGGCGCCGCATCGCGGACTTCGTCCGAGCGCGTCTGGTAGATCCTGCCTGGTACGTAGGCCGAGGAAGCGATCTTTTCAATCGCGCGCTGCGGCTGTATTCAGAACGTCCCGACAAGGAGTACTCCCTCGTTGATTGCATGTCGATGACGCTCATGCGCGAGCGCGGCATCACGCACGTCCTTACGAACGACCATCACTTCCGCCAGGAAGGATTCACCGTCGTCAACGAATGAAGAAGCAGCGGCTGGACGTGGCCCTCGTCGAGCGCGGACTTTGTGAGACGCGGTCGAAAGCCCAGTCGCTGATCATGGCCCGGCGGATCCTGGTCAATGACCAGCACGTCGACAAGGCCGGCGCGACCGTCGCGGACGACGACGAGTTGCGCATCGAAGCGCTGGAGCATCCCTGGGTCGGCCGCGGCGGGATGAAGCTCGCACACGGGCTATGCGAATTCGGGATCAGCGTCGAAGGGAAGATCTGCGCCGATATCGGCGCGTCGACTGGCGGCTTTACCGACGTGATGTTGAAGAACGGCGCGAAGAAGGTTTACGCGATCGACGTCGGCTACGGACAGATCGATGTGTCCCTTCGTAACGATCCGCGTGTGGTCAATCGCGAGAAGGTGAATGCGCGCTACCTGACTGCTGCGGATTTTGAGGATGACATCGAGTTCGTCTCCATCGACGTCTCCTTCATTCCGCTGAAGTTAATCCTGCCGGCCGTGGCGGCGTTTCTTCGCGGCGAGCTGGTTGCGCTGATCAAGCCCCAATTCGAAGTCGGCAAGGCGGACGTCGGAAAAGGGGGGATCGTGCGCGATGAAACGAAGCGGAATGCGGCCGTCGAAAATGTCGTCGCGTTTGCGCGCGAGGCCGGGTTCGAGGTTCGCGGCGTCATCGAAAGTCCGGTCAAAGGTGCCGAGGGAAATGTCGAATACCTCATGTACGCGGGAAATCTGGCAAATCGGGCCATCTAATCAGGGCAGCCGGATTCCGGCGGTGGAGCTGCGCTTCGTCTGGGTCGCGCAGTGAAGCCAATGGGTCCGGCTGCACTTTTAGGGACGTTGCCGCAGGTATTCGCGCAGTCCCTCTTCCCAAGATTCCGGTTTCAGGCCGGTGATCCGTTCGTAACGTTCGGTCGAAAGGACCGAATACGCCGGTCTCTTCGCGGGACGTTTGGAGCCGTCGCTCGAAATCGGGAGTACTTCTGCCTCGCCGCCGACGATCGCACGCGCGAAGTCGAACCACGTGCAGTCCGGCGCATCGGCGTAGTGAACGATTCCGCGCACGTTTTCGTCGATGTGCGCGCGTTGCGCGAGCCGGACGATGGCATCGGCGAGATGCGGCGTGTACGTTGGCCGGCCGCGCTGATCGTCCACGACCTCCAGTGTTTTTCTCCCGTTGCGGACCTGATTACGGATCGCCTCGACAAAGTTCGGACCGTGGACGCCGAACAGCCACGAGGTGCGGAGGACGATGTGCTTCCGGGCGATGCTCGCGGCCTTCTCGCCGGCGAGTTTCGAACGTCCATACGCCGATAGCGGCGCGGGAACGTCGTTCACTTCGTATGGCGTCCGTTTGGATCCGTCGAAAACAAAGTCGGTCGAGATCTGAACCAGTAGCGCGTCAACGTCATTTGCGGCATCCGCGAGAAACTCGACCGCGGATCCATTGATCGCAGTTGCCAGATGTTCGTTCGCTTCCGCCTCGTCGACTTTTGTGTACGCCGCGCAATTGACGATCACGTCCGGCTGCGTGCGGTGAACTGCTTCGCGCACCGCGACCGCGTTCACGATATCGAGATCGGATTTCGTCAGCGGAAGGACAGTCTCACCGCGCAACTCCAACGCGGCGCAGACATCGCGGCCGGCCATTCCCCCCGCTCCCGTGACGAGCCAGCGCAACGTCACGCGTACTTGCCGCCGTCGGTCTTGAGCTGGACTTTGATCTGCCGTGGCTCGCGCGGAACGATCAGACCGAGGGCGAAGAACGCGTAGAGGATGCGCGCGTTGTCCGCGGACGGCAGCGGCGGCGTGTTCACTAACTCGTAGAGGACTTTGCGTCCGTCGACGGCGTCGAGCAGTCCCTGCTCCTCCGCATCGAGAACCAGCCCCTCGGTGTGTCCAGCGGAGCGGCTGAAGAGCGTTGCCTTCGTGCCGAGCCGCGCCACGAGTGCGCGCGCGTCCGACACGCGCCGGACGCCGTGCAGAATCGCCATCGGCACCGGGATATCGACCTTGATGAACTCCAGCCGTTTGTCGCGGCCGGCTGTGAAACTGACGATGCCCGAGTCCCAACCGAAAATCGGCCAGATGATCTCTTCGATCTGCCCGCGCACCGCCGTAAACAGCTCCTCCGCCGAAAGGGCCTTCATCTCCACGAGCGTAGTGCCGTGACGCTGGCCGGTCTCGCGTGCGCGGCTGACGCTTTCTTCGTATTGGCGGCGCGTGATGCGGCCTTCGCGGAGCAGCTTGTCGCCGAGCGATTCCGCCAGCTGATTGGTGGTCGCGAAAACGATCTGACCGTGATCGAGGTAGATCCGCTTGACCTCATCGCCGCGTTTGCAATCGACGCGTCCGGGCGCACGGTATCGATGGATCTTCACCAGCACCTCGGCCAGAGGCATCTGGGAAATCTCCGATTGATACAGAGGTGCTGCGGGTTCCGGCGTCAGTGGCAAAGCGCGGCCCTTCGAACGCGTTAGACGTTCTTCTTCTCTTCCAGCGTCGCGGCCTTCTTGTCGTCGCGTCCCTTGAGGCCGTCACGGAAATTGGAGATGCCTTCGCCGAGGCCCTTACCGAGCTGCGGCAGTTTGCCGGCGCCGAATACAACCAGAATGATGGCGAAGATGATGAGGAGCTCAGGTACTCCGAGTGAACCGAACATTTAGTTAGCCTCCGAATTGCTTGCCGCGGCGGCCCCCGCTCCCGCATCGACGAACCTGCAAAGTGTAGTACGAATCAGTGATTTGGCGTCAGAACAAGGCGCAATGACGGATGGATTTCGCCTCGGAAAACGGCTGTTACCATGCGCCCGAATGATCGATCTCACCGGACTCAACCCGCAGCAGCGCGAAGCCGTGACGCACGGCGAAGGGCCGCTGCTCGTCCTGGCCGGAGCGGGGTCCGGGAAGACGCGCGTGATCACGTATCGCATCGCGTGGCTGATCGGCGAGCTCGGTGTGCATCCGACGAACATCCTGGCCGTGACGTTTACGAACAAGGCCGCAAGCGAGATGGTCAGCCGCGTCGGTCACCTGGTGCCGGGCAGCGGCGCGCGGGCGCACGGCAGCCTCTGGATCGGGACCTTTCACTCGACGTCGCTCCGCATGCTGCGCCGTTACGCCGACCGCCTGGGTTACACGAAATCATTCGCGGTCTACGACACCTCGGATCAACTCACGCTCGTCCGCCGCTGCATGCGCGAGCTGCAGATGAACGATGAAGCCTTTCCGCCGCGATCGATCCTGAACCGCATTTCGGCCGCGAAGAATGAGCTGATCGGACCGGCCGAGTACGAGAAAGAGAATCTCGACTTCTTCGGCTCGCGCGTGGCCGAGGTCTATCGGATGTACCAGCGCCGGCTCAAAGAGTACGACGCCATGGATTTCGATGACCTCATCGGAAACTACGTCGCGCTGATCGACAAGAACGAAGACATCGCCGAGGAGATCCACAATCGTTTTCAGCATTTGCTGATCGACGAGTACCAGGACACGAACCGCGCGCAGTACATGCTCATCAAGGCGCTGGCCGGCAAGAAGCAGAACATCGTCGCGGTCGGCGACGAGGATCAGTCGATCTACAAATTTCGCGGCGCGGACATCAACAACATCCTCAACTTCGAGCGCGATTTTCCTGGCGCGCGGATCATCAAGCTCGAACAGAACTACCGCTCGACCGGCAACATCCTGGATGCGGCTACAGGCGTCGTCGCGAACAACATCGCCCGCAAGGGTAAGACCTTGTTCACCGACTCCGGCAGCGGCGAGCCGGTGCGCGTGGTGACGTGCAGCAACGAGCGCGAGGAAGCGACGTTCGTCATCGACAAGATGACCAGTATGCGCGGTCGCTACAAGCTGTCCGACTACGCGATTCTGTTTCGCACCAACGCCCAGTCGCGGCCGTTTGAAGAAGAGCTGCTGCGCGGCAACATCCCGTACTCCGTCGTCGGCGGTGTGAAGTTTTACGAGCGCGCCGAGATCAAGGACGTGCTGTCGTTTCTGCGCTTGGCCATTCGTCCGCACGACACGCCATCGATCGAGCGCGTGATCAACGTGCCGTCGCGCGGGATCGGCGACACGACCATGAAAGCGCTCAACGATCAATCCACCGCGCAGAACGTCACGCTGTGGACGGTCATCGAAGGCGATCTCTCCTTCCTGCCGCCGCGCGCGTCGAAGGCGGTGAAAGAGTTCCGCGAGATCGTTCACGACCTCCAGCGCGCGGCGAACAATCCGCTGCCGGAGCTGTACGACTACCTGCTGCTGCGCACCGGCTACCGGCGCATGCTGACGGAGTCGCGCGACGTGCAGGATGAATCGCGCCTGCAGAACATCGACGAAATGATGAACTCCGCGCGCGAGTACTCGGAGCAGAACCCGGGCGCGACCCTCGGCGATTACCTCGACTCGCTGACGCTGATGTCGGACCTCGACAAATACGAGTCGCAGAAAGGCGTCACGCTGATGACGCTGCACGCGGCGAAAGGTCTGGAGTTCAAAGTGGTCTTCCTGACCGGCATGGAGGAAGGGATTCTGCCGCACTCGCAGTCGAAGGATGACAACGACGACTTGGAAGAGGAGCGCCGCCTCTGCTACGTCGGCATGACGCGCGCCCGCGAGCAGCTCTGGTGCGTGCACTGCCTGGAGCGGCGGCTGCACGGACAGTTTCGCGAGCAGAGTCCATCGCCGTTCATCACCGAGATTCCCGAGAATGTGCGCGAGGAAGTGCGCATGGCCCGCGCGCGGTATGTGCCGGATGCGCCGTCATGGCGCGAGCGGCCGATGCGGCAGGGCGATCGCTACAGCGACCGCTACTCGGGCGAGCCGCGCCGCGCGCAGCAGTCGTCGTATTCGCGTCCCGCTTCGCCGCCGCGGCTTGCCTCGCCGCGCAATGATTCGCCCGCTCCTGCACCGCCCCCTCCTCGGAAGAACGACTCCGTCAACGGCGTGTTGTCATTTTTCAAGGAGTCGCCGGTGCAACTCGATCCTGCGGCGCTCCGTCCCGCGGCGCCGCCGAGTGGCGCGCCCGCTGTGATGAAGCGCGGTCAGCGGGTCCGCCACGAACAATTTGGCGACGGCACGATTCTGACGATGGAAGGTTCCGGCCCCGACGCCAAGCTGACGGTCTACTTCGACCGCGGCATCGGCTCGAAGAAGTTCATCGCCAAGTACGCGAAGTTAACGCGGCTGTGAGTTCGCCGGCAGGAGGTAGACAACCTCGCCGCGCTTCGACATGCCGAGGTCCTCGCGGGCGATGCGTTCGACGGCGAAGGTCGACTTTTTTACGCTGTCGATTTCGGCGCGAAGGCGAGCGTTCTCTTTTTCGAGTTGACGGATCTCGGCGTTGAGCGACTCCACTCTTTTCCTCGACTGCTGCAACTCGGACGTTGCGCGGCCGGTGACGAAGAGCGAGGCAATGCCGGCGAGGATGAGAATCG
The DNA here is from genome assembly GCA_019247495.1 of Acidobacteriota bacterium. Taxonomy (GTDB): domain Bacteria; phylum Acidobacteriota; class Thermoanaerobaculia; order Gp7-AA8; family Gp7-AA8; genus JADGNZ01. The sequence goes on from JAFAOU010000044.1 coordinate 31,465, forward strand.
CCACGAGGATCACAACGATTCTGCGAATCGCTTGCGTGGCGCGGCGCGGAGAGCGCGTGGAGACGGCCGGCTGCATGTGTGAAGGTAGTGTCGCGGGTCGGTGCGGTGGTGTCAACGCCGTATAATTCGCCGCGGTGACGCGCGACACCGCACAGAACCCG
>JAFAOU010000233.1 GCA_019247495.1 Acidobacteriota bacterium
CCGGCGAAGCGCGGCGAAGGATCTGGCGACTGCAACCGCCACCGTTACCACGTCTCGCTGGCCGTCCTCACCGCCTTCGCCATCCTCACACAGCGCAGCGCGCTCGGCCGCGCCGACTTTCCGCACCAGTACTTTTCCGCGTTCCTGATCGGCCCGATGATCCTGATCCTGCTCGTGCTCCTCGGACGCGCGACCGCGCATGTGTGGCGCACGCGCGACCGTGCCGAACAGGCCTTCGTGATCCTCGCCGCGGCCATCGTCGTGCCGCTGCTCGCTGTGATTCTGTGGGTCCCCGACATCGCCAACCTTCGCCTCGACGATATGACCCACTACCTCGGCCGCGTGAGCCGCATCGGCTGGGTCGATCCGGCCGCCGAAGAGATTCGAAACCGCGTGATTGGGGTGAAGTCGGTCGTCGATGAATTGAGCAAACCGAATGAGCCGATCTTCGACTTTTCCAATCAACCCGCGCTCTACTTTTTCTGCGACCGCCCGAACCCCACGCGCTTTTACCAGGTGCCGATCCTCTCGCCGCGCGAGTATCAGATCGAAACGATTCGCGCGCTCGAACGCACGAAGCCGCCGCTCGTGATCCGTCATTCGCCACAGGAGTTCGACGTCTTCGACGGCATCGACAACTCCATTCGCGCGCAGGCCGTGGCCGCGTACATCGACGATCACTACAGCTACGCGCGATCGACGCGCGGCATCGAAATCTGGCGGCGACGCACCGATGCGCCGCCGCTGAATCTCAACGGCTACCTTGCGCGCATCCGAATCCCCACGCTCGAAGAGCTGGGCGCAATCGGCGAGCGCTCGCGCGTGGTTTTCCCGTCTGCGGGCAGCCTGCCCGGTGCGAACGGCGCGTACTGGCGGAGCGATCTCACCCTGCACAATCCGCTCAAGGATCGAATGACGCTCGGCCTCCGCTACGTCGCCGGCGACGTCCGCATCGACCGTGCCGTCACGATCTTCGGCGGTCAGAGCCTGCGCTGGGAGGATGTCGTCAAGTCGCTGTTCGGTGCGCCCGAGGGAAGCGGCGTGTTGTGGATTGAATACCGCGGCAAGACAGCGCCGGTCGCGTTGCTGAAGACCTACGACGCCGCGCGCGGCGCGCAAGGCTCGGTCGACGCGCCGCTGTCGATGCGCGACGCCGCGACCGCCGGGAGCGACAACGCCGACCTCACCATCGTCGGTATCCCTGGCGGCGCGCTACGCCGCGTCAACCTCGGCATCGTCAACGTCGGAAAAATCCCGGCCACCTTCCGCATCACCGTCCGCACGCGCACCGGCCGGCAGACCGGCAAACCATTCGAAGAGGCCCTCGGCGAAGACGCGTCGCGCATGATCGCCGACATCGAAAAAACGCTCGGTGTCCCGATCGACGAAACGACTGCCGTACACGTGACGATGACCGCCGGCACCGGCGTCGCCTACGTCAGCATCGTCAACGCGGCGGGCGACTCGCAGTTCCTTCCGGCGATCGCGCGATGACTAATGAAGCATCGCCTTCGCATCCTCTTGAGCCTTCGCGCCTTCGACCTCGAAGCTCGGATCGTTCGGTGAATTGATCACGTCCTGCAGGATGCGGATCGCTTCGGCTGAGTTTTTCTTGCTGTCGTTCGATACCAGCGCGTCCGCCAGAAACACGCGTGTGATCTTGTTTGCCGGGTCGAGCTTGTACGCCTCCCTGAGAAACCGCACGGCCTCGTTGCTCGATGCCCAGCCGGTGAGAAACGGCACGTGCGGCGTCATATCGTGAAGGCGGCCCAGGATCCGTTGCGGACCGCCGCCGTCCATTTTCGGATTGATCAGCATGGCGATGGTTGCTTCACGACGGATGCGGTCCGCTGCGCCCTGACGAACCGCGGCCATCTTGCCGTATGCCAGCGCCCATTCACCCCAGTTCGCCGAATCCCAAAGAAAAACTTCTCCGGCGCCGGCGATTGTGCGCGCCGCATCGGCGACCTGCTTTTCCGGAGCGTCGGACTTCACGTGCTTCGCCGCCAGAAAGCGATCGATGACCGCCAGCGCACTCTCGCCGGCGGTTTTCGCGGCGCCGTAGACGTTCTTCTTCTCATCGACCGTCGTCGCGACATACGCGCCTTTGAATCGCATCGCGCGCAGCAATTTCCAGCGCGCTTCGAGATTGTTTGGATCCTGCGCGACCGCCTTCTGATACGCGGCGATGGCGGCATCGATCTGCGCCGCTTTCGCATGTCCGCCTACATGCCCCTCGGCACGTGCATTCCAATGCTGGTCGCCTTCCGGAATCTGAGCCGCGGCGGTGAACGCAAACGCGGCGATGACGACGGCAAACAGTAGGATTTTTCGCATGGGGGCGATTGTATGGCACCTTCCTTGAACCTCATCCGTAGCGATGCGCATCACGATCATTGCCGCCTCCGTCCTGCTGTTGTTGAGCGCCTGCCGCGGCGAAAAGGTGCCGCGCGATTTTCAGAACGCGCCGCCGGCGATGCGACATCCGCCAACGTCCTCCGCGCAAACGCCCACCGCGAACGGCATGCGTGGCGCAACGCCCGAACCGAGCAAAGGCGCCGAGGGCGCCAACATCACGAAACAACCGGCGTCTGGCACCGCGCCGAACGTGAAGCTCGGTAATCAGGCGCCTACGACGACGACACACACGTAAGCGCTCTCTGCGTCCTCTGTGTCTCTGTGGTGATCCGCCTTTACAATCGCCACCTTGCGCCTCGTCTTCTTCGGCACGCCCGAATTCGCAGTTCCCACTCTCGAAGCACTCGCGCGCGAGCACGAGATCGCGCTCGTCGTGGCGCAGCCGGACAAACCGGCCGGACGCGGGATGAAGATGCAAGCGCCTGCCGTGGCGGTGAAAGCGCGCGACATGGGATTGCCGCTCGCGCAGCCGCCGCGAATTCGTAATGACGAATTCCTCGCCTCCGTCGCGGCGCTCAATCCCGATGCCGGCATCGTCGTCGCGTACGGAAAAATCCTGCCGGCGAATCTGCTGACGATTCCGCGATATGGATTCATCAACGTCCACGCGTCGATCCTTCCGAAGTATCGCGGCGCCGCGCCGATCCAGCGCGCGATCGAGCACGGCGAAACGAAAACCGGCGTCACGATCATGCGCGTCGATGAGGAGCTCGATCACGGAGCGATGCTGGCGATCGAAACCACGGAGATCCCTCCCGACGAACGAACGCCATCGCTCGCGTCACGCCTTTCGAGAATCGGCGCCGAGGCGTTGCTGCGCGTGCTGGAGACGATGCCCGACGGAACGCCGCAGGATCACGACGCCGCGACATACGCGCCGAAAATTGAGAAGAGCGAAGGCGCGATTCACTGGAGCGATACGACCGCCTCGATCTACAACAAGTTCCGCGCCTTCGATCCATGGCCCGGCATCTTCGCGGGCGAATTGAAGCTGATCGACATCGTGCCAGCAGACGGCCACGGGGCGCCGGGAACGATCCTCAACGCGAACAACGACGGCGTCGTCGTCGCCACCGGCGACGGCGCGCTACGACTGATCACGGTGCAACGTCCCGGCAAACCGAAAGCAGCGGCCGCGGACGTTCTGCGCGGCCTGGGCCGGCTATGAATGAGCGCCGGCGAGCGCTTGAGATCCTTCGACGCATCGAGCGCGAGTCGGCATTTGCATCGTTGCTGCTGACCAACGACTCCGGCTTCGTGCGGACGCTGGTCCTCGGCGTGCTTCGCTGGCGTTCGCGGCTCGACTTCGTGATCGATTCATTTGCCAAAAGCAAAATCGAACCGGAGATTCGCGACATCCTCCGCCTCGGCGCGCTGCAACTGCTGTTCATGCGCGTCGCGCCGCATGCTGCGGTCGGCGAGACCGTCGCGCTCGTGCCGTTGCGCGCACGCGGATTCGTCAACGCCATCCTGCGCAAGATTTCGAAGGGCGCGCCGGAGCCGGCGGATGTCGCAACGCGCAACGCGCATCCGCAATGGCTCATCGATCGCTGGACGCGCGTTTACGGCGCGGAGCGGGCCGCCAAGATTGCCGCCGCGAATCAGGAGCTGTCGTATCCCGACGCAATGACCGACTCCCCGCCGCCGGCTGCGACGCGATCCGAGCTCGTGCCCGGCATGTGGAAGCTGACCGGGTCTAGCGCCGACGTGGAAGGCTTCGCTCTCGACGAAGGAAGCGGCGTGATCGCCGATATCGCAGCCGCAGCAGGCAACGACGTGCTCGATTTGGCCGCGGCGCCGGGCGGAAAGTCGCTGGTGATGCGTGTTCGCGGCGCGCGAGTAGTGAGCAATGACATCTCGATTGCGCGTCTGCGGCCATTGATCGGCAAATCTTCAATCGTCGTCAGCGATGGGCGCCAGCCACCTTTTGCGCGGCCGTTTCAAGTCGTCCTGCTCGACGCGCCGTGCAGCGCCACCGGCACCATTCGCAAGAATCCCGAGATCAAATGGAGGCTGCGCGAAGACGATCTTGCGTCTTTCGCGGCGCTGCAAAAACAGCTGCTTGTCTCGGCGCTCGATCTCGCGTCCGAGACCGTCGTCTACTCGACCTGCTCGCTCGAACCCGAGGAGAACGACGCCGTGGTCGACGACGTCCTGCGCACGCGCACCGACTTCGTTCGCGGCGATGTCGCAAAGCTCGTGAACGCGAACGTCGCACGGTGGGTGGAGAACGGCGTCCTGCGGTTGACGCCCGAGGCAGGGACGGACGGGTTTACTGCGCACATCTTGCGAAAAAAGTAACAGGGCTCGTCAGCGACTGAGCCGGCGGCGTAGCCGTCGTAAGAACCATAGTCCCCAGCTTCAGCTGGGGGGTTCGAGTCGCGCGATCTTGTGAGCCCGTTTTAACGGGCGAAAGAAAGCTTTCTATCGCCCGCCAAGGCGGGCTCACAATTCGGACGCAATCCGCTGACCCACGCTTGAAAGCGTGGGCTACGGCTCTTTCGCCGGCTGCGCCGACGGGGAGTGTCATTAGCATTTTGGAGAGTCCCCGGCGTGTTGCGGCCTACGCGCGGTCTCACCGGAGATCCTGCCGATTCGCCGCGCGCTCCGTCAGGATAAACTTCGCGGCCCATTGGCTCGCGACCTCCTCATCGGCAACGGCTCACTCGTCCTCGGATTTGACGCCGCGTACCGGCTGGCTGACTTTTACTTTCCGCATGTCGGACTCGAGAACCACGCCGGCGAACGGTTTCGCTTCGGCGTTTCCGCAGACGGCGCGTTTTCGTGGGTCGAGGACGACGCCTGGCAGCGCACGCTGACGTATCTGCGCGAGACGAACGTTACCGACGTCACCTGCGTCAACGACACGCTCGGCATTCGCCTCCGCTGCTATGACGCCGTCGATTCCGAGTGCAACGTTTACGTTCGCAAGATCGTCGTGCGAAACATGCGCAACGAGCCGCGGCGGGTGAAGCTCTTCTTTCACCACGGGCTCGAGTTGTACGGCAGTCCGAATGCCGACACGGCGATGTTCGATCCCGATTCGCGCAGCGTCATTCATTACAAGTCGAAGCGCTATTTCTTGGTCAGTGGCGCGACCGAGCGCGACTCCGGGATCGCCGAGTACTCGTGCGGGCGGGCCGGAATCGGCGACAGCGAGGGCACCTGGCGCGATGCCGAGGATGGCGAGCTGTCGATGAATGCGATTCAGCAGGGAGCGGTCGATTCGACGGTTGCGCTGTCGATCGAGTTGGAGCCGCTCGGGAGCCACACCGCGTACTACTGGATCTGCGCCGGCGCCCGGTACGGCGACGTGCGCAAGCTCAACGACTACGTCATCCAGGAGACGCCGGCGCGGATCATCGCGCGCACTGCGTCGCTCTGGTACACGTGGGTCAACAAATCAGGTGAGGATCTCAGCGACCTCCCCGAAGAAATCCTCGATCTTTATCGCCGCTCGCTGCTGGTCGTACAGACGCATTGCGATCATCAGGGCGGCATCGTGGCCGCCGCGGATTCCGACATCGAGTGGGGCCACAACGATCACTACGCGTACGTCTGGCCGCGCGACGGCGCGTTCGTCGCCGACGCCATGGACCGTGCCGGCTTCCATCAGATCGCGCGGCGTTTTCTGCAGTTCGCGCACGACACGATCAGTAACGATGGTTACTTTTTGCACAAGTACGCGCCGGACGGATCGCTGGCGTCGTCGTGGAATCCGTGGGTGCGCAACGGCCAGAAGCAGTTGCCGATTCAGGAGGATTCGACCGCGCTCGTGCTGTGGCATCTCGCGCGGCACTACGACCGCACGCGCGATCTCGAATTCATCCGCAGCGTGTATCGCCGGTTAGTCGTGCAGCCGGCCGACTTCATGGCCCGCTACCGCGATCCGAAAACGCAGTTGCCGCTGCCGTCGTTCGACATGTGGGAGGAGCGGCAGGGCGTTTTCACGTTCACGTCGTCCGCGGTTTGCGCCGCGTTGACCGCGGCCGCCGACCTGGCGAACCTTTTCAATGAACAGGAACGGCGCAGCCACTACCTCAAAGTCGCCGGCGAGATCCGCGATGCGATGGTCCGCCATTTGTGGCTCGAGGATGAGTCGCGATTCGCGCGCGGACTGACGCTGACGGATGACGCGCTGGAACTCGACCGCACGGTCGACGCTTCCACATTCGCGACGTTTTTCCTCGGCGCGTTCGGTGCCGATACGGCCATGGTGGAAGGGACGATGCGCGCGATTCGGGAGACGTTGTGGGTGCAGACCGAGATCGGCGGCGTTGCGCGCTACGCAAAAGATCGCTACCAGCGAAACATCGGCGATGATGATCCGATCCCCGGAAATCCGTGGCTGATCTGCACGCTTTGGTTGGCCGAGCACTCCATCGCCCGCGCCACCTCGGTGGCCGAACTTCAGTCGGCGCTCGACCTTTTGCGTTGGGCGCGGGCGAAGGCGCGGCCGTCGCTGGTGCTGCCCGAACAGGTGCATCCATACAGCGGCGCGGCGCTGTCGGTTTCGCCGTTTTCGTGGAGCCACGCGCAGGTCGTTTCCGTCGTCCGCGGATACCTCGATCGTCTTCGTTTTCTGCGCCGGAACGGCTCCGAAAATTCGTCGCGCGCGCAAGTGAAAAACGCGCCGGGAAACGCCGTTGACAAACCACCATCGTTCTCATAGATTGCAGAAATCCTAGAAAACATCAGGGTTTTCCGCATCTCAGTAGGAGGAGTCGTCAATGGCAGGCAAGGGTGACGTCATCAATGAAATCGCCGAGCAGGCGGGGATTTCGAAGAAGGAAGCAGCGGCCGCGTTCGACGCGTTCGTGAACTACATTTCCAGCACGTGTCAGAGCGGCGAGCGCTGCGCCATTCCGGGCCTCGGCAGCTTCGCGGTGTCGCAGCGCAAAGCACGCGAGGGCCGCAATCCGCGCACGAACGAAAAGATCACGATTCCGGCGTCGAAGAACGTCCGCTTCAAGGCCGGCAAGGATCTACGCGAAGCCGTCAACACCAAGCGCGGCAAGAAACGCTGATCGCGATTCGCCGCAATCAAAAACGCCCCGCAAAGCGCGGGGCGTTTTCATTTTGGGGAGGTTTCGCAGCAATTACCGCGAGCTCGAATGCGCTTGGGACTTCGCCACCCACGTCTTGAACGTTTCGGCGGGGACGCTGCCGGAGATCGAGACGGAGCTGTCGGTGCGGGTTACGGTGAACTTGCGCAGGACCGAGACCAGGTCGGGCGACTGTTCCTGAACCGCGAGGCGCATCGCGGAGAGCGCGCCGCGGAGGGTGTCTTCGACGAGGCCGAGCGTTTCGGAATCGCTGGAGAGGCCGATCGCGCTCAGCTTGAGCGAGTCGCCGCTGTCCGTCGCCCAGATGGCGACGGTCGACACATTCTTCAGCGCCGCACCGATGGCCTGCGACTGCGAGCCGCCGCCGAGTTTCGGCGCGCCGGTGATGCGCTGCGCACGCGGCACGTCCACGAGCACGAAGGCCGTGGCGTGCGCATCGATGCGAGCCATGTCGCGTCCGAGCCCGGCCGTAGTCGCGAATGTCGTCCCGCCGGTGGCGCGGCTGGCCAGCGCTTCGAGCACCGCCGCCTCGCTGCCGATGAGCGCGAGATGCGCGTCAGGAAATGCGACGACGCCCTTATGCGATTCGCCGTTCTTCTGCGGCATCACGAAGTACGTCCCGTGCGCCGACGCCTTCTTCACGGCGCCGCGTGAGACGAGCGCGCTGCTCAGGCGGTCAACATTGAAGCGGCCGTCGGCGGCGATGAGGAAATCGGCGTCGCTGCCGAGGTTCGTGCGCGGCGAGGTTGCGAAGACGACGACGTCGATGTCCTTCGCCGGCTGGAGACCGGAGTCGCGCAGAAACGCCATCGCATCATCGTCGTTGCTGATGTGCGCCGTCTGTGTGAAGAGCGCTGCCGAGAGTGGGCTGCTGCGCATATCCGCGAGGCGGACCACGCCCACGGAGACGGAGTCGTTCGGGATGAGCGACATCGCACCACTGTTTGCGAAGGCCGCCGGCGCGAGCGCCAGAGCCAGAATCACGACTGCCAGGAACTGCCTTTTCATTTAGAACTCCTTTCGTTGGAACAACCAGGAAGCAAGGGTCAGACAGACAAAACCGAAGATGGCGGTGCTCCAGAAAGGAGCCGCGGTGACTTTGATGATTTCGTTTTCGAACTGCCGGCCGCCGACGAAGGCCACTACCGACGTCGCAAGTTCCGCCGTCTTCGGCATGATCCAGTAGAGCGTCTTGATGCTCATGGCCTGCCATTCCTTCGACAACGCCGCTTCGATGCGCGCGTGGCCGGCCAGCATCACGCCGAAGAAGAAGATGCCGTACGTGGCCATGATCGAGACGGCGGTCGACGAGGTGATGACGCCGATCATGAACGCGAACGCCAGCAGCACCGCGATCAGAAAGAGAATCACGCCTCCGCCAAGGAAGAAGCGTGGATGAAAGACGTGCGTTTTCCACGCCACGATCATCCAGATCGAGCCGATCAGATAGAGGACGTTGCTGCCGGCCAGGATCAGCCCGGCCACGTAGCGCGACAGGATCAGCTTGATCCGCGACACCGGCCGCGAAAGGTAAAGATCGATCGTCCCTTTTTCCTGCATGCGCGGCACGAGATGCGCCGTGGCGAAGATCGCCAGGAACGTGCAGAGGACGTAGAGGACGCCGGAGAAGCCGGACTCGAAGCCCATGACCAGCTTCTCGATCGACATCGTGCCGCTGACTTCGACCTGCTTGCCGAACAGCTTCGCGCCGGCCAGCGCGCCGTCGACGATGTCGAGGTTGATGGCCGAGGCAAAGATCAGGATGAAAATCGTGGAGAGGAAAAAATAGGCGACGAGAGTCCAGCGCGCGGCGGCTTCGCGCATCACATCTTCGATGTTCGCCATCAGCACTTTCATAGAAGCGCTCCTTCGGAAGCCTGACCGCCTGGATCGACGGCGCGCACGAGATCGACGAACACATCCTCGAGCGTCGAGCGCACCGGCGAGAGCTCGGTGAGCATGCCGCCGCTGGCGCGGAGCTTGTCGACCAGCGCGTTGAGATGCGAGATGTCGTCGACGGTCAGCAGCATGTGACCGTTGACGCGCTGCACGCCGGCGCCACTCTCGCGAAACGCTCCGATGAGCGCGTCATCGACCGGCGCGGCAGGAACGAGTTTGTACTGCGTGGCGCGGCGTGTCAGCTCTTCGATGCTGCCGGCCGCGGCGACTTTGCCGCTGCGGAGAACGGCGACGTGATCGCACGTCAACTCGATCTCGGACAGGAGATGCGAATTCAGCAGCACGGCCGTTCCGTTCGCGGCCGCTTCGGCGCGGAGGATGTCGCGAATCTCGCGGCGGCCGACGGGATCGACGCCGTCGGTCGGCTCATCGAGCAGAAGCACGTGCGGCGAATGCAGCAGCGCGATGGCGATGCCGAGGCGCTGCGTCATTCCTTTGGAGTACTTCTTGACGCGGACGTCGATCCATTGGGCGATGCGCAGCTTCTCCAGCAGCTCCAGCGAACGGCTCTTGATCGTGGAGTCGTCCATGCCCGACATCTTTCCGAAGATGGCCAGCGCCTGACGCGCCGTGAGGTAGCCGGGGATTTTGTGACCCTCCGGCAGGTAGCCGACGCGGCGGCGGCTTTCGGGATCTCCGGCGGGCATTCCGTTGAGACGCGCTTCGCCGGCGGTGGCGCGGGTGAGGTCGAGCAGGATCTTGACGGCGGTCGTTTTGCCGGCGCCGTTGGGCCCGAGGAGACCGAACAGCTCACCTTCGCGAACGCTGAAGTCGATGCCATCCAGCGCAGTGATCTTCGAGCGTCCGACCGACGACCGGTATTGTTTTTTGAGGCCTGAAACCTCGATGACGGTCTGACTCATGGCAGCTCTTTACGGTGCAAAGCCGTTCGGGTTGCGAAGAATGCCAGTCGCTACTGGCGGGTTCTGTATCATCGCCCGACTTTCGACCATGTCTGACCGCGCTGTGTTCTTCGATCCCACTCACCGCCGCTGGTGGTGGGTCAAGCGCCTCGGCACATTGATGGGCCTGTTGGCGGTCGTCACGATCAGCGCCTGGCTGGTCAGTCTTTTCACGGCGCCGCTGCTGCCGGGCATGCGCGGCATCACGATCCCGATCATTCGTTCGCTGCGCCGTAGCACGCACGTTCCGCGGCATCAGAGCCGCGCGCAGCAATTTCTTCTGAAGCGCGACCGCGGCAAGTTGCTCGCCGCGATCGCGAAGGACAAACTTCGCGGCCTCGCGCAGCAAGCGAAAGGGCCGATCTCACCCGCCGCGACCGGCAGCGGCATCGTGGCCGCGTTCTATGCGCCGTGGCAGGAAACGGGCTTGATGTCGCTCAAGGAAAACGCCGGTCAGATGACGCACCTTCTGCCGGTGTGGGTGCATCTGCAGCAGGACGCAAACGGCCTCGATTTCCACGACTGGGACCCGTTGCTTACGCCGCACAACGCCGAGGTTGTGACGCTGGCGCGCGAGAAGAATCTCAACATCGTGCCGGTCTTCAGCAATGCACAGATTTCATCGAACGGTTCCGGCGAGTTCGATCCGAAGCGCGTGCACATCTTCCTCACGAATCCCGCGTTGCAGACGAAGATGATCATGGCGCTGCGGCAGTGGTGTCAGACCAATCGCTTTCAGGGGATCAACGTCGACTTCGAGAACCTGATGCCGCAGGACTACCCGCTGATGATTCCGTTTCTGCAGCGGATGAAGGCCAACTTCGCGCCCGTCCATCTCATCGTCAGCGCCGATCTCGAAGCGGGCGAAAGGATCGATTGGCGGAAAGCGGCGGCGGCCTGCGACTTTGTGATCGTCATGGCCTACGACGAGCACGGCGAGAACAGCAAGCCGGGCCCGATCGCGTCGATGTCGTGGTATCGCGACGTGGTGCAACGCGCGCTGCGCAGCATTCCGCGCGACAAGCTCGTGGTCGGCATCGCCAACTACGCCTATGACTGGATGGACGGCCGTGGCTGGGGCGATCCGACGACGTATCAGGGCGCGCTGATTCTCGCGCAGGATTTCCGGCAGCAGGAGAAGCCGGAGGACATCGTCGACTTTGACGATGAGGCGCTCAATCCCACGTTCTGGTACGTCGACGACGACGGCAAAGAGCACGAGGTGTGGATGCTCGACGCGGTGACGGCCGCGAACCAGTGGCTGATCGCGTCGAACTACGGCGTACGCGGCGCCGCGGTCTGGGTTCTCGGATCGACCGATCCGTCCATCTGGACGTTCATCCATCGCGATCGCCTCAGTCATCCGCCGAACATGAACGTGCTCGGTCAGGTGAAGTTCCCCTACTTTCTCGAATTCGTTGGCGACGGCGAGATCTCACACGTCGACAAGGAGCCGACGGACGGCTCGCGTTCGATCGAGATCGATCCGCAGACGGGGCTGGCGCTCGACGAGTCGTACCACAAGTTCCCGACGTCGATCGTCATCGGGCGAAGCGGCTACCGGCCGAAGATGCTGGCGCTGACCATCGACGACGGGCCGGCCGATCCGTACACCGCGCAGATGCTCGACGAGATGAAGAAGTTGAACGTGCAGGCAACGTTCTTCCTGATCGGACAGAACGCCGAGCGCTATCCGAATCTCGTCCGCCGTATCTGGGACGAAGGCCACGAGATCGGCAACCACACCTACACGCACCCGAACATGGGAGGCGTCTCGCAGCGGGTGGCACGGCTGGAGATGAATGCGACGCAACGTGTTTTTCAAAGCCAGCTCCATCGTTCGACGCTGCTGTTCCGACCGCCGTACAACGCCGATGCCGAACCGTCGACGAAGGATGAAGCGGAACCGATCCGTCTCGCGTCGCAGCTCAACTACATCACTGTCCTGGAGTTCCTCGATCCGCAGGACTGGCGTCTGACCGATCCACTGCCGGACGGCGGGACGAAGCCGCGCACGGCCCGCCAGATGCTCGACACCATCGAGCAGCAGCTCGAAACGGAAAAGGGAAGCTGCATCCTCCTGCACGACGGCGGCGGCAATCGCGCCGAGACGGTGAAGCTGATCCCGCTCATGGTCAACGAGCTTCGCGCGAAGGGCTACACCTTTGTCCCCGTGTCGACGCTGATCAACTCGACGCGCGACAAGGTCAATCCGGAAGTGAACAGCTCCGACACGTTGATGCTCGCTACCGACCGTGTCGTCTTCGAAGCCATCTATCTCTTCGAGCTGTTCCTGCGTATCGCCTTCACCACCGCGATCGTCCTCGGCACGTTGCGTGTGGTCTTCGCGACGATCCTGGCGCTGATCGCAAAGTGGCGTGAACGCCACGACAAATTTGACGCGACGTTCCGTCCGGCCGTCAGCGTCGTCATTGCCGCGTACAACGAGGAGAAGGTGATCGCGCGGACGATTCGTGCGGTGATCGCCACCGGCTATGAACCGCTGGAGATCATCGTGGTCGACGACGGCTCGAAGGACGACACGTCCGGCGAGGTGCGCACGAATTTCGGCGACGCAGTCACGCTCTTCGTCCAGCCGAACGGCGGCAAGGCCTCGGCGCTCAATCGCGGCATCGCGGCAGCGTCTAGCGACATCATCATCGCCCTCGACGCCGATACGGTCTTCGCGAAAGACACGATCGAGAAGTTGATCCGCCATTTCACCGATCCGCTCGTCGGCGCCGTGGCGGGCAACGTAAAAGTCGGCAATCGCGTGAATCCGCTGACGTACTGGCAATCGATCGAGTACGTGACCAGCCAGAACCTCGACCGCCGCGCATACGCGACGATCAACTCGGTCACGGTCGTCCCCGGCGCGGTTGGCGCGTGGCGCCGCGAAGCGATCCTGCAGGCCGGTGGCTACACGAACGACACGATGGCCGAGGACATGGATCTGACGTGGAGGATCCGCCGAATCGGATGGCGGATCGAAACGGAGTCGAACGCGATCGGATACACCGAAGCGCCTGACAGCATTCGCTCGCTCTTCGGCCAGCGCTTCCGTTGGGCATTCGGAACATTGCAATCGCTCTGGAAACATCGCCGGGCAATGTTTCGCTACGGATGGTTCGGCACGGTGATGCTGCCATCGCTCTGGCTGTTCCAGGTCGCGTTCCAGGTGCTCTCACCGCTCGTCGATCTGCAAATTCTCTGGGCCCTCGGCGGTGCCGTTCACGCCGGCATGCGCCGCCTCAACGGCGACTGGCAGCCGCTTCCGAACGCGCTCTCATCACTCTACCTGATCGCATTCATGTACGCGTTCTTCTTCGTGGTCGAACTGATCGGCGCATTGGTGGCGTACAAACTCGACCGCGAAGACCCCAAAGTTCTGGTCTGGCTCTTCTGGCAGCGCTTCCTCTACCGTCAATTGATGTACGCCGTGATTTTGAAATCGATCAAGACCGCCGTCTCCGGCATGCGCACGGGCTGGGGAAAACTCGAACGCAAGGGGACGGTGGAGATGGTCGGCGAAGCGACGGATCTGCAAGTCCGCGAAGCGTCGTGACCTCCTGCTTCTCTCCCTCTCCGCGATCTCCGCGTGAACCGTCTCCCTGTCGATTCCTACGCCAGTCTCCCCTCCACCGCCCCCCAATCCACATTCGCTAAGAACGCGTCGATGTACTTCGGCCGGTCCGCGGGCTTGTAATCGAGCAGGTAGGCGTGCTCCCAGACATCCATCACCAGCAGCGGGACGAAGCCGGCCACATTTCCGTTCTGGTGCAACTCGATCCAGTGATTGGAAACGCGTCCGTTCGCCGGATCGAGATAGCAAATGGCCCAGCCCACGCCGCGCATTTTGCCGACGCTGACGAAATCGGTGCGCCAGAGGTCGAAGCTCGGGAAGCTGCGTTCCACCGCGGCGCGGAAACCGGCGGACGGATCGCCGCCGCCGTTCTGCTTCATGTTGCCGAAGTAGTACTCGTGCAGAACCATCCCGTTGTATTCGAACCCGAGGCGGCGCGTGAGCTCCGAGTAGGCCGGCATCTCCTCCTTGTCGACCTGGCCGTCGGCGAGGATCTCGTTGATTTTTTCGGTGAGGAGATTCGTGTTGGTGACGTACCCCTCGTAGAGCTTGAAGTGCATCTCCAGCGTCTTATCGGAGATGCCGGCCAGCCCGGAGAGATTGAACGTTTTCGGTTTGTAGCTTTGCGTTTCCATGCTTCGCGGACGTGCACTAATCGTGCGCGCAGCGGAACGTCGCGTAGGCGTACGGATACGACGGCCGGAACCAGTTGCGGAAGCTGCGGCGGATGAGCTCGGGCGGCGTGACGGGAGACGCGCCCTTCATCACGTAGTGCTTGCCGTCGAAGAAATCGGCCGAGTATTGCGGATACGACGACATCGCTTCGAAGCCGGGGAACGGGGCGAAGACCGTCGACGTCCACTCCCATCCGTTGCCTACGAGATCGTGAATTCCCCACGCGCTGGCGCCGGCCGGATACGAACCGATCGCGACCGGATCCCAATTCGCGAATCCGAAATTGCCGCGCGATAAATCAGGCTGCGACGACTCCCACGGGAACAGCCGCTCCTCGCCGGACGGCGTCCCGAATGCCGCGCGGTGATACTCGCTCTCGGAAGGCAACCGTTTCCCGCGCCACGCCGCGTACGCGCCCGCTTCGTCGTGCGTAACGTACACCGGCGCATCGAGCGGCAGCGGCTGCAGTTCGAACAGTCCCCGCCATTGCCATGCGCCGTCGTGCTTCGTCCAGAAGTGCGGCGGATTCGCACCGGTGGCTTGCAGAAATTCTAGATAGTCGCCGTTCGTGACGTCGTGGCGGTCGATCGAGAACTCGCCGGCTTCGACACGCATCGGCGGGAATTCGTTGTCCCATCCGAAGTCGTTGCCGGAGCCGCCGAGTGTCGCTTCGCCGGCGGGGATGCGCACCATGTCCTTCACGACGTCGCCGCGTGACGCGGCGCTTCGCCGGAATGGCGCGATCGGATTCTTCCGCTCGTACGGCAACTCGTGAAACAGATACAGCAATGTCTCCTGATGCATCTGCTCGTGCTCGATGACCGTGAACGCCGCCTCGGCATTGCGCGTCTGCGGCACGGTGCCGTCATCGATCGGGCCATCGCACAGCGCGTGAAAAATGAGGTCGTCGGCATCGCGGCCGTAAGCCTGGATGTCCTCACGCGACGGCCAGAAATCGGTCGGCATTTGCGCGGCGTCTTCATCCTCGGGATCGATACCGCGCGCGAACAGCGCCTCGAACTCCGGATCGATTCCGCCATGTTTCAACGCCAGTTTGATCAGCGTGTTGATCGCAAAGGCCGGGAGGTGCCCCTCGTAAAAAACGATCGGGTTGCGCAGCGGGACCGGCCGGTCGTAATACGCCTCGGCTTTCGGAATCGTGAACAACTCGCGCGTGATCCTGCGGGTGTCGCGGTACCAGTCGATGAGCCGGTCGCGGTTCAATCCATCAGGAAATGCGGCGTGTCGCATGCGCGAATTGTATTGCGGCTTCAGGCGACAGCCGGCTCTCCCACCGGCACTTCGATGACGCGGAACGGCTGGCGGTCTTCGTAGTGCGCGGCGAGCAGCGGCATGGCCACGTTGTAGACCGGCACGTTGCCTTTCGTGCGCCCTTCGAGCGAGCCGCGATGCGCGTGGCCATGGAAGACCGCGTTGCAGCGATAACGGTCGATCGGCTCTTCGAGCCGCGACGATCCGAGAAACGGATTGATCTCCGGCGGCTCGCCGTCGACCGTGGCATGGATCGGCGCGTAGTGCAGCACGGCGATTTTCTGCGGAGTGCGCAGCCGCGCCAGCGCCATCTCCAGCTTCAGCGCTTCCTCGATCGTCTCGTGTACGAACTTCTTGATGATCTCCTCGCCCCAGGCATTGAGCTGGCGCCGCCCGAACCCGCCGCCGAATCCCTTGATGCCGGCGAAGCCGACGCCTTCGATCTCGTGCGCATCGCCGTCGAGCATCGTCACACCGGCACCGGCGATGATTTTCACCACCTCATCGGCTTTGCCCGATTCAAAATCGTGATTGCCGAGGACGCCGATGGACGGGATGCGCAGGAACGCGGTAATGTCCTTCGCGAGGACCTTTGCTTCCTCGACCAGCCCGTAGTCGGTGAGATCGCCGCAGAGCAGGAGAACGTCCGCTTCTTCAGACGCGGCGGTGAAGATCGGCTCCAAACTGGCCTGCCCCGTTTTTTTGACGTGGATGTCCGCGATGGCCGCGATGCGCAGATGCTCTTTCATTTCGCACCGTCCACTTCGATGCCCGCGGTCCAGAGCGCAATGTCCTCGGCGCTCATGTTGCCGAGCGGCTGGAGACGCGCGTCCTTGTAGCCCCATTTGTTGATGTCGGTCAGGTACTGCTGCCGCGAGATGATCGGGCCGTAGCAGATTTTTTCTTTCGCGTCGGGCGACTTCGTTTCGTCAGCGATCCGCGCGCCCAGTTCGTCCATCACCCACGCAGGCACCTGCGACCGTTTGGACGGATAGATGAAACCGTAGAGCACGAGGTGCGCATAAAGAGCACGCCAGAGATGCGCGTAGCGATCGATGAGCCGCCGCCAATCGAGCCGGTCGCCGATGGCATGAATGACGTGCGCGACGTCGGCGCCGTCGAATCGCTCGCGCTCCATGATCAGCCCCTTCGACCAGATCATCTCTTCGGCCGGAATCAGCTTCACGTCGACGCCGAAGACGACAGCATCGACGGCAAAGTCGAACCACAGCTCGTCGACGACTGCGACGCCGTTGCCGGCGCTGAAGATCAGATCGATGAAGTCGTCACCTTTGAAGGCCTTCCCCAGCCAGTGCGGGAAGGTGAGACTCGACTCGTAGCCGGCCTCCTCGAAGACGCGTTTTGCCTTCGGGAAATCTTCGCGGCGGATGAAGACGTCGAAGTCCTTCGTGTGCCGCTCGATGCTGGTATAGCGCGCGAACGCATACGCTCCGCCGACGAGAAAGGGCACGCCGCCGTCGCGCATGAGCTCCATCGAGTCGACGTAAAACTTGCGGCTGGCCGGGTCGACCATCGTTTCGGAAGGACTCGCAATTGCGGGCATTTCAGGTCCGGAAAACTGCACGGCCCATGCCGGGTTCAGCGGCTCACGAAGGCATTTCCGAGAAGGTAAAACCGCAGCGGCCAGCCAGCCGCCTCCCCCGAATTCTCGACGCCGATGCGGTGACTGACGGCGATGTCCTCCTCGGCCACTGTGACATCGCGCGGTGCGAGCCACAACGTCTTGCCATCGAGCGGCTCGCCGTCGAGCGATTTGTCGATGGCCATCGCGGAGCAAAGCTTGCCTGGGCCGTTCATCAGATCGCGATCGCGCTTCGCCTTCGGACGCCGCTCGCGCATTGTCTCGACTCCGCGCACCGGTTCCGCGGCGCGCAGCAGCACGGCCTCGGCAATATCCGCCTCCTGCGTGACGACGTTCATGCACCAGTGCATCCCATACGTGAAGTAAACGTAGGCATGGCCGCCGGCGAGGTACATCGACTCGTTGCGCGCGCTGCGCAGACCGCGGCGCGCGTGGCTGGCAGAATCGTTCGCGCCGAGGTAGGCCTCCACTTCGACGAGGCGCGCGGCCAGCAACTCGCGCCCGAGGCGGCGCCAGAGCACACACCCGAGAAGTGCGCGGGCGACGGTGACGGTGTCGTCGAAATAGAAATTGCGCGGAAGCTTCATTGCGAGGGAAGCGCGCGATTGGTGGCGCGGCGGTCGAGCTGACCCTCGCTGACGTGGCGGCCGAGCAGCCGAAGCAGATCGCGATGCACGCCCGGCGGCGCACCCACGACATTGCCGCGCTGGAGCCAGCGCTCACCGCCCGAGAAGTCGCTGAACACGCCGCCCGCCTCGGTGACCAGCAACGAGCCTGCAGCGATGTCCCACGGTGAAAGGTGAAGCTCGAAGAATCCGTCGAAGATGCCGGCCGCGGTGTAGGCGAGATCGAGCGCCGCCGATCCGGCGCGACGCACGCCCTTAGCCACGCTGATCACTTCCTGAAAAATCGCGCAGTACACCGACACGAACTGTTGCGCGCGAAACGGAAAGCCGGTGGCGAGGAAAGAGCTGTCGATGCCCTCCTGATTCGAAACGCGCATCGGAACGCCGTTGCGGAAGGCCCCGGCACCGCGCTCTGCAGTGAAGAAAATGTCGCGCAACGGCTCGTATACGACGCCGGCGGTGATCTCCGCGCCGCTCTTCAACCCGATCGAAATCGACCAGACCGGAAAATGCTGCAGATAGTTCGAGGTACCGTCGAGCGGATCGATGATCCAGGTCCGGCCGCTGGTGCCCTCGAAACTCATTCCCCCTTCTTCGCCGAGGATCGCGTCGTCGGGGCACTGTTCGCGGATCAGCGAGATGATCGCGGCTTCGCTTTCGCGGTCGGCTCGCGAAACCCAGTCATTGCGCGATTTCAGATCGGCGTCTTCTTTTCCAAGCTGCTCCCAATGCTTCAACAGAACGGCCGCACCGAGGCGGGCGGCGTCGGATGCGAGCTCCACGTCATTTTTTCCGGCGGTCATACGGCGCAAATTCTATGGCAGCAAATTGGGCTATGCTCGAAGCGATCCATGCAACCTCGCACGATCTCGCGTTATCGCGTAGGTCGCCTCATCGGTGCAGGCGGCATGGGCGAGGTTTATCTCGCCGAGGACGAGACCCTCAACCGCAAAGTGGCGTTGAAACTCCTTCCGGTGCGCTTTACGCGCGATGAAGAACGCGTCCGCCGGTTTCAACGCGAGGCGCGCGCGGCGTCGGCTCTCAATCATCCGAACATCATCACCATTTACGAGATCGGCCACGCCGATTCGGTCCACTACATCGCCACCGAATACATCGAAGGCGAAACTCTGCGCGAAGTGATGGCCAAACGGCGGCTCACCGCCGGCGAAGTGCTCGACGTCGCAATCGGGGTATCGAGCGCACTGGCCGCCGCACACGACGCCGGCATCATCCATCGCGATATCAAGCCGGAAAACATCATGCTGCGGCCCGACGGCTACGTGAAAGTACTCGACTTCGGTCTGGCCAAGCTGGCCGAGCCGGAGTCGGCGCTTAAAGACAGCTCCACTGGCACGGTCCTCGGCACGTTGCTCTACATTTCGCCGGAACAGGCTCGCGCCCAACAACCTGACGCCCGCTCCGATCTCTACGCCCTCGGCGCGGTGATGTACGAAATGGTCACCGGCCAGCCGCCGGTGCGCGGCGACAATTTCATAGATATCGCCAACGCCATCGTCAATGAAACCCCGAAGCCGCCCTCGCATTACGTGAGCAGCGTCCCGCCGGAGCTCGACCGCATCGTCCTGAAGCTCCTGGAAAAGGACCGTGCAAATCGTTACCAGTCCGCGCGCCAGCTTCTCAATGACCTTCACACTCTCCGCCGCGAGCTGGAGTTCGAAAACAAACTCAACTCGCTGGAAATGCACCGCCATTTCTCCGCGCCGGGATTCGACGAGCAACCAACAGCGCAGATGACGTTTCCGATCGGCACGCGCGGCCGCTTTTCGCTGCCGCACGCGATCCGCGAGTGGCGCATGATCGTATTGATGGCGCTGGTGCTCGTTGGCCTTCTCGCGGCCGCGACCTACACAATCATCAAGAGCACTCTCTTTGCCGACAAAATCGACAGCGTAGCCGTGCTGCCCTTTGTGAACGCATCCGGGAATCCTAACAGTGAATATCTCAGCGACGGTCTGACCGACAGCATCACTGATTCACTATCGCAATTGCCGGAATTACAAGTCGTCGCGCACAGCACCGTCTTCCGCTACAAGGGAAAAAATACTGATCCGCTTGTGGTCGGACGCGAACTGCACGTGCGCGGCGTTGTCACTGGACGCCTCATTCAACGCGGCAATACCGTCGTGGTCCGCGCCTCGCTCACCGACGTCAAACGTGGAACGCAGGTCTGGGGACAACAGTACGACCGCAATCTTTCCGACGTCGTGGCGTTGCAGAAGGATTTGTCCGACGAGATCTCGTCACAATTACAGCCGCATCTCACAGGCGAGGAGCGAAAGCTGTTAAGCCGGGGCCGCCCGGAGAGCAACGAAGCCTTTCAGCTCTATCTTAAAGGGCGCTATTTCGCCACGAAATACAATGATGAGGAGTCGGCCCGCAAAGGGATCACCTATTTCAATCAATCGATTGAGCGCGATCCGACCTACGCGCTCGCGTATGCCGGTCTGGCGGCCGCTTATTATCAGTTGTCTAATCTTTCCATGCCGCCACGCGAAGCAATGCCGCGTGTCCGTGAGGCCTCGGAGCGCGCCCTGGCACTCGACGACTCCCTTGCCCCCGCTCACACCTGTCTCGCCCTGGCGCTGACCTGGTATGACTGGGATTTCGCAAAAGGGGAGGCTGAGTTCAAACGCGGCATCGCACTGAACGCGAACGATGCCGAGGCGCATCGCCTGTACGGCGACTTTCTAACTGCCATGGGCCGTTTCGACGAGGCGCTTACAGAGAAACGCCGGGCCGAACAGCTCGATCCGCTTTCCGTTCCTACGAGCTGGGACGTCGGCCGATGTCTCTATTATGCCGGCCGCGATGAAGAAGCCATCGAGCAGGCCAAACACACATTAGATCTGGACCCCACCTTTCCCTACGTTTACTACCTCGAGGCTCAGATCGACTATCGCAACAACAAACTTCCCGAGGCATTGGCCTTGATGCAGCGCGCAATGCAGATGGAAGGACACAAGCAGCTTCTGGTAACAAACTGGGGCATGATCAACGCCCGCGCCGGCAATCGCGACGAGGCGTTGCGTGCAATGGCCGAATTGCGCGCCCGCGCCGTTGGTACGTACACCCTCCCCTTATTCCTGGCCCGAATTTACGCCGCCCTGGGCAATAACGACGAGGCAATGAAAAACCTCGAACAGGTCTACAACGACCGCTCTGAATCGGCGGTTTGGCTGAAAGTCGACCCGTCGCTCGATACTGTGCGCAGCGACCCTCGATTCATTGCCTTGATGAGAAAGGTTGGACTGCCTCAATGATGACGCTGGCAGAACTCTACCTGCCCGATTTCGACCAGGAGATGGCCAATACCCGCCGCGTCCTGGAACGCATCCCGACGGATAAATTCGATTATTCGCCGCACGGCAAGTCGTGGAAGATGGGCGGCCTGGCCACGCACCTCGCAAATCTGCCTACATGGGCGACGCTGATGATCGGCAACGACTCCTTCGACATCGCCCCTCCTGGCCAACCACCGATGCGCGCTCCCGAACAGAAGTCGACCGAGGAACTGCTGGCCTATTTCGAAAAGAACGCGGCCTCTGCGCGCACTGCGATCGAATCCGCGTCGGACGAGCTTCTCCAAGGCGAATGGACGTTGCTCGCCGCTGGCAACAAGATCTTGTCAGCTCCGCGATTTCGCCTGCTCCGCAATTTCGTCCTGCACCACCTGATTCACCACCGCGCGCAACTCACGGTCTACATGCGCCTCAACGACATTCCGCTGCCGGGACTGTACGGACCAAGCGCGGACGAAAAGTAGTAGCTTCCCTAATGGCGCCCGCATCAACCCTCCGCCTCTCCGCGACCCGGCGTGAAATCGTCACCTCACCATTCGCGCCGAGCCCTCACGAATTGCGCGTTCCACCAACTGCCACAACTTCCGCTCGGCAACCCGATCCAGCTCTTCTTCGCGCTGATCTAGAGCCTGTTCGCGGCGTCCCAGGTCGCGTTCCTGAGCGTGCAACTCGTCGAGCCGGTCGCGCTCGCGCGCGGTGAGCTTGCGGTCGTCGATGTCTTCGAGCGCGTCGCTCTCCCGTTCGAGCTTCCGCGTCTCGCGCTCGATTTCCTTTTGCTGCGGACGCAGCGCGCGTTCCGGCGCGAAGTAGTCCCACGCTTCGGCCAGCTTCGCGCGGTCCGTGATCACGTAGCGCCGGCCGTCGTGACGGACCCAAAGATAGTCGCCGCTGAGCGTCCCCTTGACCGCGGTGAAATCCTCGAGTGAACCGCTGATCGTCGTCGAATTGCCGGAGCCGAAATGCAGCACATACGAATCGCGCGCCTCGGCTGCGACGGCGGTAACGATGAGCAGCAGTGCGAATGACAGGGAGCGTTTCATGATGTCCTCCGCATCGTTGGACGACGATGCCGAGGCGCGGTTAGCCAGGAAATGTAGCCGGAAAGTTTGGGTGCGCCGCCGCGATCACGACTGCTCCAGAGTTGGCAGCAATGCCGCCAAATCGCGCGCGCCGTGAACGAAAGCGACGATCGTAACCGTGTCCTGGAAGACGCGATAAATGAGGCGATACCT
>JAFAOU010000198.1 GCA_019247495.1 Acidobacteriota bacterium
CAGGCGCTCCGCTTCGCGTATGGACCAGCGCTGATCGTGGTCGGCGCGATGATGCTGGAGTCGATCCGCCGCATCGACTTCGACGACCTCACGGAACTCGTCCCCGCCTTCGCCACGATCGTGATGATGATCTTCACCTACAACATCGCGAACGGACTGACGGCGGGACTCGTGCTCTATCCGCTGATGAAGCTGTTGGCCGGACGTCCGCGCGAGATCGGTGGCGGATCGATCGTGCTCGCGGCGCTTTGCCTCGTCTGGTACGTCTTCGGCCTTCCGCATTGAGCCGGACGGCACGATTTACTGTTTTCGTTTTTGGAGCTCGACGGCGAGTTGCTCTCCTCGGCTTCGGAACGCGCGCGCGCCGGCTTCGTTGCCGAGGTCTTTCATCTCTCGCGCGGCGAGGAAGTACGTGGCAGGTTTCGGCGATGCTTTCACCATCGCTTCAAGGGCCGGTCCGATCTCGGCGAATCGATGTTCGGACGCAAAGAGCAGGGCCAGGCGAACGTACGCTTCCGTCGAATCGGGGAAGCGTTCGATTTCTTTTCTGAAGTCCGCTTCGGCTTCGGCAGTCCGTCCCATGCGCGCCAGAATGTCACCGCGCGTAGAGAAGGCCGTTGCAACAGGATGCGCGCCTTCCTCGCCGGCGTGCGCAACGGCGCGATTGGCCACGGGGAGCGCCTCGTTCAGCTTCTGCTGCGACGCCAGAATGCGCGCGAGCATCACCAGCGCAGGAACGTTCGGCTGGTCTTCCGGGCCGGCAGCCAGGCGAGCCTCTCGTTCCGCCGAAGGCAGATCGGATCGCGCTTCCGCAACAGCCGCGAGAACCAAGTGCGCAGTTGCCGGATCGGTCTTCATCGCTTGTTGTGCGTTGAGTTCGGCCGCCTTCAGGTCGCCGAGGTCGAGCTCCACGTTCGCGATTTCGATTGCGACGGAATCGACCAACTGCGGCGATCGCCGAATCGCTTCGCGGTATGCCTCGAGCGCCTCAGGGAGACGGCCGAGACGCCGCAGGTCGCCGGCCATCTGCATGTAGACATCGACGAGGTCAGGCTCATCGCGCAGGATCTCGCGGCAGAGCGCGACGCTTTCGCTGTAGCGCTTCTGTTGATTGAGAACGAACGTCTGCTGGACGCGGGCAAGCACGTTGATGTGATCGCGCGGATTCCGCAACGGACCAGTCGTGTGTACCGCCGCGCCGGATAGATAGCCGAGCGCGGAGAGGCGCGCCATCTCTTCACTGTTCGCGGCCTTTTGCGCCTGCAGGTTGAGCGGAACCTTCGAGAGCTCGCCGGCGAGTGCGTTCGCGTCGCGACGGCGCTCCGCGCGGAGGTTGCGCGTCTCGCGGGGATCGGCGACGACGTCGAACAACTCCGGCGCCGGACTCTCGATGTAGTGGTTGCGTGAGTCGGTGAATGACCGCAACTGACTCCAGCCGAGGTGCAGCCGCGGGTACAGCGTCTCGCTGTAGACCTTGCGCTCCGACCGGGCGCGCCCTTCGGCCAGATCGATCAGCGACATTCCCGGAAGACCGTCAGGGACGCGCGAACCGACTGCGCTCGTAATCGTCGGAAGGATGTCCACCAATTGCGCCGGCGCGGCGACGCGCTTTCCCGCCAGCTGCCGTCCCGGAAGCTTGACGATCAGAGGAACGTGGAGAACTTCGCGGTAAAGGAGAACCCCGTGCTCTGCTTCCCCGTGATCGCCCAATCCCTCGCCATGATCGCCCGCGAGGATGATCAGCGACTTGTCATAGAGACCGCGCTTGTCGAGATCGGCGAAGAACCGCCCGAGAATTGCGTCGGCAGTGGCGATCTCGCCGTCGTACGGGCTGGCGGCGTACTTCGAACGGAACGGTTCAACAGGCTCGTACGGAGAATGCGGCTCGAAGAGGTGAAGAAAAAGAAAGAACGGCCGAGCGTTCACCTTGTCGATCCAGCCGAGACCTGCGCGGACCGTTTCATCGCCGCGTCGTTGGAGCGCGCCGAGGGTCGCGGACTCCCAGACTTCCATCGAGTCATCGTAGAAGTCGAAGAGCGATCCCAGCCCGGTATCGCGGCGCAACACGTAGGCGGACACCGCTGCGCCAGTCGCGTACCCATGTTCGGAGAGCAGGCGTGGCAGCGTGGGATGCGCGTTGGGATCGAGGGTGTAGCCGATGTTGCTGCGCACGCCGTTTTCGTACGGCAGCCTGCCGGTCAACATCGTGGCGTGCGAGGGGAAGGTCAGAGGAACATGCGCGTACGCATTCTCGAAGGCGATGCCGTCCGCGGCCAGCCGGTCGATGGCGGGCGTGTCGACGAGCTTCGCGCCGTAGACCGAGAGGTGGTCGGCGCGAAGCGTGTCGATCGTAATGAGGATGACAGGCGCGTTCGCAAATTGTCCGGCGCTCGATTCGCGATGCCTGCAGCCGGTCAGGAGGAAGACAGCGGTAACGAGCGGGACGAGGCCGCGAGCGAGACGATTCACAATGGTTGATTCGCGGCGTTCTTAGATTCCCACGCGGAACGGCTTCTCGAATTCGTAGTTCTTGCCGAGGACGCCGTCGACGACGTGAACCTTCATCGTGTAGTCGCCCGGAACGAACCCGTCGAGCGGGATGGACAGCCCGAGACCGTAGCGGGCTTTCTCGCCCTTCAACTTGGCGAGGTTGGTGTCTTTCATCGGGAACTTCAGCGCCGTCGGTCCCTTCGCGGTCTTTCCGAGAATGTCGATCTGCACGCGCACGTTCGGCACGCCCTGGTCGGTGACGCCGGGATTTCGGAGCTCGACGAAATACCAGAGATCGCCGCCTGGCGCGAAGAGAACGTCGCCCTTCGGAACGACTTTGAGGCCGCCGAAGGTGAACGGATCCGCCGGCCGCCACTCCGTCTTCAACGGATACACCTCGCTGGCAAGCAGGAGGGGGGAGGCTCCTGCCGCGGCGGGGTCGAGTCCCTCGATGGTCATGGGGACTCGGGAAGCGGCGAGGATTTTTCCGCCGGACGCGACGCCGAACGTCGCGGTGTAAGTTCCGGGAGTGACATCGAGCGAGCGGTCGATGTACGCATCGCGGCCCGAAGCCATCATGGTGGCGTCGTCTTCCTTGACGTCGACGACTTCGCCGTTCTTATTTTCGACCACTGCGAACGATGTGATTCTTTGGCCGGTGGGGATGTCGCCGCCTTTGGGGACGTAGATCTGCGCGGAAACGAATTGCTCGCCATCCGACGTGACGAACTCTCCCCACGTCAGGTTGGCGTTGCCGACGGTCTGCTTGTCGCCGGCGCGAAACTGCTCCCATGCGGCCTTCAAATCGGGGTTGTTGAACGTGTTTTTGCGAACCACCGCTGGCTTCTCGTAAACGGGAGCCTTCGTCAATCGCGGCGACACGATGGACGCGTTGACGGCCTGGATGAAGAGTACTTCGGGATTCACGCGTTCCGTCGATCCCAACCGCCAGTCGCCTCGGCCTTCATCAGCAAAGACGATCGTGAAATCGGCCTGCTTCACGAACGCTGGTTTTTTTTCGTGTGCATACATCCAGAACTGTTGATTGGGCTCGGCGGTTGGATGGCCGAGCAGCAGACGTCCCTGCGAGTCGACCGGTACGTTACCTGGCGTCGCGCCTGCGAAGGTGGACGACGATTCGGCGTCCTTACCCGCTTTGCCGCTGACGCGGTAGGGCGGTCCAAAGAGGATGAAGACCTTTCCCTGGTCGGTCATCGCGCCGTTCAATTTGCCGTTGCTGAAGTTTTTGTCCGCGAAATCAACGCGCGCCTCGAAGTCTTCGCGGAACTCATTGCGCGGCGTGGTGGGCGTCGGATCGCGCCGTGCCCAGAAAAGGTCGATGAAGGCCTGCGCTTCGTCGTCCGACCGCAAGGTCTTCCACGTCTTCACCTCTTCTTTGGTCATGAGGTATTTGACGGGGCCCTCGGCCCAATCGACGAGCTTCGGTGAGACGTTTGCGGCGGCGGATGTGGAGATAACGATCGCGAGGATGGCGCACATCGACATTGTCTTCATGGATTGATCGCTCCGGAAACGCATTGTGCCAAAAAAACGGGGCGGCCGTAGCCGCCCCGTGTACCACCGTTGAGAATCGGACTAGAAGCGGATACCCGCGTACACGAGGTACTGACGCGGTACGACGTAATTGGTCGAGGCCGTCGGGCGGCCGAACGTCGCGTTCTTCGTGAAACCGGTCGGGTAACCCAACGAATCGAGCGGAGTGGTCGCGTCGGCCGTGATGGCGGTGCTGTACGAAAGCAACGTACGATCGTTGAACACGTTACGGATGTCGAACTTGATCCACGGTGTGACGACTGCGATCGGGATGTTCCACTGCAACGAAGCGTCGAACACCGACGATGCGTTGAACTCGCCTGCGCCGCGAGGGCCGAAGAAAATCGTTGCGGTCGAGCTCGCACCTGTGTAGCCGGGATTCAGCGCTTTCGACGCCGCCGTACGGGCAACGGATGCGGAATAGCTATAGGTAAGCGGCGAGTCATAGCGGAAGAGGAGGCCGGTGCCGAGGCTGCCGAAACGGCCGAGGTTGAAGTTGTAGGTCGTCCAGAGGCGCAAACGGTTGGCTTCGTACTGCAGCAGTCTGCCCGTCGGCAGCTCGCGTGGATCCTGCATCTCAGGACGGTTGCCGAAAGCCGAGGTCGGAATCGTCTGGCCTACTTCGCCTTCGTAATTGCCGTTGTTCTTGAACTGGTGCGTCAGGTTGCCTTCCAGGCCCCAGTTGCGGGTGAGGTCGTAGTGCGCCTGGATATCGGCCGCCTGATACAGGCGTTTCGGGCCGTTGCTGTTGGCATACCGGATGTTGTCGGCGCAGCCGGCGCTGACACCTTGGAGCACGATGTTCGTGCAGCCGTCCTTGAAGAGAACGAAGTCCTCGATGAAGTCGGTGTATTTACGGTTGGTGAATGTCGCCTTCGCCCAGCCGCTCTTCGGGAGAACCGTGCCGGCGGAAAGCGTTACTTCGTTGCTGATCGGCGCGTGCATTCCTTTGTCGACGAAGATGTTCGCGGTCGGAACGCTGGCGTAGTAGAACTTGTAGTTCTTCACGTCGAAACCAGGTGCGAAGTTGCGTCCTTCACCCTTCGGGCCGGTGTAATAGCCGTAGAGCAGAGCCGGCTTACCGACCGGCGTGTTCGCTCCGGAGAGCGCCGGGTTGTAGCGGCCGACGTACTGCGCGTAGGTCACGTCGAATTTGTATCTGCCGTCGCCGCGCGGATCGAATGAACCGCCGAGGCGCGGAACGAAGTTCGAGGTGTCGATGGGGACGATGCCGCCGGTCGCTTTCGACTTCGTCTTCTCGTAACGGCCACCGATGTTGAAGTTGAAATGGTTGTTCAGATTCCAGCGGTCGTTGATGAAGAGCGTATCCGTCGTGCTGTCCAGCACGGCGCCGCGCGTTGGGAGCCACAGGCCCATTCTCATTTCCTGGGTCGAACCGCCGGACCGAGGATTGAATAGAGGAATGAACTCTCCGTTCGCGTCGAGGACCGGGAGGCCACCGCTGCTCTTAAAGCCGCCGTAGAACACGTAGCCGGTTGCCGTCTGGCTGTTGCCGCCGGTGCGTTCGTCGATGAACTGTTCGTAGCCGCCCTTCAGGTCGTGGCTGCCCATGTTCGCAGTCGACAGGAAGTACGACAGCGAAGCGGCCGCCTGTTTATTGTTGCGGTCTTCAGGATCGGTTGCGTCGAAATACGGGGCGTTGAAGGTTCCGGCCGCGGCAACACCCGTGACACGGGTGGAGGCGCGGAACGGGCTGTTGACGATGTCGGTGGCCGTGCCGCCGAGGCCGCGGAAGCCGAAGTGCTTCTTCGAGTAGCGCGCTTCTGCGAAGACGTTTGTGGTGAGGACGCCTGAGTAGAACGCCGAGTAGCCGCGGTTCTCGCGGACTGAGTTGACGCCGACCGCCGACAACGTCAGCGGGGCGACCTGGATCTCGAAGTTGCGCTTGACCGGGTTGTCGATGTAGTCGCCCTGCAGGGTGTGGCCGGACCCGATGTTGGCCGTGATCTTGCCCTCGGGGCGGTTGTTCGTGGTGGCTACATTGAGCGGAATGGCCGTCAGGGTCAGGCTTGTCGGCGCGCTCGACGACTCCTTGTGTCCTGCCAGGAAAAACCAGATGCGGTCTTTCATGATTGGGCCACCGAGGGTGCCCTCATAAATGTTTGAGAGCGTGTGGACCGTGTGCGGGGCCGGTTTCGCCGGAGTCACGCCGTCGCCGCGGAATCCCTTTTCGAACGGGGTGAGATTCGTCCACGTCGGCTTGCTCATGTTGTCGCGGAAGGTGCCGCTGAACTTGTTGCCACCGCTCTTGGTGATGACGTTCAGAACGCCGCCCGTGAAGTGTCCGTATTCGGCCGAGATGCCGGACGTGAGGACCTGCGTCTCCTGGATGGCGTCTTCGACGAACAGGTTGTTCGTGTTGCCGAAGATGTTGTCCTGGAAGTTGACGCCGTTGATCATGAAGTTGTTGTCGTACGCCATGCCGCCGTTGATGGAGAGCTGACCGGCGACGGGAGTCGTCGCGCGGCCGCCACGGTCGCCGGTCACGTTCGGCGAAAGCGACGCGATGTCGGTGGGTGTACGCAGGATGGGAAGCTGTTCGACGGTTTCTTTTCTGATGTTCGCGCCGACCGTTGTGCTCTCGAGCACCGTCGGGTTGGCCGCGGTTACCGTGATCGCCTCGCTCACCGCGTTGACGCTCATCTTGGCGTCGACGCGAGTGGAGACGCCAAGGGGAAGCGTCTTCTGGACGTCTTTCGCCTTCATTCCTTCGAGCGTAAACGTGATGTGGTAGTCGCCGGGAGGAAGCCCGCGCATCACGTAATCGCCGCTGGGCAGGGAAATCGCCGTGCGCTCACCCATCATCGCTGGCGATGTTGCGGTCACCGTGACGCCCGGCATCGGGGTCCCGTCAGCACCGGTTATGGTGCCTTCCAGAGTGGCGGTCTGCGAGCCCTGGGCGAAGACGCCCCCGGCCAGCGCGACCAATAGCAGAGCAAAAAGCGTAATTCTCAACTTCATCAAATCCTCCTCGATTTTGTGGTTGACCGTTTCGGACGATTTACAACGTGGACTGCGAAAAGCAGGTAATCCCCTCTTGGTTCAGACCCTAACCCCTCCCATTTGAATTAGGGCCATCATCCCCCCTGAATGGAACGTTCTACAAGATCTACATGGGATATCGACGATCATTGGTGCAGGCCGGCTGCCGCCGGACTGCCCCATCTTTTCAAGCACTTACAACCCGGTCGAGGCCGCCGACTCCAAATCACCGTTTTTCAGGTTCGAATTTGTGAATCGTTTTTCGCGGTGAGCGGCCTCTCCACCCGGTCCTCCGGCGGACAACACACACAGCTACCGCACACCAATGGACCGCTCGGACTCTCGATGAGCGCGGGATGATAGCACTTTCGGAGGCTGCCTACCGCGTCATCTGCCGGTAGCGAATCCGATGCGGTTGATCGGCCTCGGCGCCCAGCCGCTTGCGCTTGTCTTCCTCGTACTCGCTGTAGTTGCCGTCGAAGTAGACGACGCGGCTGTCTCCTTCGAACGCGAGGATGTGCGTTGCCACGCGGTCGAGGAACCAACGGTCGTGCGAGATGACGATGGCGCAGCCGGCGAAGTTTTCGAGCGCTTCTTCCAGCGCGCGCATGGTGTTGACGTCGAGATCGTTCGTCGGCTCGTCGAGCAGCAGGACGTTCGATCCTTCCTTCAACATCTTGGCGAGATGGACGCGATTGCGTTCGCCGCCGGAAAGGATGCCGACCTTCTTCTGCTGATCGGAGCCGGAGAAGTTGAAGCGCGCCACGTACGCGCGTGAGTTCATCTCGCGCGGTCCGAGCAGCACGAGCTCCGTGCCGCCGGTGATCTCTTCGAAGATGGTCTTGTCGGGATCGAGCGTGCGGTTCTGATCGATGTAGCCGAGCTTCACCGTCTCGCCGACGCGGATGGTGCCGGCGTCCGCCGCTTCCTGTCCGAGGATCATGCGAAAGAGCGTGGTCTTGCCGGCGCCGTTCGGTCCGATCACTCCGACGATGCCGCCGGGCGGGAGCTTGAACTCCATCTCATCGATGAGCAGCGTGTCGCCGAATGCTTTGCGCACGTTGTCCGCTTCGACGACGATGCTGCCAAGGCGCGGACCAGGCGGGATGTAGATCTCGAGATCCTGCACCTTCTCCTGCGTTTGTTGATTGAGCAGATTTTCGTACGAGGTGATGCGCGCTTTGCCTTTGGCGTGGCGGCCTTTCGGCGACATGCGGATCCACTCGAGCTCGCGCTCCAGCGTTTTCTGCCGCTGCGATTCCGACTTCTCTTCGTTCTTGAGACGCTCCTGCTTCTGTTCCAGCCACGACGAGTAGTTGCCTTTGAACGGGATGCCTGCGCCGCGGTCAAGCTCGAGAATCCATCCGGCCACGTTGTCGAGGAAATAGCGGTCGTGCGTGACGGCGATGACGGTGCCGGGATATTGCTGCAGATGTTTTTCCAGCCACTCCACCGACTCGGCATCGAGATGGTTGGTCGGCTCGTCGAGCAGAAGGATGTCGGGCGATTGCAGCAGCAGACGGCACAACGCGACGCGACGTTTTTCGCCGCCGGAGAGAATGCCGCAAAGCGTGTCGGCCGGCGGGCAGCGCAGCGCGTCCATGGCCATCTCGAGTTTCGAGTCGAGATCCCATGCGCCGGCGGCGTCGAGCTTGTCCTGCACTTTCCCCTGGCGCTCCATGAGCTTGTCCATGTCGGCGTCGGGATCGCCGAAGGCGTTGTTGATCTCGTCGAATTCTTTGAGCAGATCGATGACCGGCTGCACGCCCTGCTCGACGATCTCACGCACCGTTTTGTTCGGATCGAGCTGCGGCTCCTGCTCGAGGAAGCCGACGGTGTGACCCGGCGAGAGCACGGTCTCGCCGATGAAGTCTTTGTCCGTTCCGGCGAGGATCCGCAGCAGCGACGATTTGCCCGATCCGTTCAGACCGATGACGCCGATCTTCGCGCCATAAAAATACGAGAGGTAGATGTCCTTGAGGACCTGCTTCTTGCCGTGAAACTTCGACACTCCGACCATCGAGTAGATGATCTTGTTTGGTTCTGTGTTGGTGGCCATAAGGGCGCGGATTCTAAGGCATTAGAACCACAGAGACACAGAGGACACAAAGAATCTCTCTGCGTCCTCTGTGCCTCTGTGGTCCAAGCTGTTTATCCCGCTGCCCGCACAGCCGCTTCGTCCTCAAACGAAACGACCACCAGCGTCTGGTCATCCTCGGGCGGACGATTCCGCGTGAACTTGCGGATCGAGTTCAGTAGCGTCTTTTTAATGTCCTCAGCGTGCATGTGGCCGCAGGAAAGGATCGTTTTCTCGAACCGTTCGAAACCGTACGGATCGCCGTCGTCGTCGATTGCCTCGATCAGACCGTCGCTATAGAGAATGAGGCGGTCGCCGGGTTCGAAGTCGACGCTGTGTTCCATGAACGGCTCGCGGCGGCGCACGCCGAGGGGGAAGCCCCATGAGGAGAGAGCCTCGAGGCGCTTCGTCGCGGCGCGATAAACGTAGGGATCGAGATGGCCGGCCGAGGAGAAGCGCAGCGTCTGACTTGTCGGATCGAGAAGGCCGAAGAAGAACGTCATCAGAATGCGCTTCGGCGCCGTCTTCATGACGATGTCGTTGAGCACGTTCATCACCGCGCGCGGCGACGGGTCGTAGTCGACCTGCACGAGCAGCGCGGATTTGGCCATGGCCATGACGATGCCGCTGGTCAGCCCGTGGCCGGAGACGTCGCCGAACGCGATTCCGATCTCGCCCGAGGGCATGGTGAGGAAGTCGAAGTAATCGCCGCCGATCTCGGTCGCGGCGCGGTAGTGCGACGCGAACTCCGCACCGGAGACGTCGGGCGCATCGACCGGCAGCAGGGCGGCTTGAATCCGATTCGCGGCGTCGATTTCCGCCTTGACGCGCTCGCGCTCGACGATCCGTTTCACATGCGGCGCGAGGTCCTCATACGTGTAGACGACTTCGCGTTTCGTCATCATGGCCGCAATGCCGAAGACGAGCAGCGCCGCCAGCGGCAGCGCCAGCGCAAGAATCATCTGGCGGAGCATGTGTCCCTGCGCAACGCTCATAAGCGGCAGGGTCATCGAGATCAGCGTTGCGCCGAACAAGGCCGTGGCGGTGGAGAGCAGGTCGTACTTGCGGAGCATCAGCACGATCGCGCCGATCGCGCCGAAACCGAAGAGCATCCGCGTCACCAGGGGATCGATCGGAACTTCGCAAACGGAACTGATGACGCCGACCGCGACCGCCGCGATCATCCCGATCCACAACACGCGGAAGCGGTTCGTCCACGACATGAAAAACAGCGACGTGATCGGAAAGATCACGGCATCGACCGCAGAAAAGAGAAGGAGAAGAACCGGGCCGCCGAGCTGCACGGCGACGTCGGTTCCGACACCCATCGATGGATGCGCCATCCCCAGAACGAGCGGGATCAGGCCGGTCAGAAATGCAGCGGCGGCGATGGCCGGAGAGAAAAGAACGCCGTTGAAAACGGAGCGTCCCACCGTGGCGTTGAGCGGATCGCGGCGAAGAATTGCATCGAATGACGCCAGCCATTCGCCCCACCGTTCGCGCGTATAGCTTTCACCGACGGACCAGGCGAAGAAGACGACGACCGCCAGCGGAATGTCGTAGAGAAGAAACTTGAAGGCCAGCTGCGCGGCCGCTGTCGCCTGCGCATCGATGCTGCCCATCTGGCTCCCCTCGGTTGCCGACGGCATCATGATCACGTCGACGACGAGGCAGAGCACGACGATCAGACCAAAGAGAATCGAACCGGTGCCGACGCCGACTTCGCCCGCGTGATACTTGCGGAGGAAGATCACCAGGAGAAGCACGAGCAGCACGAAATTCAGAGCGAGCCGCATCAACAGACTGGCCACGCCGCTGCCTGTGTCGTCGCTACGGAACTGGCTGCCGTCGGCGTACTCCTCGATCAGCGCCCAGCCGGAGAAGCGATCGCCGGCATAAAAGACATAGAGGTACGGAACGACGTTGCCAACCGAAAAGTTCGTCTTGACGCGGTAACGGAAAATCCAGTCGGTGCGCGAGCGCATCACACTCGGCCGCGCATCTTCGAACTGCGGCGAAGGCGCGCCGGGAAATTCGCGCGAGTGTACGAAAGCGTCAACTTTTGGACGCAGCTGCGCTTCGGTGAGCCGCGCCCCGGTCTCCTCGGCACGCGACATCCGCCGCGCCATGAGCACGGCGCCTGTCCGCTGATCGACGACGACGTAACCATACGGAACGGACTTCTCCAGTCCGCGGCGGTAGTAAACGCGTTTGTATCCTCCCAGTCGCGGACCGATGACGGGATCATCGGCGGCGCGGCGGCGAAGCTCCGGTTTCGGCTCCAGCTCTTTATCGAGCAGCGTCGAGTTCGCCCATGACAGTACCGTCCACGAGCGATCGACCGGAATGCCGAGCTGACGAGCCTGCGCATCGGCGATCGGAACGGCGTCGCTGCGCGTCAGACGGATGCCTTGAGGCTGCGCCGCGTTGAAGCGCGGCATGAGCACCACGAGTACGACGATGCCGATGAGGCACGCGAGATACGGGAGAACTTTTTTCATGATGGAAGAATTGGCTGCATGATACCCGCGCTCATTGATTACGGTCCGGCGCGCCGCGAGTTTCGCGCGCTACACTTCCGAAAATGTCTGTGGCGATCGATTCACCAGCTGCTCGGCGCGCGGCCCGCTACGCGCTGGCGATCCTCACGCTGATCAATCTCTTCAACTATCTCGACCGCTGGGTCGTGGCGGCGGTGGTGGAGTCGATCAAGAAGTCGGAGCTGCATCTTTCCGATACGGAGCTCGGTCTCGTCGGCACCGGATTCATCGTCGTCTATACATTGACGTCGCCACTGTTCGGCGCGTTAGGTGACCGCCGCAAACGGCCGCCGTTGATCGCGCTCGGCGTGGCGGTGTGGAGTGTGGCGACGTCGCTGGCGGGATTCGCGCGCGGATTCATGTCGCTGTTCATTGCGCGTTCGGGCGTGGGCGTCGGCGAAGCAGCGTACGGAACGATCGCGCCGGCTCTGCTCGCCGATTCGTTTCCGATCGAACGCCGCGGCCGCGTGCTGGCCGTATTTTTCTGCGCGATTCCGATCGGTTCCGCGGCCGGCTACATCCTCGGCGGTCTGGTCGATCAGCACTTCGGTTGGCGCGCCGCGTTCTGGATCGCCGGCGCTCCCGGGCTGTTGCTGTCGCTGCTGGTGCTGCTCGTGAAAGATCCGCCGCGCGGATTGCACGATGTTGCCGGCGAAGATCGCGCGCCGGCGCATTGGACCGAGGCCTATCGCGATCTCTTCCGCAATCGTCCATTCATCCTGACCGCCCTCGGCTACGGCGCGTACACGTTCGCGCTCGGCGGTCTCGGATTCTGGATGCCGGCATTCCTCGAGCGCGTCCGCGGAATGCAGCGCAGCGAAGCGACGGTGACGTTCGGAACGATCGCGCTGGTGACGGGATTCATCGGCACATTCGCCGGCGGCTGGCTCGGCGATTTTTTTCTAAAGCGATCGAAGCAGTCGTATCTCTGGGTCTCGGGCATCGCGACGCTGATTGCGGCTCCTGCAGCGTTCATCGCCGTTTCGAATCCGCATCGCAGCATCTACCTGCCGGCGATCGCGATCGCCGAGGTGTTCATCTTCATGTGCACGGGACCGGTCAACTCCGCGATCATCAATGCGGTCAAGCCGGGCGAGCGCGCCACTGCGGTCGGATTGTCAGTGCTGGTGATGCACGTGGTCGGCGACATCCCCTCGCCGCCGCTGATCGGCGCCGTCTCCGATCACTACCACTCGCTCGAACGCGCCTTCATGCTCGTGCCGCTATCGATCGTGATCGCCGGCTGCATCTGGATGTACGCGGCGTGGTCTGCTTCAGCGAAACAATGAATGCAGAAAGGCTTCTAACCATAAAGACACGAAGAGCACAAAGAGACACCTTTGTGTCCTTTGTGCCTTTGTGGTGAAGGGCTTTTCTGATCCTGATCACCGGCACACCATGACCATGCGCCGCTTCATCACCCCGATCCTTCGCCTCATCGCGAAGACGTTCTTCCGCCGCATCGAAATCGTCGGCTGGGAGAAGGTTCCGCGCGGGCCGGTGATCTTCGCGGCCAATCATCCGAATGGGCTGATCGACCCGCTGTTTCTGCTTTGCTTCGTGCCGCGGCCGGTTTCGTTCCTTGCGAAAGCGCCGCTGTTCAAGATGCCGCTGATTGGCTGGTTCGCGCGCGGGATCGATTCGATTCCGGTGTACCGCACGCAGGACAACTACTCGACGTCGCAAAACCGCGAGATGTTCTCGGCTGCGCGCGCGCTGCTCGTGCGCGGCGGGGCGATCGCGCTTTTTCCGGAGGGAACGACGCACAGCGAGCCGCAGCTGAAGGAGCTGAAGACGGGCGCGGCCCGCATCGCGCTCGGGTGCAGCGCCGAGGAGTGTCCGGACATCGTCATCGTTCCGACTGCTGTTTTCTACACGGCGAAGCACAGCTTCCGCAGTGACGCGCTGCTGTACTTCGGCGCCGGCGTCGACGTCGCTCCGACAGTCGTCGACGAAAACGGCGAACCGCCGCGCGACGCCGTGGCGGCGCTGACGGATCGCGTCGAATCCGCACTTGCCACGCTGACGCTGCAGGCCGATTCGCGCGAGGCGCTCGATCTCATCGGCCGCGCGGAACGGATCATGTCGCTCGGCCGCTCCGACCTGCCCGAGCAGCTGGAAATGCGCAGGCGATTCATCGCCGGATACACGCGTCTTCGCGAACGCGACCCGCAACGGCTGGCGCAACTGCAGTCGCGCTTCGAGCGCTTCGAGGCCGAGCTCGGCGACGCGAACTTGCAGCCGGAAACGTTGCCGCGGCCGAGCGTGCGCGGCAGCATCCGAACGATTGCCATGCTCCTGATCACGTTCCCGCTGGCAATCATCGGGGCCATCGCTCACTACCCGACGTACAGATTGATCCGCGTTCTTTCCCGATTCACACGCGGCCAGGAGCTTGTGGCGACGACAAAAGCAGTTGGAGGATTGGCTCTCTACCCGCTGACGTACATCGTCTACGGTTCACTTGTTGCGTGGCGATTCGGAATCGCCTACGGCGTCCTCACCGCGCTCGTCCTGCCGTTTCTCGGGTACATCGCGATGCGATTCTTCGAACAGCTCGACGACGTGATCGGCCGCACGCGAGCTCTGACGTGGCGTATCGCGCGGCGTAGTGCGTTCGAGCGCCTCATGCGCACGCGCGGCGCGCTGCGCGACGAGATCGTCGCGCTCGCGGAAGAGATGGGTGTCTGAAGTTACTTCCCACCGCGCGCCAGCTCTGCGGCGACTTCGATCTTCGTGTCGATCGCTTCCTGGCGCTGCACGGCGTCATCGGGCGGCGGTGTTCCGCTGGTGATGGAGTTGTCGAGGCTGGCCACGAGCGACCGCAGTTCGCGCATCGCATCGCGGGCGTTGTCGCATGACTGCGACGACTCCCGGCAGGCCGCGTTCGCGGCAGCGATCTGCGTTTCGACGTCTGTGCGAAAACGTCCCCACTCGCCGAGATCGTAGGGCGGATTGACGAACCGGTGCAGCCCGCTGCCCCACGTTTCGGACGCGTGCTGTGCGGCGGTGACGCAGCTGCTGTCCGCGGCCGCTGCGGGAGCTGAGTGCCCCTGAATCTGTTTCTTCGCCCACGGCAACGCATAGATCCATGCGAACGCGGCGAGCGCGATGATGACCACCCACTTGATCAGCCGGTTAGCGTCCATCCGGCGATTCTACGACGCGACGCCGGCAATTGAGAGATCACCATCGCGCCGAGGATCATCGATGCGCCGGCGACGAATCCGAACGTGACCGGCTCGTGCTGGAAGACGAGGGAGGTGATCGACGCCGCCATCGGTTCGAACGCCAGGATGACCGCGGCCTCGGTTGCCGTCACGTGCGATTGCCCCCACATCAGCGCGACGAACGCCAGCGCCGTCGTTACGATCGCGGTGAAGAGAATCACCGTGGAGACGAACGGCGTGAGATGCGGACGCGGCACAAAAAGCGACGGAGGGATCGCGGCCACTCCGACGACGATTACCTGCACCGCCGCAAGTCCGAGTGCGGGCGTAGCCGTGCTGTACTTCGCGGAGAGGACCATGTGCAGCGCGAAGCAAATCGCGCAGATGATGGTGAGAATGTCGCCGAAACCGGCGCGTGCGTCGATGCCGCCGATTAGCAATGTGGTTCCGGCGGCTGCGAGCACGCAGCCGATCCATGCGCGTGCGCCGATCCGCTTCGCGTAGAGCAGGCGATCGCAGAACGGGACCATCACCACGTACAAGCCGGTCAGGAACGCCGATCGCGAGGGCGAGATCGACATCAGTCCGCGCGTCTGCAGCCAGTAGCCGCTGAAGACCAACGCGCCGAGGATCAGGCCGGGGCGCAGCGCGGAGCGGGGGAGTTTGCGCGACGTGAGCGCGACGGCGAGCAGCACGATTCCGGCGATCGTGAATCGGAGAACGATGAACGGCTCGGGCGGGATGCGCGTGAGAACGCTCTTCACGATCGTGAAGCTCGCGCCCCACGCTCCGGCGACGAGAAAGAGCACGATGACGGCGAGCCAGTGGTTCTTCAACGCGTGCTCGTGGTCGTGGCGCCGCGCTGCTGCTGCAACTTCAGAAGCTGCCTCTGCAGATTCAGCATCAGGAGCAGGAAGACGAGCAGGATGACGATCGTCAGAATCACCGTCCGGCGGTTCATCGTTCGAACCTCGCCGCGTGCGCGGCCGCCCACTCGATCGCGTAGCGCATCGGCGCCGCATCAGCGATTCCGCGGCCGGCGATGTCGAAGGCCGTGCCGTGATCGACGGAAACGCGCAGGTACGGCAGTCCGATGGTCACGTTCACCGACTGCTCGAACGCCATCGTCTTGATCGGGATCAGCGCTTGATCGTGGTACATGGCCAGCACGACATCGTATTGTCCCCGAGATGCGGCGAGGAAGATCGTGTCGGCGGGATGCGGACCGGTGACGGTCGATCCTGCCGCGTGGGCCTGCGCCACGCCGCGCTCGATGATGCGTTCTTCATCGCCGAACTTTCCACCTTCGCCGGCGTGCGGATTCACTCCAGCGACAGCGATGCGAGGCGCGCTGCCATAAAGCCGCGCGTATTCACGGCTGGTGAGTTGCGCCAGCGCGGCGATGTCGTCCGTGTTGATGGTTGCAATCGCGTCGCGCAGCGGAAGGTGAACGGAAAGCAGCGCCGACTTGAGTTTCGGCGAGTCGAAGTACATCGCGTAGTCATGCCCGTAGCGTTTCAGTCCCGCGCGGTCCGCGAGCAGCTCCGTGTGTCCCGGAAACGGCGAGCCGGCGAGCGCGATAGCCTGCTTGTGAATCGGCGCGGTGACGAGCGCGGAACATTCGCCGGCGTCAATGGCGCGCAACGCGGCATCGATCGAGTTGAGCGCGATGCGTCCGTACGCGGCGTCGATGACGCCGAAGCGGATCGGACCTTCGCCGCCGATGTCGGCGAAATCGATGTCGTTCGGTGGCTCCGCGAGCGCCCGGCTGCCGAAGACGCGCGCGGGGATGTTCGCATCGCGCAACGCCTTGAACACGATCTCCGCGCCGATACCGGCAGGATCGCCGAGGCTGATGGCCAAGGGTTTCACGCGCGAGATTGTAGTGGTGTCGGACTGTCATCCTGAGCCGCCGGAGCCGAGTCGCGCGAAGCGAGGCCGGCGAAGGACGGTCGAAGGACCCCTTGATGCTTGCCTCGTGAAACACCGCCGCCCAACCGGGTTAGCAGGTTGGGGGTCCTTCGACCGTCCTCCGGCGTTCCGGCTTTCGCCTACGACGCCTCCGGCGGCTCAGGATGACAGCCTTACTCCCCGAGCTCTTCCTGTTTGAACACGTACTTGATCCAGTGCTTCTGGATCAGCAGGTTCGGCGCGCCGTCGCGATTCACTTTGATGCAGGTGCGGTCGTACCACTCGATGCAGCCGCGGATCTCTTCGCCGTCGTTCATCACGACGACCATCGGCGTCTTCGAATTCATCTGCTTCACGTAGTAAAAATTTTCGGCGTTGGTCACTTCGGGCGGCGCCGCTTTCGCGTTGGGGCGGCTGGTCCCGTTTCCGTTGCCGCGGGTCTGGCGTTTGAAGTCCGTCATCGGCGAGCGGAACATGCGGCGAGCGCCTGACTGATTCGCGTCTCCCTCGTACTGCCGGTTCATGAATGGCATCGCATCCTCCGTCCAGGCTCTCGTTTTGCGTGACCGCTGCTGAATGGGAACGCTTGTTTGCGAACCTTGTGCCTTTTCCCTAGAATCCGGGCGCTTTAACGGAGGCCTACCTTGAATTCCGTAGTCTGTATCGCGCAGGTGCCCGACACCGAGACGCGAATCAAAATCGGCGGCGACGGCCGCCACATCGACGACACCGGCATCAAATACATCGTCTCGCCATACGACGAGTACGCGCTCGAAGAAGCGATCCGTCTGAAGGAAAAACAGGGCGGTGACGTCACCGTTCTCGCCTTCGGTCCCGACCGGGTGCAACAGGCCTTGCGCGAATCGCTCGCCCGCGGCGCGACGAAGGCGTTGCACGTGAAAGGGGAATCGGCCGATGCCGATTCGCTCGGCATCGCGAAAGTACTCGCGGCCGCGATCAAGACTGTTCCGCACGATCTCGTTTTCTTCGGCAAGCAGGGCGTCGGTACTGACAACTCGCTCGTCGGTCCGATGGTCGCCGAGATCCTCGGCTATCCGCAGGTCAACGTCGTCACGCACCTCGAAGTCGCGGACGGGAAGGTAACCGCGCATCGCGAGATCGAAGGTGCCGAGGAGATCATCGAGGCGTCGATGCCGGCGGTGATCACCGCGCAGAAGGGGATGAACGAGCCTCGCTACGCCTCGCTCAAAGGCATCATGGCCGCGAAGAAGATCACCATCGATTCGAAGTCGGTCTCCGACCTCGGCCTCGCCGATTCCGACATCGTCAATCAGCGCGTCACCGTCGTCTCGCTCGAACTGCCGCCCGAAAAGAGCGGCGGCCGCAAGATCGACGGCGCCGATCCCGCCGCGGCGGCGAAGGAAATCGTCCGCTACATGAAAGAGGAGGCGAAGGCGCTGTGACCGTTCTCGTTTTCTGTGAAGTTCTCGATGGGAAGTTGAAGAAAGCGTCGCGCGAGGCGCTCTCGATCGGCCGCAAGCTCGCCGAAGCGGCTGGCGCCGATCTGGCCGCCTTTGCAACGGACCGCGCGGCAGCGGATGACGCGGGCCGCTATGGCGCGAAGAAGCTCTATGTCGCCGATGCCGGTGCGTACAACACCGAGACCTACACCGCCGCGATGCAGGCCGCGATCACCGCGTCGTCTGCCTCGATCGTCCTGCTGGGTGGGACATCGAATGGACGCGATCTCGCGCCGCGCCTCGCTGCGCGTCTCGACGCCGGCGTCGCCTCGGACGTCGATCGCCTCGAATGGACTGGCGGCAAGCTGCGGGCGCGCCGTCCGGTGTACTCGGGCAAAGCGTTCGCGACGGTTGAGATCAGCAGTTCCCCCGCGATCGCCACGACGCGCATCAACGCCTTCCCGGCCGAGGAGTCGGGCGGCGGTGCGGCGGAAGTCGTGGAAGTCAGCGCCTCGTCCGATTCGAAGACGAAAGTCGTCGAAACGAAAATCTCCGAGGGTGACGAACTGTCGATCGTCGAAGCGGACATCATCGTCTCCGGCGGCCGCGGTCTGAAGGAAGGCGCGAACTTCTCGATCATTCGCGACCTCGCGCACGCGATCGGCGGCGCTGTCGGCGCATCGCGCGCGACCGTCGATGCGGGATGGATCGATCACCAGCATCAGGTCGGCCAGACCGGACGAGTGGTCAGTCCGAATCTCTACGTCGCCGCCGGCGTCTCCGGGGCCATCCAGCATCTCGCGGGCATGTCTTCCTCGAAGCACATCGTCGCGATCAACAAAGATCCCGAGGCGCCGATCTTCCGCATCGCCGACCTCGGCGTCGTCGGCGATCTTTTCACGATCATTCCGGCGCTGACCGAGGAAGTGAAAAAAGCGAAAGCGCACTGAACGCAAAAAGGGCCGCCGAAACCGGCGGCCCTTTCGATGTGCAATCGTCTGATTTCTTAGTGCACGCTGCTGTTGGCGGCGGTCTGCGTCGGCTTTTCCGGAGAGGCCGGCGGGCCCCCGATGATCGTTTTGGCCGCGTATCCGGCGGTCATCGAAATCGGATTGGTTCCCGGCGGCAGGCACTCGAGCGTCAGCATGATGGCGTGCCGCGCGAACGGCGCATCGCAATGCTGCTCGTTTTTCGCGTTGTAGATCTTCGGGCTCTTGGCCACGACGCGCTTGCCGTCGAGGACGATGAAGTAATACTCGATGGCCTCGTTCGGATCGAACTTCGGCAGCGTCACCTGCGACAACTTGCCGAGGTTCTTGCCGTCGACGAAGCACCAATCGGTCGATCCCTGGCGGCGGAAGTACGCACGGAGGAGGCCGTCATCGGAGGTGTCGACCTTCATGA
Source organism: Acidobacteriota bacterium (assembly GCA_019247495.1). Classification (GTDB taxonomy): domain Bacteria; phylum Acidobacteriota; class Thermoanaerobaculia; order Gp7-AA8; family Gp7-AA8; genus JADGNZ01. Next base: position 19,571 of record JAFAOU010000198.1, read on the forward strand.
TCGGCATCTCGCCCACGAGCATGCAGCCCGGAGGATTGTGGTCGATGACGCCGGGTTGGGCGCCGAACGCGGCGACAGCACACATCGCAAACGCGAGAGTAAGGAGGATTCGGGTTTTCATGGTCACCTCGGACAAAACGAGATGATACGGCAAAATTTCACTGCTGCGCCATGATGCGGTCGCGGTAGGCCAGAATTGCCGGCGTCTGTGGCAGGGCCGGCAGGGCCCGCGTGATCAGTTGGCGGGCCAGGCTGTAGTCGCCGAGCTCGAAACGATTTACGGCCTCGTAGAACATGTGCGTCTCTTCGCCGGCCTTGAGCGGATACGTTTTGCGGTACTGCGCCGACGACTCGGCGTAGAGCGCGGTCTGGCTGAGCGCACGCGCCAGCGCCTGGCGATCGCTGCGTTGCAGATTCGGAAGCAGTGCGATCCGGCGAAGCTCCGTGCGCGCCCCGACAATGTTGCCCGCTGTTGCCATCTGCTCCGCCGCCGCAATCTGATCGGCGACCGGTTCAGTCGGCTCGGTTTGCTGCGGAACAGGAGCTGGGACGATGGGCGCGGGAACCGGCGCAGGCGTGACGCTCGGCGTGGGACGTTGAGGTTGAGGCACCGGCGAAGGTGCAACCGGCTGCGGCGCTACTGGCTGTGGAGCAATCGGCTGTGGAGCAATCGGTTGTGGAGCAATCGGTTGTGGCTGTGGAGCAATCGGCTGTGGCGCAGGCGGTTGTGGAGCAGGCGGTTGTGAGGCAGGCGGTTGCGGTGCCGGCTTCGGTTCGATGCTTTGCAGCGCGTCGCGAACGTCCGGACGCGTGAGAACTGCGTTCGACGCGGTACGGCGTACGCCCATGGCATCGGCGACGCGTCCGATCTTGACGAGTGCGATGAGATACGCAGCGGTTTCGTCATCGGTGAGGTGCCGGCGTGTACGGACGATGGCGTAGTGCTCGGCCACCTCGCTCCACGTGTTGTGAGCGCGGGCGATCTGGGCCAGCGCGGCGTGTGCGTTTGGATTGGTGTCATCGGACGCGAAGGCCAGGTCGGCGTAGCGGCGTGCGCCGGCTTCGTCTCCGGCCGCGACGCGTTCGAGCGCCAGCCGCCCGTAGTCGAGCGCCGGCTGCGGAGGCTGCTGCTCGACTTTGTTGTCGTTTCTCGGCGCGGTGACGGCGACGTTCGGCTGCTTGGTCGGCGTAGGCACGATCGCGGTATGCCGGCTGGGCCGCGGCGCGCCCGATTGCACGGCCGGGGCCTGCGGGGCGAAACGGGCGAACGCCGGCACATTGGCGAGCTGGTCGCGCGTCAGGTACGCCGGAAGGAGTTGCTCGAACGAAGTGCGAACATCCGGCGGAAGCTTCAGCGCGGCGTACGACGGCGTGATCCGTTCCGCCTGCAGAACCTTCAAAGCGGCCGTGCGTGCATCCTCGGCATGCTCGAGACGGTCGTTCGCGACCGCGAGGTACACTTCCGCAGTAATGTAAGATGGGATATCGTCAACGCGGCCGAAGGCAGCCACGCGCAACTCGTCCGCGGCACGCGCATAGGCGCCGCGGTTGAAATCGACCACCCCGCTCTGGAATCGCGCTTCGTAAAAGTTCTGCGCGAGAACAGGAACGGCAGTCAGTAGCGGGAGAAGCGCCACAAGCGGGCGCAGCAGTGCGTTCACTTTGTAAAAAGCTTTCGTATTCGACCGAACAGGCCACCGGATTCGGGGACTAACGAATCCGGCAAGTCGGGATCGTACACGAGTCCGCGGCTTTCTACGATTGATTTTGGATTGTCGACGAAGAGAGATTGCGCGATTTCCTCGCCGACGAGCGCCGCGACGCGCTCCCTCGCGGCGCGAAATCGCGGCTGCCGTTTTGTCACGTTGTGCGCATCCGTGGCCATCACGTGCACCCAGCCGCGCTGCAGCCAATCAATCGCGGTGGCCTGCGCTTCCGGCCCGAACTCGCCGGTCACGCTGCCGGTCGTGACCTGCGTCTTCACGCCGATCCGGAGCAGCGATGCCAGGAACTCCGGCTTGGACTGAAAGACGATGTTGCGCTCGGGATGGGCGATGATCGGCATCCAGCCGTTGAGTTGCACGCGGTAAAGCGGATCGCGAACGAGCGGCGGCACGTTGTTGCTCGCGAATTCGACGAGAACGTAGCGTCCGCCGGCGAGCGGCAGGATCGATTCGGTTCGCAGCATCTCGTCCATGTCGTGTGCGAAGAAGTATTCGGATCCGAGAACGATGCGCGGGCGGTCGCCGACCGCGGCGCGAAGATCGTCGAGGATCTTCGCCAGTTGCGGGCGTGAGGTGTTTTGCCAGCGGCCGCGCAGCACATGCGGCGTAGCGACGATCGTCTCGATCCCTTCGTCCGCGGCCATGCGGCAAAGATCGACCGACTCAGCGAGCGTGCGCGGGCCGTCGTCGACGCCAGGCAGGCAGTGGTGATGGATGTCGATCATGCGAGGCGCACCTCGCCGATGTTATCCGACGCGCTGCTTCGACGGTTCCTTCGAGCTGTTGCCGTCCTCGTCGTAGTAGTCGTAGTAACTCTTCTTGAACGAGTAGCCGTACTGCTGCAGATCGAGGTTGTTGAGCAGCGCGCCGAGCACCGGGATGTTGCTCTGGCGAAGGCGCTCGGCCGCGCGTTGCACGATGTCGCGCGGCGTCTGACCGCCATGCACGCAGAGCACGACGCCGTCGCCGTTCGCGGCCAGCACGATCGAGTCGGTGACGGCCATGACCGGCGGCGAATCAAAGATGACGAACGCGAACTTCGTGCGGAGCTCGTGAATGAGGTGCTTCATCCGATCGGAGCCGAGGAGCTCGGACGGGTTGGGCGGCGTTGGTCCTGAAAGGATCAGGGAGAGGTTCGGAACCTGCGTGTCCTGGATGACGTCGTCGATCGCGATATTCGCAGCGAGGTAATTGACGAGTCCAAGGTTCATCTTGCCGCGGAAGACTTTCTGCAGACGCGGACGGCGCAAGTCGGCGTCGATGAGCAGCACCGGCTTGCCCATCTGTGCGAGGACGGTTGCGAGATTGACGGAGGTGGTGGTCTTGCCTTCGCGGGCGAACGTCGATGAGATGACGATCACTTTTGGCGAGCTGGCGGAGGCGAGCAGCAGCGACGTGCGGAAGGCGCGATACGCCTCGGCGATGGCCGAACGCGAGTCGCTGTGCGGAAGCAGGTCGATACCGGCCTGTGCGTCGACGGTGTCCGTAACCGACCGAAGGCGCGGCGTGCCGCGGCCGTATCCGTAGCCATATCCATAACCGCCGCGGCCGGCAGAGTTAGCCGACGGAATGACGCCGAGCGACGCGAATTTCGTGACGCGCTCCAGCTCCTCGGGCGTCTTGATCGACCGGTCCATGTACTCGAGGAAGAAGATCGCCGCGAGACCGAGCACGACGCCCAGCGGGAAAGCGCTCTGCAGGTTCTTCTTCATCGTTACGTTGAACCGGCTCGTCGGAAGCTGCGCATGGTCGACGATGTGGATGTTGTTCGATGAC